>NZ_JACJOV010000144.1:0-47037 GCF_014695745.1 Leptolyngbya sp. FACHB-671 | reverse complement strand
GGGGACAGTGTATCTGGAGCAAGATTCATCAATGAACTCTTCGGAGTGAGTGCTTAAAACAATACGAATGAGACCAGTTCGTTTGTTACTTTAAAATCTTTGCGACACAACCTTCAAGGGGGCATTGTGGAACGGCTCTTTAAGACTATTAACACTGAGGTTTTGGCACCTCTTCCCGGATACATCTCAAAGGAAGAAGATGGGGCAAAACGGGCAGAGAAGGAGGCTTGTCTCACCATTGAAGATATCAAGATTCTAGCGAGTTATTTTTGCGATGACTACAATCATCAGCCCTATCCTAAAGACCCGCATGATACTCGATATGAACGCTGGTTTAGAGGTATGGGGAATAAACTGCCCGAACCGATGAATGAGCGAGAGTTAGACGTTTGCTTGATGAAAGAGGAGCAACGGGTTGTTCAGGCGCATGGCTCTGTTTACTTCGAGAACCTGACTTACCGCTGTGAAGAATTGCGATCGCTGAAGGGTGAGTACGTCACACTGACCTACGACCCTGACCACATCTTGACGTTATACATTTACAGCCAATCGGCGGGTGATGAAGTCGGTGAGTTTATTGGCTATGCTCATGCAATTAATATGGATACTCAGGATTTGAGTCTGGATGAGCTGAAGCAACTGAATAAAGCTCGGAGCAGTGCTAAACGTGAGCATTCAAATTTTGATGCACTCGTGTCTCTGGATAAGCGACAAAGGCTAGTGGAGGAACGGAAACAGGAGAAGAAAGAACGGCAGCGATCGGAGCAGAAGAAACTGCGAGGAAAAAGCAAGCAGAACTTAAAAGTGGTGGAATTGCGGAAAGAACGGGCAGGAAAATCCGCCAGTAGTACCGAACCAATGGAACTCCTACCGAAAAGGATTCTACCTGAACAGATAACACCACAGCCTCTAGTATCTCCTCCACAGCCCGTTGAAACCGCTACTTCTACACCTTCAACTGAGGAGCGACATAAGCTTGTTACTCCCAAAAATCAAACTCTCAGGAGGCTTTGGTAAGGCATGGCAGAATCACAATTGGCAGTTCAGGTTTCAGTGGAAGTCTTAGCTCCTCAGCTCGACTTAACTGATGTACTTGCCAAAACGGTTGCAATTGAGGAGTTATTCGAGACGGCATTCATCCCGACTGATCGTGCCTCGCAATATTTCCGATGGCTAGATGAATCGCGCTTACTAAAACAGTGTGGACGGGTAATTGGACCGAGAGGTGTTGGTAAGAAGCGATCTTCAAAGCATTATCAGGAGGAGGACAGGAAGCGAGTTTCTTATGTTGAAGCTTGGTCAAACACAAGCTCTAGAAAATTATTTTCGACAATCCTTGGAAATATTAATCATGGGGCTCCAAGAGGAAAACGCCAGGATTTGCGACCTAGATTGGCTGGAAGTTTAAAGCTTTTTAGAATTGAGCTTCTAATTATCGACAATGCACAAAATCTTCAACAAGAGGCTCTTGTTGACTTAAATCAGCTCTATGAGGAATCGGGGATTCCTATTATCCTGTCTGGTGAGCCAGAACTTGACACTCTACTAGGCAATTTTGATTTACGAATTTGTTTTCCAAACTTATTTGAGTTTGATCGCCTAGATTATGAAGACTTTCAAAAAACCTTGCGAACCATTGAACTCGATATTTTGGCGCTTCCCGAAGCATCAAATTTGTCAGAGGGAATTTTGTTTGAAACCTTAGTAAGTAGCACTGAAGCTCATATAGGTCTTTTGATTAAAATTTTGACAAAAGCAGTTACGCACTCGTTGAAGAAGGGATATGGAAAGGTTGATAAAGCAATTCTGCATAACATTGCTAGCCGTTATGGAAAGCCTTATATCCCTATAAAAGCGAGAAAAAGCCCAGAGTTGGGTGAGGGTTGAAATTGAAGGAAGAATTTTCCGTGAGTCAAGAAGAAGATGTGCCTCGACTAGGGCATGTAAAACCATTGGAGTATGAAAGTATTAGCCATTATCTTGGTCGTTTGAGACGCTTCAAAGCGAACAGTTTGCCTTCAGCTTATTCTTTGGGGCAGGCGGCTGGAATTGGTGCGGTGACTGCCCGATGGGAGAAGCTCTATTTTAATCCGTTTCCAGCAGATGAAGAGTTAGGGGCGATCGCCCGTCTAGTCGGGTTAGATCTCTCACGATTCCAAAATATGTTGCCGAGCCGGGAAATGACATTGCAACCCCGCCCCATTCGGTTGTGTGGAGTTTGCTATGCTGAGCTGCCCTGTCATCGGATGACGTGGCAGTACAAAGATATTGTTGCAGCTTGTCCATATCACAATCTGCGCTTGTTAGAGCGATGTTCCAGTTGCAAGACTTCGTTTCAGATTCCGGCTCTGTGGATTGATGGGAAATGCCATCATTGTGGGATGCGTTTTACGTCGATGGCGAAGTATCAAGGGAGAATTAGGAGAACTAGCCGAGTTGGAACCAGTGCCCCCTCTCCCAAGATGTAATTCGACAATCAGGACGAGCAAAACTCCTTTTTATAGGCTTTGCCGCAGTAAGGACAGAACCGAAACTTGAGAGAAGCAATCGCCTCATTACAATTAGAACAGCGATCGCACAACGCACTTCCACAGGCAAAGCAATACTTAGAACGGGCACTCGTCCACATGGGGTCGGGAGAAGTTCCCGGTATCCAGCAGGTAGGGCAGAACTTGAGAGAAGCGATCGCCTCCACAGCTACCCCTTTGCAAACGGCATCCAGATATTCCACTGGAACACCTAACGCATGGGCAAGACCACTTTTTGGCTTTTGATTTAGCCGTGTGGTTTGACCCCGCTCAATTTTGCCTACACTTTGAAGATGAACCCCTGCCTTGTCTGCTAATTCCCTTTGACTCAAGCCTAAGCTTGTTCTGACTCGGCGTACGTAGTCGGCAAGGGTTTCTTGAGGAGTTGGAAGCAGATTCGGTTCAGAGATATACACAAAAGTACACCTGTAAGTATTCACATAAACATTACATTAATTGCTGTTTCTGTGGAATCAACCTGCTGATTAAGAGGGTTTGGGATGTATACATCACTTGCTGCTGTTGCGACTGAATTTTTGAGTCGTCCAGATCTGGCTCCAAGTACAATTCGCTCTTACGAGTCAACCTTGATGCCGCTGTTGCAGGAGTATGGGCGATCGCCGATTGAGATCTTGACGCGGCAGACGTTGCAGGAATACCTGAATGGATTGAATCAGCTTGCTTACACGACACATCAGCGCCACCAATCCATTATTCAAGCGCTGTTTAACTTCGCAGTGGAGCAAGGGCATATCAAGGCGAATCCGATCGCCCGACTGAAGTGGCGCAAGCCAGATCGAGAAAAAGGTGAATACGGAACCGATGAGGTGATTCGCTATCTCACACCGGAGCAATTGTCTGTTCTATATCGCGTTGTAGTATCAGATGCGCGAATGCAGGCACTGGTTTGTCTGCTGCATCGAACGGGAGCAAGAATTGCCGAGATCCTAACACTGGATCTAAAGGATATAAACCTGAATCAGCGGAAGTTTCAGGTGATTGGAAAGGGGAATAAGCGTCGCTGGTGCTTCTACAGTGAAGACGCGGCTCAAGCGCTGGATGATTATCTGAAGTACGACAGACACGCTAGATGCTCTGCCTTATTTACTGCCCAGCAACCGTTCACGCTGAAAGTCAGCCGTTTGAGTTATCGTACAGTCCATCAATGTTGGACTGAGTTGATTGCTGGCAGCTCAGAACTAGAAGGCATCCATATTCATGATTTGCGGCATACCTTTGCAACAGAGAGGGTGGGGCTGATGGGGATTGAAGAACTGTGAGCATTGATGGGGCACCAGAATATTCAGACGACGTTACGCTACCAAAAGGTGACTTCACAACGAGCAGAAATGGTAGCTCAAAACGCTTTTAATCTATTGAATAAAGAGTAACCAACAAACTTCTAGAAGTATAGTTCGTTTCAACGTTACCGTGTAGCGTTTGTTTCCTGAAGCCATCTCTGATGCAGAGTATAGATGATACTCTGCATCAGCAAACTGAGGGTTGGGGATCAGAGCGAGTTACCTGATAGAAGATGGGGAAGCCGGAGCAACAGCAGGATCAAACACGATGGTGTAATCAAGGGTTGGAGCGTTCTGACGCAGGATTCGCAAATGAGCTTCAGCATCGTTGCGGCGACGAAACCGGGCAACGACCCGATGTTGCATGTTAGGCAAAAGACAGATGATGCACCACGGATGTAACTGATCGAGGTAGGTCATAGAACTTTCTCAGAGGGATCAATAGGTTGCTGATTGAGGGTGTTTTGGATGATGCTCAGCACTTCCTGACGAATGCGATCGCCATCCACTGGATGCAGAAACCACAAAGCAATAGGAGACGATTGATAGGTCAGCCGATACTGTTTGGTTGAGCTGACCTGAATTGTCCAAACGGCTTGGCGGGGTTGCTTGCGGAGAGAATATCCGTGTTGCTTTAGGGCAGTGCGGATGATGGCAATTTTTTGGACTATGTGTTGTCTTCCATTCATTCGGTTGTGGTTCAAGGGGCTGAAACACTCCAAAATACTGAAGCCACCCTATAAAAAGGTGGCTTAGCAAAACAGGTCAGGATGGTATTGACTTTTTTGCGATTCAGGTCTCCATATCCTCACTGGGTAAGCAGAGAGCTTTAGTCAAATCTTGAGGCAGTTGCTCGAAGTGATCGAGTAGAAAGTCCATCAGGGCAAGGTGCCGTAAATCTGTAGGAGTTGGACGGCGATAGCTGCGCCCTTTGCGAAACCAACAGCGAACAGTGGAGAGGGAACGTGAACAGATGGCGGCGATCGCCTCCTGGCTCACTCCCCACTTGGCATAAAACCGTTGAGGAGTCATTCCAAGCTGGCAGTAGCTGTAGCGTTCAATCAAGGCTTGGTGTCGGTCAGTCAGGGAACGAGGAGTCATCTGGCTGCCTCCGCTTCGAGAGGTTGCAGATCCTCTTCCCAGGCAATATCAGCAGCGACCCAGGCGGAGCTGGGGGAGTCGGGATCAAGCCAGATCAGGTAACACCAGCACCAACGGCAGCAGTGAGGCGCAAAGCTGTAGAACCTGCCGATCGCAATGCCCCAGTCGGTGGTTTCACCGTTCGAGAGCCAGCAGAGGCGATCGCCATAGAGAAATCGGGGCATCTCGACATCAGGGAAGGTGTCAGGGAGGTCAGTAGGCGGAGGTGGAAGGTGCAGAGTTGCAAGGGAAGGAGAAGCGTAGGAAGTTTTGCCGCGAATTGCGCTTAGATAGGCAGCTAAAAGTTTGCCGTCCAGATTAGTGATGAGGGTCTGGATGAGAAGGACGGCGATCGCTTCGGCTTCTTGGGGAGTGAGAGCGACCCAGGCGGCATCAAAGTTGGCATTAGAGTAGGATTGCAGTCGATGGAGTAGAGGCAGGATGGCAAAGTCATGGAGTGCTTGCTGGTAGCCTGCTTGATATAGCTCTGGCTTTGTGGACAGCTTGGAGGTGCTGCGAGAGGAACGACTTGCCTTCGTTGGCGTAGCGTGATTTGACATAGGATGAAAACTGCTCCTAATGAAGTGGGAGTAAGTGCCAGACCCCGTGCCGACCAAAGCTGAGGGTCTGGCATTTGTGGTTAGTCTAGAGTTTTATAAGGCAATAGGGCAATAGGACAAGTAAAAATTTGCCCTTAGTACATGTTGCATTAAGGGAAAATAGCCCTAAGGAAGACGTTTAAGCCCTAGCTGTGTGATGGCAGAGAAAAAAGCGCAAATTCGTGTGTACTTGCCGACAGATACCGATAAGATTCTCAAAATCCTGGCAGCGGTTAAGGAATCCTCTGTTAATGCTTTGGTGAATGAAGCGATTGAGCATTGGCTAGAGGAGGATCAGCAGCGGGAAGTGATTGAGCGACTAAATCTGGATGAGTTGTCTGATCTGTAGCTGTACTCTGCAAAAATTTTCCTGGCAATTGAGCTGATCTCTGGCGAACACAGTTTTTTGACTTGTGTTAATTGTGTAAAGCGGAAATTAAAGCTGACACGAATAGCGAAAATTTTTTACGAATTTACTTAAAGCCTTATAAGGAAAGGCATAGAACCATTTTATGCTTTGAGAAATTTCTACTTCTCAATAACTTCTTTGTTAAAACTTTCCTTGAATAGGGAATCCCTAACAAAGAACTTTAGTGCATGTGAAGCAAGAGGTTAGTTCTGTCCTTACGGCTCTAGTGTTCCTTCTGATGCTGATGTTCTAAAAACTTGGGACAGTACAGTTTCGGATTGTCTTCTGCTTAGTGCATGTAACAGTCACAATCAAGGAAGTTTTATGATGCCTGTAGAGATGTCCTCACATGATCTGGATACGGTTCAACTGCTCTCAAGGATCACAGGTAAGGAATTTCAACAACGGCATCTCACACCTCGAATTACCTTTTTGGCAGCTTTAGCAACCGTTCTAATTGGAGTAACCTACGCAGATAATCAAGCCACAGACGGGGAGAAGCTGCGTTTACAAAAGATTCTCAACCAGTTTATCCCTGCTCGAAGTGGTATCAGTCAACTGGTTAAACTCATGATTCAGGGAGTTCGTCAGCATCGAACCTACGCTAAATCTAGTGAGATTACTAAGCTAACTAGATACCTTTCTGAATCGGAGAAACTTCTGTTAATTGCTTTTGGTTATGAAATTGCCATTGCAGATGGTTCCGTTGATTCTGTCGAGCAGAGGTATGTGCAAGCGATCGCAAAATGTATGGAGGTTCAACCCCGACATCTAGCAGTGATTGAAGCTGGATTAACCAAACAGGAAGCAGTTGATCCAGATGCGCTCAGCGAAGTTCAAAATCTACTCGATCCAACTCGGTTTCAAGCCATTGATCCGATCTTTGCGAATGCTGCTAGCTATATTCTGTCAAGCCTACCCACCAAATCTAATCATCGGAAAAGTCAGCAAACTTCCTCTCTGTCTTACAAAGAACTAGAGAAATTTCAGAAACAACGACAGCAACTTCTAGATGTTGTTTCTCAACTCTCTCAAATCATTCACAGTTGTGAAGAACATAATGTCCTGCCTCAAAATATCGAGAGTGAACTTGCAAAATTACTTCAAAAATTGGAGTCTCAACGGTTTCGATTGGCGATTGTGGGTGAGTTTAGCCAGGGCAAATCAACTCTACTGAATGCACTGCTAGGTGAAGAGATTCAGCCTGTCAGAGCAATTCCTTGTAGCGGAACCGTTACGGTTCTTAAGTATGGGTCACAGCAACGAGTTACTTGCCGCTACACAGATGGGCGAGAGGAGGAAATCCCGTTTAGCCAATACCAGGAAAAGGCTTCTATTTCTGAAGAAGCAGCATTGTGTAGCCTTGCTGATGAGTTAGCGAAATCTGAAATCGAAGAAATTGTTCTAGAACATCCTGGTTTAGAATTTTGCCGCCACAACGTAGAGATTATTGACTCACCTGGGCTAAATGAGCATCCCAATCGTACTGTTGTCACTCAAAAACTGCTGAAGGATGTTGATGCTGCCGTTTTTCTGGCGAACGCTTCTCGCCCATTAACTCAAGGAGAACGCGGACTCGTGCAAGATCTGAAGTCTCAGCTTAAAGGCAATCGAGACAACGAACCTGTTGAGAATCTGTTTGTTCTGGTTAACTTTATGGATTTGCTGCGGCGCGATCGCGATCGCCAACAAGTTCGGCAACTGGTCGAAAATTTTCTTCAAGGGCAGAATCCGATCATTACGGGAGAAAATCGGATTCACTTCATTTCGGCTCAAGCGGCACTTGATGCCATTCTAGAGGGAACTGAAGATGAATATTTGATAGCTTTTCAGGGATTTACAGCAGCAATTGAGAAGTTCTTGACCCAGGAGCGGGGCAGACTGGAGATTGAACAAGCTGTTGAAGCCCTTGATCGGTTGATTCAGGAGAGTAAGGACGCTCTCCATCAGGCTGAACAGGTATTAGATGGCAAAATCAATCTCTCTGAATCTGAACAGCAAAAAGTTTTAGAACTGATTGGGGAAGCTAGTGGACGCAGCACCAGAATTGAACTTCTGGCTGATCAAGTTTTTGAATCAGCGGTAGAGCAGGTTGCTCAAGCCTGGGAAACTTGGGTTGAGGGTGTGGAAGAACGCATTGCTACAAAAAGTACAGAATGGACTTCTCAACATGAGGAAAAGGAAAAGATTCTACGAGACTACACCGACCAGTTTGTTCGAGATTTATCGGCAGGTTTAGATGACTGGATCGTTACAAGTGTACAAGACTCTATTCTGAAACCCGGTATTCATCGTCTTGATGCTTCTATTGTCCAGGAGTTGGAAGCAATTCAAAGTCAATTGAAAACAATTGATTCTACTACTGGTTCTCACCTCAGTAGCCAGTATGATTTGGCTTTAGCGAGTCTGGGAGTTGATATTAACTTTCAAGCTTCCGCAGACTCAGATTTTAGTGACGGGGAGGGACGCTGGTGGGGTAGCGTTAGTTTCGGAGGCGGTGGATTAGCCGCAGGAGCCTTGATAGCCGCTATCGGAGTCGGCTTTCTTCCAGCACTTCTAGTAGGAGGTGCGATCGGCGCACTGGTCGGTTGGCTTTGGGGTGAAGATCCAGAAGTAATTCGTCAGAAGATGAAGCAAGAGGTCTATGACAAGGGCTTTGAGAAGTTAGCTGAGTCAGCAGAGACTATTGTTGAGAGAATTTGTGGGAACGTGGCTGCGAGTCTATATCAGCGATCGGAAATTGCTACGGAAGCCATTAAATCTTCTCTGTCTATTCTGAACGCGCTTTTGGAACAGCAAGCTATTTCCCATCAAGCTTCTTTGCAGAAGCGCGAAGATGAAAAGGCTTGGATAGAACAAACTCAACAGAAGTTTTCTCAGGTTCAAGGCGAACTACCAGTTATTTTGGGCTAACTCAGTTCATCGGGATTCTGCTAATCAATTGAATTTAGGACAACCTATGCTTTTCCAATTTCCTGCTGTGATCGAAGCTGGGATTCAAGCTGGCAAATATGCCCAAGTTTTTTCCGATGGAGTACCGCTTAGTATTGCCAGAGATGCTGCGACAGGAAGATTTGTTAGCCATGCTGTTGGAGTTGTCAATAATGGAGTATTTCTCAATCCATTAACGGCTGTTCCTCAACTGGTTATGGGTGCAGGGCAACTCTATCAAAATCATCAGACTTTACAAGCGCTAAAAGCTTTGTCTGATTCAGTTGCGACTCTACAGGCAACGACTGCTGTAATTGGGGTTGGTGTAGCTGCTACTGCTGCTCTCTCTGCGGTCAATCTTTGGCAAACCCTGAAGTTGAGAGGAGAGGTAAAGCAACTGCGGCTGGAAGTGAAGGACGGTTTCATTAATCTTGAACAAGCACTTCACACGCAAGGAAAAGAGCTTTTACAGCATATTGCTCTTGTGGCTGAGGATGTTGAGTTTAGGAACCACCGCACTATTTTGGCAAGAGCCTATGGACTTTTTGCTAAGGCATTGAATCGGGTGCAATCTGCCCTTGCTTTGCAAGACTTAAGTACTCGTAATGCAGAAATTACTGCTGCTAGAGATATGCTGTTTCAAGCGCTTGCAGACTATGACAATGAGCAGCTTTTAGTTGGGGTTTGTCCGGCAGGTAATCTTCGCAGACGCGAGTGTGTATGGGCGATCGAACAAGCGATCGCCATGACCTTTCAGCTACAAAGTGAGTACCAGGTTGTAAGCGATCGCCTCGGTTCACTCAATACAACAATCCGCCATGATTGTTTGACTGCGTTAGACTCCTGTGATGCTGAAACAGAATTAGATTTTCTGTTTCCTGAGATCACCAGAATTCATGGTCACGATTTAGCTGCAATAGATTCTTGGAAAGCGCATTCAGATTGGTACCGAACCTTACCTGCTCAAGAATTAAAGCTTTTATCTTCGACAGAACTGGCGGTTCTAGAAATCCCTGCTTCCTTTGAAGCTGATGAAGCTGATTTAGTGCTAGCAATGCCACCTGAACAAATTCTCTACGATGAGTACAAGCAGAAGTCTCACTTTGCTGCACTCAGGGATCAGCTAGCGTTTCAAGTTGCACCAAACGTGCGGCGAGAGTGTGAAACCTACATTGTTGAACAGGCAGCAATAGCAGGTCTTAATGCATTAAATCCTGAGAACTTACAGAAGGCTTCTCACTTGGCGATCGCTAATTTGTATTCCTATTTTCAAGGTAGAGACGCATCCCAGGACGAAGCAGAGCACGAAACGCTTGTAAACGCTTAACGAAGATGGCGTTTTCTGGATGTAGATATTCTGTGTTGGGAATAAGTTACGCTACGGGTCAACTATAATCTGTTTTCTGTGGCTTACCCCTATGGAGCGAGTCACAGAAGGCTTATTTTTGGAGTGTCAGGAATGATCACAGGTGAGTTGAGGTCGAAGGTTGATAAGCTGTGGGAGACGTTTTGGAGCAATGGGATCAGCAACCCGATCTCGGTGATTGAGCAGATCTCATACTTGCTGTTTATCAAGCGACTGGATGACCTGGAACTGACGAAGGAAAAGCAAGCACAACGGCTGAAGCGAGCCGTGAAAGACCCCATTTTTTTGGGGAAGGATGATCCGCGTCGCTGGTCGTATTTCAAGAATCTGGATAACCCAGATGAAAAGCTAAAGGCGGTGCGGGATGAAGCTTTCCCGTTTATCAAAAATGTGAGGGGAGAGGCAGGGGATAGCACCTATGCCCACCACATGCAGAATGCCATTTTTTTGATTGCAAACCCGGCATTGCTGGCGAGTGTGATTGAGCAGATCGACAAGATGCTGGATTTGCTAGATAAGCAGGCACAGGCATCGCAGGATCAGTCTTATGTGGATCTGATGGGTGATCTGTATGAGTACATGCTGTCGAAGCTGACGCAGGCAGGGCAGAATGGGCAGTTTCGTACACCGCGCCACATTATCAAGATGATGGTGCAGTTGATGGAGCCGGGACCGAGGGAGATTATTTGCGATCCGGCGTGTGGAACAGCGGGCTTTTTGGTAGCAGTGGCGGAGTATTTGCGTGAGTTAAAGGACAGTGAGGGCAACTCGGTTTTGAATGCACCGGGAAATCGGGAGCATTTTGACCAGGAAATGTTTCACGGGTTCGATTTTGATGCGACGATGCTGCGGATTGGCAGTATGAACTTGATGCTGCACGGCATTGAGTCGCCTAAGATTGAGGCGCGAGATTCGCTGTCAGAAGACCATGCGGGGGTGGAAGAGGCGTTTACGATGGTTCTGGCAAATCCGCCGTTTAAGGGGTCGCTGGAGAAGTCTACGATCGCCAAAGACCTCACCAAAATCGTCTCAACTACCAAGACCGAGCTTTTGTTTGGGGCGTTGTTTCTGCGGCTGCTGAAGAAGGGCGGTAGAGGGGCGGTAATTGTGCCAGATGGGGTGCTGTTTGGCTCTTCAACGGCTCACAAAGCACTGCGGAAGGAGCTGGTGGAGAATCACAAGCTGGATGGGGTGATTTCGATGCCGTCGGGGGTGTTTAAGCCCTATGCGGGGGTATCTACGGCAGTGCTGATTTTCACGAAGACGGGAGCCGGGGGAACGGATTTCGTCTGGTTTTATGACATGGAGGCGGATGGATTGTCGCTGGATGATAAGCGGCAACCCGTGCAGCAAAATGATATTCCTGACTTATTGCAGCGGTGGAAGCAGCGGAACCCGGAGACGGATACGAACCGCGCGGTAAAGGCGTTTTTTGTGCCGAAGGATGAGATTGCAGCAAATAGCTATGACCTCTCAATCAACCGCTACAAGGAGGTTGCCTATGAGGAGGTGCAGTATGAGCCGCCCAAGGTAATTTTGCAGAAGTTGCGATCGCTTGAAGATGAAATCCGAGCAGATTTGGATGCGCTGGAAGAGTTGTTGAAATGATTTTGCCTAAAAACTGGTCTTTAGTGTCACTTAGTGAGATTGCTGCTAGTGGTCGAGGTACTTTTAGTAATGGACCTTTCGGCTCAGATTTAGTTAAATCTGATTTAACTGATGTTGGTATACCTGTCATTTATATACGTGATATTCGTGACGGCTATTACGATCGAGTTAGTGCATCGTGTGTCACCGAAGAAAAAGCGGAACAGTTATCAGCATGTTGGGTAAAGCCTGGAGATGTGCTTATTGCTAAAGTTGGCGATCCTCCTGGAACTGCGGCTGTTTATCCTGAGGATCAACCTTTAGGAATAGTGACTCAAGATGTCATAAGACTAAGGCTAAATTCGGAAATTGCTGATTCACAATATGTCCGTAATTGGCTGAATTCGCCTCTAGGAAAACATGCTGTTAAATCGATTACAGTCGAAGCAACAAGAGCCAGATTTCCTCTTGGGGACTTTAAGAACTTAAAACTTCCCCTCCCTCCGATCGCCGAACAACGCCGTATTGCTGCCATACTCGATCGCGCGGATGCAGTTCGACGGAAACGACAGGAGGCGATTCGTCTAACCGAGGAATTGTTGCGATCGGCTTTCCTAGAGATGTTTGGCGATCCAGCTACAAACCCTAAAAATTGGAAAACTTCAGTTCTGAGGGAAGTTTGCAGGAAGGTAACGGATGGTACACATCACATGCCAAACACTGTAGAAGACGGCATACCAATATTGAGAGCTTTAAACATAAAAAATGATCGTGTAGACAAGACTGATTTACTCTATATTTCTAAGGACGATTATCAAAAGATTTCAAAACGAAGTCCTCTAGAAAAGGGAGATGTTCTTCTAACCTGTTTAGGAACAGTAGGGAATGTAGCAATTTTTAACGAGGAATCTAGCTTCAGTTTGGTTCGCAATATTGCTCTTCTCAAACCTAATTATGAGAAGCTTACTTCTGAATTTCTAAAGTTTCTTTTAAAGACTAACTATTTGCAGATGCAGATCAAGTCTAGATCTAAGCAATCTTCGCAAGCAGCTTTGTACATTGGTGAGATTGAGCAACTCAAGGTATTTGTCCCCGATCTTGAACTTCAAAGAAAATTTTCAGAGCTTAGTAAGAAGATATATTACGAGCTTTGCAGAAAATTAGAGCAGGATAAATCTCATCAAGAAAACCTTTTCAACTCTCTTCTCCAAAGAGCTTTTCGGGGAGAGCTTTAGGTTGGGAAATAGGGGCGATCAATCCTACTGTTGGGGGTAGAGGGAGATCGCCGTGAAAATGGCAAAATAGAGGCAGGCTTAAGGGAAAGTTCACCATGAGTGTGGCGATCGCCTTCCCCCAAATTCCTGTTTTAGTCTTGACGTTGCTCTTCAGTCCTGTAACGACTGCTGTAAGGAGTCACCGTAATGATTTTGCTTCTCAATCTGGGAATACTGCCACTGGTCATTCACTAATGGTAGGTTCAATTAGAGATATGTTCGTACAGCAAATTGATACTAGCAAAAGATCTCAATGGCTTGTTCCAACAATCATCCTGATTATCCTTTTACTAATTGGATATATCTTCTTCTCCCTCAATGCAAATAGAACATCGGCAGAAAAAGTGCCGGGTCTTGTAGTGAAGCAGATCCAAAGTGTTAGTGAATTAACGACTGCAATTGTCACCACAGAAACTATTGTACCGATTAATGATAACGGTGGATTCCTATGGACGGAAAGCAAATTACTTTATGTTGCCAACGGTCAGGTTAGGCTTGGGATTGACCTGAGTGATCTGAAAGCAGATGATGTTGTAGTTGAAGGAGATACTGTTACCGTTACGCTTCCTGCTCCTCAAGTCCTCCTCAGTCACCTTAATGTAGAAAGATCCTATGTCTATTCCTTTGATAAAGGCTTCTTAGGCTGGGGTCCAGAGTCGATTAAGTTGCAAGCCGATGCTGAGAGGAAAGCAACTGACCGAATGAGAGAATCTGGTTGTACAGATTGGGTTATCAACTCTGCCAATGAGCGCTTGGCGAAGACGGTTGATCAAATCCTAAGCCAGATACTACTCGATAAAGGATACAAGGAAGTAATCATCAAGACCCAAAAAGTTTCTCCTCAAATCTGTACATTCTCTGCAACGGCAAGCCAATATCAGGGGACAGCAGATATTTGAACACTAGAAAGCAGATTCCCAAAATGTCCAGTGTCATGGCTGTGAATGTGTCTACCATCGTTACCCTAAAGATAAGACCGAAACTTTCGATCGCCGCCTAGCCATGATTGCCTCTTCACAGCCCTACCTTACCCCCAAAGAATACCTCCAGATGGAGGAACATAGCCCCGCCAAGCACGAATACATCGACGGGCAAATTTACGCAATGGTTGGGGCAAACGATGCCCATGTGACGATCTCCGGAAACCTGTTTGCCCTCCTGCGTAACCACATCCGGGGAACGGGTTGCCGGATCTATATCTCAGACATGAAAGCACGCATCGAATCGCTCAATCGCTACTATTACCCCGATATCCTGGTGACGTGCGATCCTCGTGACCAAGAGACTCCGCTTGAGAAACGATTTCCTCGCCTGATTGTTGAAGTCCTGTCCGATTCAACAGAAGCATTCGATCGGGGCGACAAATTTGCCGACTACCAAACGTTAGACAGCCTGCAAGAGTATGTTTTGATCAACACCAAACGCCAGCGAGTCGAATGCTTCCGCCGCAACGAAGCGGGGCTATGGGTGTTGCAGTCCTACACCGACAAACAGAACTTTCGGTTGGAAAGCATCAACTTTGAAGGGGCGATCGCAGACCTTTATGAAGACGTTACGTTTGCATCCCCGTAAGTTTACGGTTCCTCTCTCAAAATTGGGAATGTTGGGGTAAAAGCAATTTCTGGAGAGGGTAATGGCATCTAACTTTGATTTCTTGCGCGATCGCCAACCCGACCTATTCAAACACGCCACCCAAGCCGAGAGTCTGGTCTATTCTGCCCCTCGTGCCAGTTGCTTCTATGCCCGCTTCACCTTAGAGCAAGCTGTCCACTGGCTTTATGCCAACGATCCCTACCTCAAGCTACCCTACGACAACAATCTGGCTGCCCTGATCCACGAGCAGACTTTCAAAGACAACCTGAAACCAGGACTTTTTCAGAAGATTCGTAGCATTCATAAAGTTGGAAATCTCGCCGTTCACGACTCCACAAGCATTGCTGAGCGAGATGCGCTTCATATTGTTGAAGAACTCTTTCACTTTCTCTACTGGCTCTGCCGCTATTATGCCCCTGACGGCAAACCGTTAGCTCCCCTCAGTTTTGACCGGGCGACTGTTCCCCGTCCTGCGACTGCCTCTCAAGACCTCTCTCGCCAACAGCTTCAGGCATTAGAAACTCAGCTTTCCCAAGCCGCCGAAATGCGCCGCATTGCCGAAGAACGGCAACAGCAGACTGAAGAGCAACTGGCGGCTCTGCAAGCTGAAATTACGGCTCTCAAACAGCAAAATGAAGCTGTTCCCGACACGCATGACTACCACGAAGCCGATACCCGTCGCTACCTAATCGATGTCCTGCTCAAAGAAGCGGGCTGGAATATTCACCAGCCTGGATGGACAGAATACGAAGTCCAGGGAATGCCCAACACGACAGGCAAAGGTTACGCGGACTACGTATTATGGGGCGATGACGGCAAACCTCTAGCCTTGGTCGAAGCCAAACGCACCACCACAGACTCTAAAGACGGCAAGCGCCAAGCTGAACTCTACGCCAATTGTCTAGAAGCCCAGTTTGGTCAGCGCCCAATTATCTTCTATTCCAACGGCTACGAACATTGGATTTGGGATGACCAGAGCTATCCTCCACGCAGCGTTCAAGGCTTCCTCAAAAAAGACGAACTCGAACGGCTGATCTTCCGCCGCACCAGCCGCAAACGCCTACATCTCGTGCAGATTGATCCCAAAATTGTAGAGCGCAGCTATCAGACCGAAGCCATCCGCCGCATTACAGAGAACTTCGATCAGCAAAAGAGCCGCAAAGCCCTGCTAGTCATGGCGACCGGAACTGGAAAGACAAGAACTGCGATCGCCCTCGTCGATCTTCTGATTCGAGCCAACTGGGTCAAGCGCGTTCTGTTTCTTGCCGATCGCACCGCCCTTCTGACCCAAGCTTTCCGCGCCTTCAAAACCCACCTCCCTACCGTCACCCCAATCGACTTGACCAAAACCAAAGAGATTGAGGGGGGCAACGTCATTCTCTCCACCTACCCCACGATGCTCAACTACATCAATCGGGTAGATGGAAACGGGCGCATCCTTGGTTCAGGCTACTTCGACCTGGTCATCGTCGATGAGGCACACCGCTCGATCTACAAAAAATACAGTGTCCTGTTTGAATACTTCGATGCTCTGCTGGTTGGTTTAACCGCGACTCCTCGTGATGAAGTTCACCGCGACACCTACCGCATCTTTGAACTGGAAAAAGGCAACCCCACCTTTGCCTACGAACTCGAAGATGGGGTTAATGATGGCTACCTTGTCCCTGCCAGAGGGGTTGATGCTCCCTTTAAGTTCTTGCGTACCGGAGTTAAATACGCCGACCTTTCTCCTGAAGAACAAGAAGAGTACGAAGAGAAATTCCGAGACGAGGAAACCGGAGCCATTCCTGACCAAGTGAATGCTGCTGCTCTCAACCAGTGGCTCTTCAACATCAGCACTGTTGATCAAGCTCTGGAACTGCTGATGCAACGGGGGTTAAAAGTGGAAGGGGGCGATCGCCTCGGCAAAACCATTATCTTCGCCCGCACGAAAAAGCACGCTGAGTTCATCGTTGAACGCTTCGACGCGAACTATCCCCACTACAAAGGCAAGTTCGCTCAGGTCATCCACAGCGATATCTCCTACGCCGAAAGCATCCTCGATGATTTCTCCGTTGCCTCTAAACAGCCCACAATTGCCGTCTCCGTTGATATGCTCGATACCGGAGTAGATGTTCCTGAAGTAGTCAATTTAGTCTTTTTCAAACCTGTCTACTCACGAGTCAAATTTAACCAGATGATTGGACGGGGTACTCGTTTGTGTCCCAACCTGTTTGGCATAGACGACCATAAAACCGAATTTCTGGTATTCGACCTTTGTGGGAACTTTGATTTCTTTAGGCAAGCCATTCCAGAAGCTAACCAAAAACTCCCCGAAACCCTCACCAGCCGTCTCGTCAAAACTCGTCTGGAACTAACCCAACTTCTACAGCAATCCCTCGCCCCTCAAGCAATAGACCCGCAACCATCCATTGCCGCAGAACCCAGTGGAACCTATGGCACAGACGCAATTCGTGCTGAAACTCCGCTGAACAAGCTCCGCAATACCCTCCTGAACGATCTCCATCAACACGTCGCCACAATGGAGCAGGAAAACTTTCTGGTGCGTCGCCGTCTACAACAGGTTGAAGAATTCTCCAAGCGCGATCGCTGGAACCAACTCAGTGAAGAAGACGTAGAGATTATCACCGAATCCCTCGCCTCCCTTCCCAATAGCTTGCCTGCGGGCGATCGCCTCGCCAAAGAATTCGACTTGCTCTGCTTCAAACTGCAACTCTCCCTCCTAAAGCGAACCAACGATTTTGTTCGGCTGCGTGACCAAGTCCGCGATCTTCTGAGTCAACTAGAAGCAAAGCGCGAAATCCCAATGGTGAAAGACAAGCTCCCCCTAATTGAAGAAATTCAAGCCGAAGACTGGTGGACGGATGTGACACCTTGGATGATTGATGCTGCACGGCTTGACTTTCGCGATCTGATTAAGTTTATCGATCGCCAAGAGCAACGCATTGTCTACACTGACTTTGAAGATCAGATGGGAGACATCCAAGATGTAGATATACCCAACCAGCAGACAGGCTTCAGCCCTTATCAGTACCGCAAAAAAGTTGAAGCTTACATTCGAGCTAACGAAAATCATGTGGCGATCGCTAAACTCAAACGCAACGCACCCCTCACCGAATCAGATTTGGAATCTCTGGAAACTATGCTCTTCGGCTCCATAGAAATTGAGAGTCGGGAGCAATTCGAGAAGGTGTTCGGTAAGAATCTGAGTTTAAAGCTGTTTGTCCGTAAGTTGGTTGGACTCGATCGCAACGCAGCAAAGCAAGCCTTCACCCGCTACCTAGAAGGTAGCACCTTAACGGCTAACCAAATCCGCTTCATCGAAACTATTATTGATTACCTGACCCAAAACGGGATTATGGACCCTGGACAACTCTACGAATCACCCTTCACCGAAGCTCATCCCGATGGTTTAGATGGACTGTTCAAGGACAACGATGCAGACCAGATTGTGGCGATCGTAAAATCCTTCAATGACACGGTTGAAGCTCAATTTGGAGCAGCATCGTGATACTGCCAACCTACGATCAATTGATGCTACCGCTGCTCAAGCTTGCTGCCGAGAACGGGCAAATACACCATATTGCAGGACTACGAGAAAAACTAGCCCAACACCTGAATATCACTTCTGATCAACGAGCCATCAAATTACCCAGTGGTAGACAATCCATCTTTGATAACCGTGTAGGCTGGGCCAGTACTTATCTTCGGAAGGCAAATCTTCTCTCTCGCCCAAAACGAGGATATGTTCAAATTACTCAGCGAGGCAAGGCTGTTTTAGCCGAAAACCCACCTGCAATCAACGATCGTTATCTTCAGAGATTTGAGGAATTTCGTGAATTTAACGAGCGATCTGCACCCGACGAACAACTTCCCCCTGTTGCGAGCGAAACCCCGTCCTCTACAACAACGCCTGAAGAAACAATTAGTAAAGCGGTTGGCATCTTAGAAGCCGAGTTGCAGGATGAACTGCTCGATAAAGTAAAGCAACTATTACCTCAACGGTTTGAGGAATTGGTCTTAAAGCTGCTTCATGCGATGGGCTATGGTGGCAGTCTTAAGGATGTTGAAGGCGTTCCCCGTGGACCTGACGGTGGTATCGACGGCACCATCAAAGAAGACAAACTGGGGCTAGATGTCATTTATGTCCAAGCAAAACGCTGGGAAAACTCAGTGGGTAGAGAGAAAGTCCAAGCCTTTCAGGGAGCCTTGGCTGGAGTTGGTGCTCGTAAAGGCGTATTTCTAACCACCTCAACCTTCACTCAACAGGCGATCGCCTACGCCTCTCAACTGAGGGACAGCAAAATCATCCTAATTGATGGTCAGAAGCTCACTCAATTGATGATCGAACATGATGTTGGAGTCAGTATCAAGGAAATCTTCCACATTAAACGTATTGACGAAGATTTCTTCACCGATGTCGATTTTTAGTCTTCAGAAAAGGTCGTGGTTTTCTAAACTCTGATCTGGCGGATTCTCCACTCGCTCTGGGCAGCACTGGGATGGGATATCACAGAAGCGACACTCTTGAAAGCTAGGCACTTTACGGGCTGTGGTACTGCTGGCGAGAGTTGCGATCGCCCCTCGAAATTGCTCCTTAAACGCCTCATCCACTTGATTAGCTTGAATCTCCTTGTTGATAATGGAAAGGAGTTTCAAAGCACCTATTTTGGCACATTGTTAGCTGCATGTGAGTGCCACAAGGAACATCGTCCTGCAGGAAGTCCTCGGTTTGGTTCGATAATCGAACGCTTTTTCGGCACAAGCCATACTCAATTCTTTTACAACTTAAGAGCTAATACTCAAATTACCAAGCACGTTCGCTGGGTAACAAAATCAAATGATCCCAAGCGGCAAGCTATTTGGAATCTAGGCGAGCTTTACGAACACTATGCTTCTGGATATTGCTATGGGTTTTATGATAACGAAAAAACTCATCCAGCACTTGGTCAAACTCCTCGAGAAGCGTTTGACCAAGCCTTACTACATACTGGTAGTCGCCCACACCGATTCACCAATTACAACGAAGCATTTATAATGTTAACGCTTCCATCAACTAGAAAAGGCACAGCCAAAGTTCAGATTAGCCGTGGCATTAAAATTAATGGTTTTTGGTACACCGCTAAAGATGGTTCCTTTAATCATCAAGGTGTCGAAGGTAATCAGGTTCCCGTTCGGTACAATCCTTTTGACTTAGGTGAGGCTTTTGCCTTTGTTGGGGGACTATGGGTACATTGCATCTCCGAACATTATTCAACACTTCGGGGACGTACAGAAAAAGAATTACAAATTTACAGCGTTGAGAAACGCCAAGAACGGCGCAAATATGGGCAAGAACTATCAGATCTTGCTAAAGGAAATGCACTTCGTTTCTTATCGTCAGATCGACCAACCGAAAAGCAAGCCTTACAGCGCCAACGAGATTTGTCTGCACTGGATGTACAACAACATATTAATGGAAGTTATTTTTCTCCATCTTCCAGTCAAGTTACAAGCTTGCAACTACCAACGGATGATAGTTGTGATGATATGAATGATCCAATACTTGAATCTACCGATGAAAATGCTAGTGGAATTGATGTTACTAGTATTAAACCTTACGAGGATGATGCTTTATGGCAAATGTAGATCGTCCATTATCAGAGGATTTACTTCTCAGTTCCAACTCCGAAAAGTTGGAATATTTCCGAAAAAAGGTCTTTGCCCCTCATCGAAATATCAACAACGCGCTTAAGCAACTTTTGGAATGTGTTGTTGAGCCTGCCGGAACTTCCTTGTTTCTTGTTTTTGGATGCACAGGTTCTGGTAAATCAACTTTGCAGCATCAGCTTCATAAGAGGCTGAACGAACAGTTTAAAGCAGAAGTTTTAAGTAATCCCAGACGAATTATAGTAGCTGGAACAGAAGTTCGTGAAGAACCAGGTAAATTCAACTATAAAGATTATTATATTCGCGGCTTAGAAGCATTGAGTGAAGTGCTTATCCAATACAAGATTTTATATCCATCCCTAATAGGAGAAAATTCTAAACCAATTAGTGACACTTCAAATGGAGATTCTGCTGCCTACCGACGAGCTTTAGAGAAAGCATTAAAGAACCGAGAATTAATTGCTTTTACTTTGGATGAAGCACAGCACCTTCTTATGGCAGCAGGTGCTGCTCAAATGCTACGTCAGTTCAATTGGATGAAATCTATTGCTAATCTCAGTGAAACAACTCATGTCCTATTTGGTACTTATGAGTTGCTTAACTGTCGCACTTGGAATGGACAAACAGGAAGGCGTAGTGAAGATATTCATCTTGCAAGATACCTTCCCGATAAGAAAGAAGATTACACCGAGCTTATTCGGGTAATTCCAACTTTCCTCCGACACATGCCTTTGCATGAAGAATCTGATCTTGAAAAGCACTACGATTATCTGTGTGAGTATTGTCTCGGATGTGTTGGAGTTCTTAAGGATTGGTTACATCGTTCGCTAAGAATCGCTTTAAATGACAACGCAAAAACTTTGTTGGTGAAGCACTTAAAGAAAGGGGAGCTTTCTGTGACTCGGCGCAATCAAATACGTGAGGAAGCCGAGCGGGGGGAACAGATTCTGCGGAACGAGTCATTAGGGGAACGAAAACCGGCAGCAAATCCTTCGGATAGCGAACAACCTCAATCCAATAAATCAAAGCAAGGTAACCCCCGACCTGGTCAACGTAAGCCAAAGCGTGACCCTGTGGGTGAGTCGGAGCAGTCTAGCACTGCACAATCCTGATTTAATTGAACTTAGGTACATTACGAAACATTAATTGAGGGCATAGATATGTTGGAATTATGGGATTTAAACCAACCTACTATTCCTTCGCGCAGTACCTTGTATCATCTTGATTTGGCTAGTATTGGGACAGCTAGTGCTGAAAGCTTAACAGGATATATTACTCGTCTAGCAGAATCACACAGTGTATATCCAGGGGTTTTGATGGAGAGAGAAATCGCCCCACTTGTGGCAAAACAATATGCAGGTGCAAATTTACATACAATCTATAGCCATACTTGTGCATTAAATGGTACGGGTGTGATGGCATCTGATTTGGTTCAAGCCTTAAACAAACTTACAGGGCATAATAGGCTCCATCTGTTGACCATGTTGTCTTGGTCTAAAGTGCTTCCATCAAGAGCACTAATGCGCTCCACTAGAGCTTGGTGTCCAAAATGTTATGAAGAGCAACGTGTTAATGGTTATGAAATATATGAACCTTTACTGTGGACATTAAACGTAGTAAAGATTTGTCCTATTCATCAGCAACTATTGTGCAGTAGATGTCCCCATTGCCATCAGTCTAATCTTCCTCTTGCTTGGCGATCGCGAACAGGGCATTGCTTCAAATGCGAAAAATGGTTGGGAAGCTCGTCTCCCTCATCCTCGGAATACAAAGATTTAGCAGAAACTGAATTAGAGTGGCTTGTCTGGACGGCAAATGCTGTTGGAGAACTAATTGCGGCAGCTCCCGTGTTAGAGAACGAGATTTCTAAAGAGAGAGTAGCTAATGGTTTAAGCAATTGTGCAAAACACTTTAGCGAAGGTAATATAGCCAAATTTTCCCGATTGATCCAGACCCCCACAAATACTGTGTGGCTCTGGTGCAACGGAAAGAATTTGCCTCAATTAGATGCTCTCGTAAGGCTATGCTTTTGTTTGAGAATTTCAGTTCTTGAACTGCTTACGCAAGATGTAATTGAAATAACTGACAGTTCCGTGAGACTTCTACCCAAAAGTTGCCAGCAGAGGAAGCATAGAGCTGCTATCAAATTAGTTAACCATGAACAGGTTCGTTCTCAACTAGAAAAAGTTCTCCTAGACCACAAACTTCCACCACCGTCGCTCGAAGCAACAGCAAGGGATTTAGGTTACCATCGGGAAACTCTTAACCGAAACTTTAAGGATTTATGTCGCGCCATTTCTACCCAGTATGACCAATATGAGCGGGTTCGTTATCTGAACTCTGTCGATAAGTGTTGTGAGGAAGTAAGACAGGTAGTTCTCCGACTTAACAGTCAAGGTGTCTATCCTTCAGAGGCTCGCGTATCTGAACATCTTACTAAGCCAGGTCATCTCAGACATAAAAAGGTTCGTGGGGTTTTACAAGAAACACGAAAAAGTCTTGGTTTGAAGAAATAGAAGGCTGGTTCTAAATTTAGAAGAGCCTACTGACTCTCGTTGATTGATAATAAGGCATCCCTTTGCCGCTTAATATTTAAGGCATCCTTTTGCCGGAGCGGCAAAAGGATGCCTTAAATCACAATTCAATGTGCGAATGTACAACATCTGTACGTTCGCACATTAAATGTCGCAAATCAAAAACAGATTTCGCTTGATGGAAACAAGCGAAATAGCTTATCTACTAAGCACTACAAAGATTTTTGCTGAGGAGAGCGACATTTGAAGAGATTCGCACATTCTATGTCGTAAAGTCAGATTCGCAAGTTAGAAGTCGTTTTTATAGGAAGATTTTCTTCGCAAATTAAGCGTCGTTTTTTTAGCACCTTCAGGTCAAAGTTGCAGAGGCGATCGAAGGCTGTTCTCTGCTGAATGAAAGGCAGGTTTTGAGTAACCCTCCATTAGTTCGCTGCCAAAGCATCACCTGGCTGGTCATTTCTAGAACCATTCGTTGTTTTATCTCCTGCCAACGAGTCGCCAACTGCCAATCCACTGAGGCGATAATCCTCAGGGTCTTCCCAATTTCGCCGACGAAGGAAAAGGAGCGGATCAGGTTGAAGATTTCGTGGGTCATATCTTCCAGAGTGAGAGTACGAGGCAGAATCTCCGTCTGCAATGCGTCGTGGCTGAGTTTCTCGAACTCGTGTTGTAGATAGCGATCGTCCTCTGGTAGTCGGTAGCGCTCAAAGAAGTCGCGCAATGAGCTTCTCAGATGAAGAGTTTGTGAGGTTTTCTTCGCGTTCTCAGGGGTGCGCTGTTCTTCAAAACAGGTTTCGATGCTATCGAAGATGCCGCGCATGAGGTTAGGGTAACGACCAGAAAGGGCTAGTAGAGCGATAATCGCTTGCTGTGACTTTACCTGAATTTTGGACAACAGCATACCCAAATTTTGGACAACTGTAGAGCTGAAACCCTTATTTTCCGTTAGCCCTCAGGAGCAAATTTCTGCCATTTCGCACCTAAATTCTGGACAAACGTTAGTTCTCGAACCCAACGGCTGGACAAAAGTAATCGATAATTCTTTACATGATTTTTGAACTGAGATGAGGAAGCTGTGATAGAAATCATGCAAGCAATCCATTAAAACCTTATCTGCAGAATCATTTGTCCGTTTGTCCTAACTTAACGGTCATCGCTACCTACTTAGTTAATTCCAGCAATTCTCAGTATGGCAATTCAGCTAGTATTGGGCGGGATGTCTAGCTCTAGACCTTCCAGCATGAAGGTGAGCAAGTGACCCCAACTGTCGAAATATATGTAACGGGTTAGCGCCCGTAATTCGTCAAAAAAGGTCTTACGGGTGGGCAAGTGAAACCGTAGCAGCTTGTACTTTAAGTCGAGCAGCTCCAGCAACGTATGGAAGAGCAGGGACAAGATGTTCAGGGTCGCAAGCAGCGGGGAAAGGTACTATTTCCCGTGCCCGAAATTGTGTTCCAGGTTGTAGCCCTTAGGCTTGAGCGTGGAATTGCTGCGTTACTATTCCATTGCTACCCGAACCATCATCCACTGTGCTATGAGGAAATGGTTCCTGCGAAGAGTATCCCAGATCAACGGTTATGGGATTTGAGACGCAGGGGTGAGACGCAGGAAGACAGGGGGTAGTAGAGGATGTGGAGAAATTACTTTCGTCCTTACTCTCCTCCGCTCTTCTCCTCTGCCCCCTTCTCTCCCCAGCCTTCCCTGATTCAGGCAGCAGCTTGTCCGGGCTTAAGCACGACCTTAACGCACCTGTCCTGCTTATGTTTGAAAATCTCGTAGCCCTGCGGTGCTTGATCCAGCGGCAGGCGATGGGTGATCACAAAGGAAGGATCAATCTCGCCATTTTGGATGCGATCGAGCAGCAGTCCCATATAGCGATGAACGTGTGTTTGTCCGGTCTGAAAGGTCAAGGCTTTATTCATTGCAGCACCCATTGGAATCTTGTCTGCAAATCCACCAAATACACCTGGAATAGATACGGTGCCCCCTTTGCGGCAGGCAACAATCGCTTGTCTGAGTGCATGCGGGCGATCGGTTTCTAACCGTACAGCTTGTTTCGCTTTGTCATAAAATCCCTCTAGACCCAAACCGTGAGATTCCATGCCCACGGCATCCATAACTGAATCAGGACCGCGTCCGCCCGTCATTTCTTTGAGGGCTTCACCCACATCAACTTTCTCAAAGTTAAGCGTTTCTGCCCCACCCTTTTCTGCCATCTCCAGTCGTTCAGGAACGCGATCGATAGCGATGACACGTCCAGCACCCAGCATATAGGCACTGCGAATGGCAAATTGAGCCACGGGACCACAGCCCCAAATGGCAACAATATCATCCGGCTTAATATCGCAGTTTTCTGCTGCCATATAGCCAGTGGGAAAGATGTCTGAAAGGAACAATACCTGTTCGTCTGCTAATCCGTTTGGAATCTTGAATAGACCAACATCAGCATGGGGAACGCGAGCATACTCGGCTTGACCGCCTGCATAGCCTCCTAACATGTGAGAGAAGCCAAAAAGGCCTGAGGGTGAATATCCCATAATCGCTTCTGCCATAAAGGCATTGGGATTGGTGTTGTCGCAGAGAGATGTAAGCGTTTGTTTGCAGAAGAAACAGTGACCGCAGGCGATCGGGAATGGATTGACGACGCGATCGCCAACCTTAATTCGCTTGACTTCACTACCGACTTCAACGACTTCTCCCATAAATTCATGCCCGAGAATGTCGCCCTGCTCCATTGTGGGAATGAATCCATTGTAGAGGTGTAAATCAGAGCCACAAATTGCGGTTGACGTAATTTTGATAACGGCATCGCGTGGGTTAATAATTTTGGGATCAGGGACCGTGTCAACCCCCACTTTATTAGCCCCTTGCCAGCAAACTGCTCTCATAGTTTTTTTCCCTCTTGCTTATCTTGCTTAATTTGGTTTTATGGCACTTTATTGAAACTCTAGAGGGAAAATCTAAGGGCTTTCTGAGGAAATTATGGTGAACTCGCGAGGGTGTTATCCCAAAGGGGCAATTTTTACAACCTCACTGCCGTAGGTGCTTAGAGGAGAGCACCTAAAAACTGGACAGCTTAAAACCTTGTTCTTTGCCCGCCACAAGTAGTGACTCTCGATGTATCCAGACTTGATAAGGGACACGCTGGAAAATAAAATCCCCAACTGCGATTCATCTAGCAGAACATCATTGAGTGAATACTCATAACGTACTTAGAAGATCAGGTTTAGCGCCTATGCTGCTTCTCGCAAATTGGCTCCTTGGTTGCGTAAAATATCTTGAACGAGAGCGACAGGTATCTCTCGGGGCGAAATTTTGCGAATAGACGATAATGCGGCACAAACTCCAGCCGCCTGCCCGGTTGCCATTGCGATTGGCGTGACCCGATAGGAGGAATGGGCTTCGTGAGTGCCAGAGATACAGCGTCCTGCCAGCAGTAGGCGATCGACCTGCTGGGGGAGAAGACAGCGCAACGGAATGTCATAGGCTTCACCCGGAGGTAAGCGTTTCAGCACCGTCCCTTTGCCCTGAGGATTATGGATGTCGATTGGATAGGAACCCCGCGCAATCCCATCATCAAACTTGCGGGCAGTGACCACATCCTCGCCAGTCAACTGATAATCACCCAGCACGCGACGGGTTTCTCGAACGCCAACATTTACGCCACTCTGGGCAATGTAGGAATTTTTGAATCCGGGAACATAGTGACGCAAGAAATTTGAGATCTGCTGCATTTGCCTGCGGCTGCACCACTCGGCATAACTCAGATCCCAAACATTAGTTCCTAACACATTGGTTACACGGGTAGAATTGACGCTGACTTCCTGTTCATGCGCCGAGCCAAAAAAGAGCATATCCTCTCGCGGCAGATCTAAGTCACCTGCCATGCTTGCTTTCTGAACCAAGTCCCAGAGTCCATGAACGCCGCGCCACTGGCTTGGGTTTTGCTGAATGTAAGCGGTAAATTCTGGTCGTTCAAATTCGACCATACGAAACATCAGCGTCATCGGCTGCACTAAGCCATCTAATCTGCTGCGTCGGCAATCAGCTTATGATAAGCGCTCTCATCGAGTCCAGGGGCTGCCCCGCCTGGTTCTCGTATAGAAAAGCCGATGAGTGGTCTCTCGGTACAGATACCTTCTCGCATCAACATCTCATCGGTGAACGGTTGGGGTGTCAAGAGTAAGGCAGGATCAGCCGTAACCACAATGTCCTGGTCTACGCCCACTTCTTCAAGCAGGTGTTTAGTTTTTATACTCCGCACCGTAATGCCGTTCATTTGAGTCAAAACCTCGCGCACGGCTTGACGTGCTTCGGGTGTTAGCAGTGGGCCTGCCCCAATTGCGTAACAAAATGTAGGAATGTTGAACTGTTGGGCAATCCTGACTTCTCGCAGGAACGTATGTGCTTCATCATCATAGAGAATGCCACCGCCGCCCAACAGCAACAGGTCGAGCTGCTGGACTTCAGGAATAATCTCTTTGCGGGTAATCTGTCTAACCGCAACTGCCCGGTCGACCTCATAGTTTTGTCGTGTATAGTCAGCGTTGCGCGAGAAAATCACAATCTCTGCATGGGGCACGAGCGATCGCAATTGTGCAATTGTGCAGGTGAGAATCGCTTCGTCACCTATATTTAACCCTCCATAGGAACCTGAAATGCCAATTCTTCTCATATGAACCTGATTTCACTAAATAAATTTTTGAATGGAAAGAGAACACAAACATCAAGTCGGTTTTAGTTGCGTAGCGATGACGATCGAGCTTCTAATCTTGTTGGGGTCAGTACCTGCCCAACGCTGGTAACCTGGATGCCAAAGAACTGTTCTCGAGGCTGAGCGCTATTCACCAAATCTTGATTGACAACTTGGAGTGAGCTGACGATGAATGCGGTATTGATTAAGGTCTTGATAGTCTTGATAGTAAAAATCATGTTTCTCATTAATCAACAAGAGTTTAACCTTGCTTTTTTTCGTTCCGTCAGTTGTTCTTGTACACTTTTCAGGTTTGGATCATTGACACCATAGAAATATGACTCCTTATCCAGGTTGTAGTTATCTGATTTCTGAACCAGATTGAAGTCTATTTGTTCGACTAGAGATCGCAAGACCCGTCTGACTCTTTCCAGGACTCTAGCGGGAAAATCTAAGGGCTTTTTGAGGGAATTGTGCTGAATTCACAGGAGTTGTTGAGTCGCGATCGCATCTTAATGAGCCTGTTCAACTACACTCCTCATCTATCTCACAAAAAATTCTGAGTTTATTTAAAATGAAAGCTATGTAGCTTTCGCATTTTGGGTTTTATAAGCACTTAACCAGACACGATATTGGTCGTAACCTATCTTTAGAACGAAGAGTAGAACGGAGTTGTAGCCTGGTGATGCTAATCGCTCAGAATCTCCTCACAATTTCCTTAAATTATTGATCTTTCATAAGTAGTTACTTCAATGGTTTATAGTCTTTTCTTTTAAGAGAGGCGGTACAGTGCTGTTACAGACGATGATGGTGACCTCTGCATCAAAGTGCATCTTGTTAATTGACGACGAACCCGATGTGCAACGGATAGTGCAAACCTGCTTGGAAAAAATAGCCCAATGGACTGTCATTACCGCGACATCGGCAGAAGAAGGGTTACTCAAGGCGATCGCTGAACAACCAGATGTGATCCTGCTGGACATTATGATGCCAGAAATGGATGGTTATATGTTTCTGGATGCACTGTGGGCTAAGCCGGAAATGCAGTTTATACCTGTGGTGTTTTTGACTGCACAGGCTGGATTACTCGAACCCCATCATTATGAAACACTAGGAGTTAAAGGAATCATAGCCAAACCTTTTGACCCGCTGACATTGCACCGGGCGATCGCATCTGCTTTAAATTGGGATCTAGGCACCTAATAAATAGGGTTGTGTCGTACTTGTGACACAACCCCCATTGTTTATTCTTATTCACGTATTCCTGAGTGAGATGAGCCTAGCCCGGCTGCAACATCACTTTGATGCACTGGTCTTTCTTGTGCTTGAACATCTCAAAGCCCTGCTTTATTTCAGCCAGAGGCAAGCGATGCGTCAGCACAGCCGAGGGGTCAACATCGCCGTTCAAAACATGCTCCACTAACTTGGGAATATACTTCGGACCAAACATCTGACCCATCCTGAAGGTCAGGGCTTTGTTCATGGCTGCGCCCATTGGCAATTTATCCACAAAGCCGCCATAAACTCCCATGATCGATAAGGTGCCACCTTTGCGACACGCCATCATCATTTGCCTTAGTACATGTGGGCGATCGGTTTCTAAACGTACGGCTTGTTTGGCTTTGTCATACAGCCCCTCTAGACCTCTGCCGTGGGCTTCCATGCCGACTGCATCAATACAGGCATCGGGACCCCGTCCTCCCGTCATTTCCTTGAGCGCTTCGAGGACATCCACTTCTTCGTAGTTGATGATTTCGGCTTTGGCAAAGTCCCTTGCCAGCTGTAGGCGCTCCGGAAAGCGATCGATGCCAATGACACGCTCTGCGCCCAGTAGGTAGGCACTCTTCATTGCAAATTGTCCCACTGGACCACAGCCCCAAACCGCAACCACATCTCCTGGTTGAATGTTGCACAAATCTGCTCCCATATACCCTGTGGGAAACGCATCCGAAACAGGCAGGAATTTTTCATCCGGAATGTCTTTGGGAATCTGAATCGCTGTGAAATCTGCAAAGGGAATGCGGATATAGTCGGCAAAAGATCCTGCATAGCCGCCAAAGGCATGAGAGTAGCCGAAGATTGCCCCTGTGCCATGTCCGTATACTTTCTCCTGAAGCCAGCCATTCGGATTGGAGTTATCGCACAGCGACCACTGCTGCTGTTTGCAGTACCAACATTGACTACAGCCGATCGCTGAAGACACAACCGTGCGATCGCCTTTCTTCAGCTTCTTGACTTCGCTCCCCACTTCAACGATTTCCCCTATAAACTCGTGACCAATAATGTCACCGGGTTCCATCGTGGGAATAAAGCCATCGTAAATGTGCAAATCAGAACCGCAAATGGTTGTGGCGGTTACTTTAAGAATGGCATCACGCGGGTTGAGGATTGTGGGATCAGGCACAGTCTCTACCCGCAGATCTTCCGCACCGTACCAACATACTGCTTTCATGGTGATTAGTCCTTTGAGTTAGGGCGTCCCGATGGCTGACCATCGTTTGTGGCAATTTCGCCTGCTTCCATTAGCATCTTGAAGCGGGCAAGATCATCTCCAATTTGCTGTTTTGGGTTTTCGCCAAAGAGTGTAGCGATCGCATCTCCAATGGCTCCAGCAGGTGGATTGTATGCCGTGACCACTCTGACCTCGGTTCCACGATCGCCGGGAGCAGGTTTAAATTGCACAGAGCCAGCATTATCAATGTCTGCTCCTGCAACCGATTTCCAGGCAATCAATTCATTTGGGCGATCGTCAACAATTTCTGCATCCCACTCAACGCTGCTATCTAATGGGGCACTGGTAATCCAATGCGATCGGCGATCGCCGGACACTGTCACGTTTTTAAGGTGTCTTGTAAAACGCGGTAGGTTCTCAAAGTTATGCCAAAAGCGGTATAGCTCTTCTGCCGGTTTATCGATCGTGACTGTCTTTTCAACTTTTATGGGTTTGTTCATTGCAATTACCTCTTTTTGGTAACACTGATCTACTGCTAGTTTTCTGATTTTTGATGGGGGTTAATAAACGATTCAGATGCAGTGGGTGCATCTTTTGTAGGATGTGTTAGCCGTCGTTAACACACCAAGATCGCAGGTGATGCGTTGCGCTAGCGCCTAACACATCCTAGAAACGCTGAATCTTGTTGAGACAATAGAGCAGAAATCTAAGGGTTTTCTGAGGAAATTGTGACTGCTTGCAGAAGAACCGATGCTCGAGGGTCAGGGAACGAACTTAAAAACCTCAGTATTCCATCAGATTTTGCTTAGGATTGCTCGCTAAGTTAGAGCAAATTCATTAACCCGTTTAGGCTCAATAACCATGACTTGGGAAGAATGGAGGCAACAGAGCTACAACTATCTGGTGGACGTATCGGTTTTCTAGAGGATGAAGATGTAATGAGGAGAAATTATCCAATCACCTATTACTACTTCGTTTATCAAGTACCACCAATCGATTATCTATCAAATTTCTTGATCGTTTACAGCAATCGAGGTAAAACTTTTCTCCCACCATTCCTGCATCTGCTTGCCCTCCAGCACCATATCTTGACCACTGTAGCGGATATAGTGGAGTGGGGCTAACTCTCTCCCCATAAGCATTACAGCATTTAACGTGAAAAGTCAGATTCATACGCCGCCGTTACGATACACCGGCCTTTTCTGCGGCAGCAAGTATAGTAACGTTAATGACACACACAACGCTAATCCTGCGATACCATTCCCTAATGACAGCACAAGCGCTAAGAAGTACAACACGCTAGTTACTGTGTACTGGCGGGTAAGGTGAGCGATGAATTGGTCGTCGAGATTTTTGTTCAGCAATCGATGGTCGCGACTGGCATAAAGCCACATGAGCAGCCACATTAATACCGTTACGAACAACGTCAACGCATATAAAATAATTGCAGTTTGTCGTTGTTGTGCATCCGTAATGTATCTCGCTAGAACCGCTGTTGGAAACGGTAGAAACGAAATAAACATCAGAAAAAAGAGACTGATCAGCTTGAATATGCGATCGCTACGTTCGTAAACCTGAAAGACGTAGTGATGATTTGCCCAGAAAATCCCAATCATGGTAAAGCTGAAAATGTAAGCGAAGTAAGACGGCCACAGCGTGAGCAGCCCTGAAGCAAGACTTGTTATTCCCTCATTAGGGTTCACTTGTGGCACTTTAATTTCCAGGATCAGCAACGTGATGGCAATGGCAAAGATGCCGTCGCTAAACGCTTCAAGCCTTTGGGTGTCCGTCTGGGCTAACGCTCGTGAGTTTCGCATACTAACTTTATCAGGACTTACGCAGTTGGTTGATTTTGCGCGAACTTTGCCCGTGCAAAATCAACCAGGATAACAGGACGCTGCACAAAGTGCGTAAGTCCTGTTTATGTTGAAATTTCTAGTTAAGTTGATGCAATTTCAACAAAATTTATGACAGACGCTGTATGAAAGGTTAAACAAGCAGCTTACAGCATGGGAAGCACGCGGGGACGGGTTCCGATCGGGAAAGCTGCGTCGATCCGGTTGAGTTCGGCTTGGTTCAGATTGAGTTCCCCGGCTCCCGCGTTTTCGGCGGCGTGTTCGGGGTTGGATGCCTTGGGGATGGCGAAGAGCGAGGGCCGTCGTACTAGGAACCGGAGCGCGATCTGGCGAGGAGTGGCGTTGTGTGCGGCGGCGATTTCCTGTAATACGTGACCTCTGTCCGTGCGCGGGCTGGGAAAGTCCCCGTGACCAAAGGGGCTATAGGCAACCACGGCTACACCATGTTTCTCACACCAGGGGATTACGGCGTGTTCGATCGCGCGTTCGCTTAAATGGTAGAGAACCTGATTGCAGGCAAGATGACCCTCGCCAGCGATCTTCTGGACTTCTTCAAGATCGGCCACATCGAAGTTACTCACGCCCCAGGAGAGAATCTTCCCCTCGTGCTGAAGCTGCTCGAATGCCGCGATCGTCTCCTCCAGCGGATGCTGTCCGCGCCAGTGCAAGAGATAGGAGTCCAGTCGATCGGTTTTAAGGCGAGCGAGCGACTTCTCGCAGGCCGCGATCGTCCCGCTCCGAGAGGCATTTTGGGGAAGGACCTTGGAGACCAGGAAAACCTCGTCGCGTCGCTCGGCGATCGCTTCGGCGATCACTTTCTCGGCAGTGCCGTACATTTCAGCGGTGTCAATATGGGTCATGCCGAGATCGAGTCCCTGGCGCAGGGCGGCGATTGCAGAGGCGCGGTCACCATTGTCGATGTACCAGGTCCCTTGACCGATCACCGCCACCTCGCGCTTCGTGGAACCGAATCGACGCTGTTCCATGTTTGTCCTCCTGGTTAAATTCCTTGCTTTTGTAAGTTGGCGATCCTCGCTCTCCGTCCTCAGTTCTGCACTTCTGATGTCTTAGGGCAACCTCACGCCACGGGCTGCGTCTGCTTCCGTGCCCCGCTGAACAGTCCGATCATTTCCCGGTTGAATGCTGGAATATCGTCGGGCTTGCGGCTTGACACGAGGTTGCTATCCACCACAACCTCCTGATTTACCCACTCTGCTCCGGCATTCTGCAGATCGGTTTTGAGGGAGGGCCACGATGCAAGCCGTCGCCCGCGCACGCCATCTGCCTCAATCAGTGTCCAGGGTCCGTGGCAGATCACGGCTATAGGTTTGCCAGCTTCAACGAAAGACTTGACGAACGAGATCGCCTGATCATTCATTCGCAGTTGATCAGGATTAGCCACACCACCTGGAAGCAGCAGGGCATCATAGTCAGACGGATTAGCTTGCTCTAGAGAGACATCTACAGGGAAAAAATCGCCTTTATCAAAATGGTTCCAACCCTGAACGCGATCGGACTTAGGGGAAACGATATGAGTTTCAGCACCTGCCTGCTTTAGAGCTTGCTGGGGTTGCGTCATTTCTACTTGCTCAAAACCATCTGTTACCAGAATTGCGACTTTTAGTGTGTTAAGGTCTTGATTTGCCATCTTTCTGATCTCCTTATTCAATGACTTGACAGGTCTGTTTTGGGATCTACTCACCAACAGAATTGCCCTGCGACATAGTCTCAGTATTTGAGTGCTACATCTTGTCGAAACAATAGAGAAGAAATCTAAGGGTTTCCTGAGGAAATTGTGACTGCTTGCAGAAGAACCGATGCTTGAGGGTCAGGGAACGAACTTAAAAACCTCAGTATTCCATCAAATTTTGCTTAGAATTACTCGCTAAGTTAGAGCAAATTCATTAACCCGTTTAGGCTCAACAAGCATGACCTACATGACTTGGGAAGAATGGAGGCAACAAAGCTACGAACTATCCGGTGGACGTATCGAATTTCCAGAGGATGAAGATGTAATGACGAGAGATTATCCAATCACTTATTACTACTTCGTTCATCAAGTACCACTGATCGACTATCTATCAAATTTCTTGATCGTTTACAGCGATCGAGGAAATGAAACTGGTGTTTTTTGTGACCCAGATTCCTCAGATATGTTTTGGGGTTCTGAATGAAAGCAACGACACAGCTTCAGCAGAAGATTTGGCTGAAGTGGATGTTACGACTGCAGCATTTATTTTCACCTGACTACTTAGTACTACATGAGAAGAGTTCCAAAATAAGTTGAAAGGGGTAAAACAACATGTCAGGTAACACGATGGATTTTCGCCAACCGAATCAGCAGCAAGCATCAACCGATCCGAATCAAGTACGAGATCCGGTTCAGACCGTAGCAACAGGATTTGGTGTTGTCAGCGGGGGCTTAGCGGGAGCTATTATTGGTCGGTTAGTCGGCGGGCGATTAGGAGCCGCAGTTGGTGCAGTTGCTGGTGGTGTAGCCGGTGCGAATGCTGGGCGTGAGGTGGCTGAAGGGGTGGATCAGAACATAGGAGGTGTGGTTGATGCCGTTAAGCGAAACGTTCAGCAAACGGTTGATGAGATCAAGCAGCCTGCTATTGACACAGTGAATGCCGTTAAACAAAATGTTGAATCGGCTCAGCCTTTGATATCAGAGGCAGTTGATTCAGTTCGAGGGACAATTGATGAGGTTCGTCCGGCAGTGTCAGAAGCAATTCATTCAGTTATAGAAACAGTTGATCAAACTCGTCCTTCCATTGTTCAAACCGCAAATGCGGTGAAGACAACGGTTGAGGATTCACGACCTGCCGTTAACGAAGCGGTGCAAAGAACGTCTGAAAGCGTTCAGTCGTCTGCTTCAAGCATTGCAGATTCAGTGCAAGGAGTGTCTCAGTCGGTCAAGGGAGCAGTTCAAGATGCTCAACCTGAAATGACCGAGGCGGTAAAACAGATGTCTGGAGATGTGCAGTTGTCGGTCACATCGGTTGCAGATTCAATTCAGAATGTAGCCCAAAATACGGCTTCAAAGTTAACTAGCGACATTGGAATAACCAACCTTGAAACAGCTCAAAATGCCTTTGATCGAGGGGTCATACTGAGTAACCAAGGTGACTTTGCTAGTGCCGAGAAGGCTTTTATCGAAGTTATTCAGATTGTTCCGGAGGCTGCTGAAGCACATTTTAACCTAGGTATTGTATTGCTTCAGCTAAACAGAAAGACGGAGGGAATTGGTCATATTCAGCAAGCGAGAGATCTGAGCCGTTCTCATGGTGATTTTGAGGCAACAGAAAATCTCGATCGACTTCTCCAACAGCTAGAAGCATTTGCTAGGGGCGTGCTTTCAAACTGATTGGAAGGGTTGAGAAGGCAGCGTTCTAGATCTGTGTAAAGATTGCAGAAAGCTATTTCACTCAATCTACCTCGCTTTTTAGGACAGAGCCATATCTTATGACTCTGTCCTGTTTCACTGCAACACAGTCACTACAATACTGACGATTATGATGCTGTGATGAGAACAAAAGCTGTAATCGCTGGAGACCTTTATCTGTGCTTAATATTGACTCACCTAAAACTACAGCAGCACTTCAACTTGGGGAGATTTACGTCACTCTTGCGATCGAGGTCATTCTAGCGGTTTTGATCGGTTTAGGATTGGTGGCGATCGGGCTTGACGGTGCGGCGTGGATCTCAGGCGGAATTGCCGCTGGGGCGATCGTGTTTTCGAGTTACCGCATACAAGGCTTTGACTCGCTCCAGCCAAATCGCAACGCGAGAAAAGCTGGGCAACTGCTCGTTGGTTTAACGATCGGGCTATCGCTGCAACACAGCAATCTCAATGTTCTATCCAGTCAATTACTGATTTTCCTGGGATTGCCTTTATTTTTGATGCTGTCAGGTGTAGCGATCGGTTCGATTTATTCTCGATTTGAAAAAATCGATTTACTAAGTGCATTGTTAGCCACAACGCCTGGAAATATTGGGGTCATGGCAAGTATTGCAGCCGACTATAGCAAGAATACTGCGTTGGTTTCGCTGGTGCAATTGATGCGATTCACAACAGTTATTTTTGTCATCCCCATCATTGCCAATGTTGCTGTCGATCGTTCGACTGACAATGCGGTTGCTGCTGTGGTTCAAAAAATCGTTGCGGTTTCTTGGTTCGATTTGTGCATCGCTTGTTTGCTCGTTGCGATCGCGCTTCTAGCGGTTTATCTAGGCAACAAGCTCAAAATTCCAATGGCGGCTTTCCTGGGTGCGATCGCAGTTGGGCTTTTATTCGACGCATTCCTACTCGTGTTTCCGGTATCCATTGATTTTCAGCTACCAACTTTTTTCAACCTCATCGGTCAAGTCTTACTAGGCGTGACAATCGGCGAGTATTGGGGGATCAATCCAAGACTGAGCTCTGCAACCATCATCCGGTCTCTGCTTCCCGTTGTTTTGATGGTGCTCACTGCATTTCTCGCGGCATTGCTGATTCAACGCCTGACTGGGTGGGATTGGCTGACCTGTGTACTGGTCACGGCTCCGGGTGGCTCACCGGAAATGATTTGGATTGCGCTCACGTTGCATCAAGATACCGATATAGTGACGGCAGCCCATGTGATTCGCTTGCTCACGATCAACCTTTCTTTGCCGCTATTACTGGCGATCGTTCCGACGATCAATGCCGAAACACGTCATTGACCTTACAACATTTTCTTAACCTTCATGGGTCAACAACGGTGCGAAGAGCTTAGCTTTTCGTACCTTTTCCGCTGAATCAATCACAAAATCATGTGAACAGTATTTTATTAACCCGGCAACAATAGACCTTGCACCGCGTAGGGTGCTGTTAGCGATAGCGTAACGCACCAAAACGACAATTACTTACTTATAGATGAGTTAGCAGCCGCCTCAATCGAGCCTGCGTTCAGATAACCAATTTAGAATCAGTCCTGCAATAACGCCGGTGGTGAGTACACCTAAAGCACCCAGTATTCCTGCAAGAAGTTTTCCTAGCCCGGTTACAGGTGCGATGTCACCATACCCGATTGCCACGGCTGTAACGATCGCCCAATACAACCCATCAAGGTACGAGAGGAATTGTTGTGGCTGGCTCTGAAATATAGACTGAGCCGATCGCCCAATGTGTTGTTGAAGTGCTTCATTTTCAACGTGAATAAATAGAAGGGGAAAGACAACCCCAATCAGTACAATTTGGACGACGAGATAAGTGTAGAGATAGTGGCGATTTTGATTGACTCGTCGCATTTCATAAAGGTAAGTGCAGTTTTTAAGCCGACGGAGTTCTGCATCCGTCATCGATGGAGACGTGGGCGCTAACTTTAACAGCCGAAACATCTTCTCGTGTGCCCCTCGCCGCTCATACTGCTGCAATGCGTAACGCAACAGGATTTCTTCTAGACAATGGACATGCTCTGCCATTGAATCGCTGTGGAAGCGAACGCTGTAAAGCAATTCACAATACTTGATCACTGCTTCCGGCGTTTTCCACTCTAACTCCGCAAAATCTTCTGATTCAATGTGATCAGCCAAAAATTGGGAAAACCGTTCTTTCCGAATGATTTCTGGTGCGTATTCCAGTGTCAGTAAAAAGGTTTTACGGATGGTTTGTGCAGTTTTTGTGTCCGCAGGAGTCAGGTCATCATACCAGTCGAGCAGTTGGTCTAAGTGTTTGATGCGCTCTTGCGTACTCATCTTTTGACAGTTGCGACTCATCAAGCTCGCTGTGATTTTCTTCTTTCGAGCAGTTTTAGGTATTTGAAGCATTACTAATTAAACTTGTTTTTCCTTCAGAGTTGCTGCACTTGTTGTTTTTCCAGATGTGAATGATCTGATGTTGCAGGTGCTTCTAAGCCAATAACGTTATCCACAGAAGCGTTCCGAAGTTCGTGCAGGGTGTCTTTCACAAAACCAGCCAGGGGAACTGAAACAATCAGTCCTAACCAGCCAAATAGTTTTGTGCCAATGAATAGGGCAATTAAAATCCAAGCCGGTCTTAGTCCTGTAAAGCGACCGAGTAGCCGGGGAGCGATCGCCTAATCAATGATTTGGTCAATTAAAAGCGCCAAAGCAAACGTCTTCAAACCCAGAACAGGATCTTGGATAGTAATAATCAGACCTGTTAAGCATATGCCCAAAAAACCACCCAATGGAATCAAGGTTAAAACGCCAATACCCAATCCAAACAGGAGCGCAAATGGAATCTTCAACAGCAGAAATAACACCATCATGGAACTTCCCATCAGAGAAGCTAATGTGATTTGTCCAATGATGTAGTTCTGAAAATTTTGCTCAAGGGATTGTTCACACAACGTAGTGACGTGGTTAGGCATCCATTGAAAAATACCCTTCCAAATGCTTTCCCCATCCAGTAGAAAATAGAAGGTTAGAACGATCGTGAAAGCAATATCGGTGGCGCTCCCAACCGTACTCATGGTTAAGGATAAAAGGGGATTGGCGATAGATTGTAAGCCATTCGAGGATAATTTTGTAATCGGAGTATCAAGCAGTCTCAAGCTCACGGGTAAATGTCGCTGTTCTGCCCAAGCTTGCAAATTCTCAAGCCGTTGGTTGCTGGCTTCAATCCAATCTGGAATTGTTACCACGATCTGGCTGAGTTCCTCAATCAAACGAGGTACTAATGTAATCCCCAACCCCATCAGGATCAATAAGGTGAGGAGAAAGACGACAACCACTGCAACACTGTGTCTGTTACCATGCTGCTGAAGAAATTGAACGGGATAGTTCAGGATGAATGCTAGAAGTGCTCCCATAATCACGATCGCCACCAGAGGTTGAAAGTACTGGAGCGTTTTGATCACTAGCCAAGCATTTAGAATGAGAATTGGAAATATCATAACCATCAACCATCTTGGGCTGATGTGTTTTTGTAGGGTGTTAAACACAGGTTTGGAAATTAGTTTTACTGCGATCATTTTGATATAGAGTGAAGGCTCATCTCTTGAATACCGCAGCAACTCAAGAGATGTGTTGCCCGTCGAATTTCAGCGAATTTTATTTGTACGCTGATCCCTCATGTGTTAGATGCAACAGTTATTTGTTACATCTAAAGAAGTTTTATTACATCTAAAAAAGAAGGATCTTGTTACTTAGCATCCACCAAGTAGCTGGCAAGTAGCTGGATGAGCTGCTGAAACAATTCCACACTGCTTGAATATGGATGCTTCTACACCTTATAAAGAGAACCTAAGGGCTTTCTGAGGAAATCATAGTGATTTGCTAATGAAATTATTCATAGAACTTTACATGTTCTGAAGCTTCAGAGGGATGAGGAATTGATAGCAACCGGATAAAACGAAAGGTGCCTCAGTTACCTCTAAAATTTCTAACCTGGTGTATTCCTTTAACTTAGGGATTTGCAAGATACAATCTGCAAGGTTCTATGCATGAGACTTCTGATTATTGAAGATGATCAAGATACGGTAGCCGCCCTAGTCAGCTTTTTGTCAGCCCAACTGTTTACGATCGATGCAGCTCATAATGCCAAATCAGCGCTGGCACTCGTTGAGATGAGCCAGTATGACCTGATTGTGCTGGATGTAATGCTGCCAGGATTGGATGGCATTAGCCTCTGTCGGCAACTGAGAACGCAAAATCAGCGAGTCCCTATTTTGCTACTGACCGCGAAGGATAATCCGATAGACCGTGTGGCAGGCTTTGAGGCAGGAGCCGATGATTATGTCACCAAACCCTACGAGCGATCGGAACTACTTGCCCGAATTCGCGCGTTGTTACGACGGAGCGACACCGAGTTAACGGAGGTACTCTGCTGGGGCGAGTTGCAGCTTGACTCAAATCATTGTGAAGTAACTTACCAGAGTAAACCTCTACGCCTCACGCCTAAGGAATACAAACTGTTGGAGTTATTCTTACGGCACCCACGTCGAATTTTTGATCGACAAACGCTGCTCGATCGCGTCTGGTCGATTGATGAATGCCCAGGTGAAGAGGCAGTCACAACCCAAATTCGTGGATTGCGGCGAAAGCTCCAAATGGCAGGGCTAACGTCTGATCCAATTGAAACCCTATATAGCTTGGGATATCGATTGAGATCATTACCTGAGGAGCGGCAGGACGATGAAGAGATGAGAAAAGAAGGGAATGGCACTCTCCATTCCCAGTCTGACCATTCCCAGCCTGACCATGCCCAGTTTGATAGTGCTAACGGTATGGCTGCTGACTATACAGCAGCAGTAGCAACGATTCAGCAGATGTGGCAAGGGTTTCAGGAGCGATTGCAGGAACAACTCGCAACCCTGGAGCAGGCGATCGCCTACCTTACAACAGACTCTCTCGACCCCAACCAGCGGCAGCACGCCCAAACCATTGCTCATCGGCTCATCGGCTCTTTGGGAGGATTTGGCATTCCACACGCAGCAGAGCTTGCCCGTCAGATCGAACGTGTCCTAAACTCCTCAACGGCTGTGTCGCAATCCGAGTCAGCGGTTCAACTCGAAACGCTGCTTCAGCAACTCCGCTGCATGACCCAGCGATCGCCTATGTTTGCTGTGCCAAATAGCGAAGGCGCGGAGACACCAGAACTAGGAGACAGGGGCGAAAAGAATTTATCCATCTCTCCACATCCCCCCTCTCCCTTCCCCTCCGAGTCCTCCATAGTCTTTATGATCGATGACGACCCAGACATGCTTGAGCTAATGCAGGCAGAGGCTCCTAACTGGGCTGTTCATCTGGAAACGGCTAGCGACTTGATCACGGCTCGTGAGCGGCTGCAATCCCTTATGCCGAATGCGATCGTGCTGGATTTTACCTTTTCTAACACCACAGAAAGCGGTTTAACCCTACTGGCACAGCTTAAGCGTCAGTTCCCGACGATTCCGGTAGTGGTGCTGAGCGGGCAGGGTGATTTGAGCAAGCGCGTGGAAGTGGCTCGTCTGGGAGCGAATGCCTTCTTGCAAAAACCCGCGATACCCTCTGAAGTGTTCCAAGTCGTCACTCAGCTTCTCAACCCGATCGAGGCGATCGCTGCCAAACTCCTGATTGTGGATGACGATTCAGTCTTATTAACACGGCTGCAAGCCAACCTGGAACCCAGAGGGTTTCAAGTAACGGCTTTAGCAGACCCAAGTCTGTTCTGGCAATGCCTGGAAGTGACCTGCCCAGATCTACTGCTGCTGGATGTCTCGATGCCAAAATTCAATGGGATTGAACTATGCCAGGTGGTCAAGAGCGATCCGCACTGGAGCCAGTTACCTGTGTTTTTTCTTTCCGCACATTCCGATGCTAATACCCTACATCAGGCATTAGCCGTAGGAGCAGATGATTATGTCTTGAAGCCAATTGTAGAAGCCAATTTGATTCAGCGAATTTTGAAACGACTGGGACAACTATCTGATTCATTCACCGTTGGAAAAAGCAGACCCTGAGGAGAAAACAAGTGAACTGAGAACGGCTGTATTCAGAATAGGAGCCATGCCATGACCAATGAACAGGCTGTGTTAGATCAACTGTTTGCAGGCGGCGGTGAAATGGGTGCGCTGATGCGATCACGCTTCGCGTGTACCGAAGGTAACGCCGACTGGTCGCAAACCTCGTTAGGCTTACCAGAGCATTGGTCACAAAGCTTAAAGACCGCTCTTCGCATTGTGCTGACATCGCGCCAACCGATGTTTGTCTGGTGGGGCGAAGACTTGATTAACCTCTATAATGACGCCTACAGTTCTCTCCTCCAAAACAAACATCCGGCAGCCCTGGGGCTTCCCGCTTCCCGTGTCTGGCCTGAGCTCTGGGATCAACTTCAACCTCTGATAGAATCGGCGATCCGCAAAAATGAGGGAACGTTTGACGAAGCGTCGTTGTTCATCATGTTGCGGAAAGGCTATCTAGAGGAAACCTATGTGACGTTCTCCTACAGCCCCATCCCCGATGATCATGGCGGCACAGGCGGTATTTTTTGCGCCTGTACGGACGATACCCAGCGCATTGTCGGTGAGCGTCAGTTAGCGCTGTTGCAGGAACTGGCAGCCAGAACGGCAGATGCCCGTACTTTCGATGAAGTCTGCACTTTCAGTGCAAGCTGCCTGGAAACCAATCCTTACGATCTTCCCTTTGCGATGATTTATCTCATCGAGCCGGAGCAACAACAGATTGTTCTGGCAGGGACATCTAGTATCGATCGAGACCACCCTGCCGTTCCTCAAGCCGTTGCGTTTAACAATGATTCGGTTTGGCAGCTTGCAGACGTTGTCAGAACCCAAAAAGCCTGTTTGATTACGGACTTGGAAGCATCGTTTGACAACTTACCCACGGGTGCCTGGCAGCAAATGCCGCATCAAGCAGTTTCCATACCCATTGCTGCATCAGGTCAGACCGGAAAAGCTGGCATTTTGGTGGTTGGGTTAAATCCGTTCAGGCTGTTTGACGGCAACTATCGAGAATTCATCGATTTGGTTGCAGGGCAAATCTCAGCCCGTATTGCCAATGCGGAGGCTTACGAAGCAGAACGGAAACGGGCAGAAGCATTGGCGGAGCTAGACCGCGCTAAAACCGTTTTCTTCAGTAATGTCAGTCATGAATTTCGCACACCCCTGACACTCATGCTCGGTCCCTTGGAAGATGCACTGGCGAGTTTAGAGGAGCAGGGGAGTGGGAGGATAGATGAGACTCCATCGCCCTACCTACCTGCCTACTCACCGACTCTAAAACACCAACTCCAGGTTGCCCATCGTAACGCCCAACGCTTGCTGAAACTGGTCAATACACTGCTAGATTTCGCGCGGATTGAGGCAGGGCGGATTGGAGCAGTATACGAGCCAACAGACCTAGCGATGTTAACAACCGATTTGGCAGGGGTATTCCGCTCTGCGATCGAGCGTGCAGGTTTACGGTTACGGGTAGACTGCCCCCCGCTGCCTCAGCTTGTGTATGTTGATCGCGAAATGTGGGAAAAGATTGTCCTCAACTTGCTTTCTAACGCCTTCAAGTTCACCTCTGAGGGTGAAATTGTCGTCAGTCTACGATGGGAAGAAAGGAGAATGCTTCAAACGTCGAGTCATGTCATTCTAGAAGTGCGAGACATGGGTACGGGCATTCCCGCCGAAGAACTGCCTCATATCTTTCAGCGATTCCATCGGGTAAAGGGGGCAGCCGGACGGAGCTATGAAGGGTCAGGAATTGGATTGTCCTTAGTGCAGGAGTTGGTGAAACTGCATGGTGGCAGCATTCGGGTCAGTAGCGTGGTGGGTCAGGGAACCTGTTTCACGATCTCAATTCCCACGGGATACAGTCATTTGCCAGGCGATCGTCTACAACTACAACACGGCGAAACCCAACTCATTGGTGCAGAGCGTTCATTTACCTCAATAGAGACAAGAGCTACCCCTCATATCGCGGAAGCGTTGCGCTGGCTACCAGACGAAAGGAGTGAACGGGTAGATGAGTGGATGAGTGAAGCGGAATACCACCCATCTACCCGTCCACTCATCTACCCGTCCACTCACTCACCTGCCCTCCCTGCTCGCATCCTCCTCGCTGACGATAATGCCGATATGCGCAACTATATGAGGCGTTTATTGAATCAACAGTACGAGGTAGAAGTCGTGTCGGATGGAGTCGCTGCATTAGCCGCCATTCGGCAGCAGATGCCCCATTTGGTCTTAACCGATGTGATGATGCCTCGCCTCGATGGCTTTGGATTGTTACAAGCGCTCCGGGCAAACCCAGACACTCAACAGATTCCAATCATTCTGCTGTCTGCCCAGGCTGGAGAAGAATCGCAGATTGAAGGACTGGCAGCCGGAGCGGATGATTACCTGATCAAGCCTTTTTCGGCGCGGGAACTGTTGGCGCGAGTTGAGGCAACGCTCAAGATGGCTCGGATGCGTCAAGAAGCAGCACAGCAAGAGCGGGAACTGCGGCTGATCAGTGAGGCGGCTCAACAGCAGGCTGAGGATGCCTACAACCGCATTAATCGGTTGCTGGAAAGCATGACAGATGCGTTTACTGCTCTCGATCGCGACTGGCGAATTACTTACCAAAATTCAGAAGCGCAACGGCTCAACCGCAAACCTGCCACAGAAGTGCTGGGAAAAACACACTGGGAGGAATGGCCCGCATCAGTCGGTACCAACGTAGAGCATCAGTACCGACGGGCAATGGCGGAGCAGATTCCGGTTCACTTTGAGCATCACTACTACTTGCCGCCCAGCGATGATATCTGGCTGGAGATTCACGCCTACCCTTCTGAGGAGGGGCTTGGCATTTTCTATCGAGATATCACGGCTCGCAAGCAGTCTGAGGAGGCACTGCGTGTCGCTCACCAACGCCTGACGTATCACGTCATGAACTCTCCCCTCGCTGTGATGGAGTTTGATTCTGAAGCGCGTGTCGTGCAGTGGTCACCGCAGGCGGAAAACGTTTTTGGGTGGAAAAGCCAGGAGGTGCTTGGCAAACGCCTGATCGATATGGGATTTGTCCATGCTGAAGATGAAGCAGCCGCTCGCCGAGAGGTTATTGAAACCCTGGTGAAAGGGGATGAACAGTCCAAAACGATGTATAACCGCAACTATACCAAAGATGGCTCAATCGTTTACTGCGAGTGGTATAACTCTGTCTTGAGGAATGAAGCAGGTGAGTTGATATCTATCCTGTCACTTGCCTTAGATGTCACCGATCGAAAACAAGCAGAGGAGGCACTGCGCGAGAGCGAAGAGCGGTTCCGGGCGATCGTCAATCAGGCAACCGCAGGCATTGCCCAATGCAATATGTCGGGTCGATTCATCCTGGTCAACCAGAAGTATTGTGAGATCACAGGATATTCCAGGGAAGAGCTATTACACAAGCGGATACAGGATATTACCCACCCTGATGATTTACCGCACAACCTTGATTTATACCAGCGTCTTATAACCCAGAAAACTGACTTTGCCGTCGAAAAGCGTTACATCCGCAGTGATGGCTCTGAAGTTTGGGTCAATAACAGTGTGTCACCCGTTCGTGATGCCTTCGGACATATTCAATCCATAGTTGCGATTGTGCTGGATATCAGCGATCGCAAACGAGCAGAAATTGCCCTCCAGGAAAGCGAAGCCAAATTCCGAGCTGTTTTCGACCAAATGTACCAGTTTCTCGGCTTGCTCACCCCTGATGGAATGTTGCTGGAAATCAATCAAAATCCGCTAACCTTCGCTAACGTTGAGCGTGAGGCTGTCATTGGCAAACCGTTTTGGGAATTCCCCTCCTGGAATGCCACCGCCGAACTTCAGGAAATTGCCAAAACGTTAGTCGCTCAGGCTGCCGCCGGACAGCTTTTCCATCAAGAAGTTAACATTCTCGATGCCAGCAGCAACCTCCACACCTTCGATATATCCGCAAAACCCATCTACGCGATCGAGACCCATCAAATCCTCTGGGTGATCGTTGAGGGGCGTGACATTTCTGCCCTGGTGCGTTTACAAGGCGCTCTACGTTCTGAACAAGAGCGATCGCTCCAGCTAATCACCAGCAGCGTAGACGGCATTGTTGCCTTTGATGCTGATGGCTGTTGCACCCTCTGGAACCCTGCAATGGAACAGATGACCGGACTGCGGCAGGAAGACGTCATGGGCAGACGCGGAGTAGACGTGTTTGCTGTTCTCCTGGACGCTAAAACATTGCAAGGCTTTCATCCCGGCATAGAAAAAACCGTCACGACCTTCGACTTTCACTTTACCCACCCCAAAACCAGACAGCGCCAGTGGATCGAAGCCCGCTATTCGCCGCTCCACGGCGGCAGTGAGACGCATAACGGCGGGCTGCTGATGGTGCGGGATGTCACTCAACAGCGTGAGTTAGAACGGATGAAGCGTGAATTCATTTCCATCATCAGCCACGAAATTCGCACACCGCTTTCCTCAATCCGGGGGGCGCTGGGACTCGTGGCAACCGGAGTTTTGGATGACGATCCCCAAACGGCGAAAGAGATGCTGGGCATTGCCAACAACAATATCGAGCGATTGGTGCGACTGGTTAATGATGTTCTGGCACTGAACCGACTGGAGTCAGGACAGGTGGAACTGAAAAAGCAATGGTGTGAGGCGGCGACGCTTGTGCAACAGGCATTCTCCAGTGTGCCAAACTTGGCAGAAGCAAACCAGGTTGCTTTGCGATCGTCCACTGGAAACATTCAGGTTTGGGCAGACCCGGATTGGCTAGTGCAAGTGCTGGTGAATTTAATTAACAATGCCGTCAAATTTTCTCCTGCTGGAACCACCGTCTCCGTTAATGTAGAACCACAACCTCAGCAGGTTTTATTTCGGGTGACCGACCAGGGACGGGGCATTCCAAGTGAGAAGCTAGAAGCCATCTTTGGGCAGTTTCAACAGGTTAATATGTCTGATTCTCGCCAAAAGGGGGGGACAGGATTAGGGCTGTCAATCTGTCGTCTGATTGTGCAACTGCATGGTGGACGCATCTGGGCAGAGAGTGAATTAGGGAGGGGCAGCAAATTTTACTTCACGCTGTCAATACCAGACTAAATTTCCACGATAATAAAGTGGTTCAATTAGATGGAGTAACCCTAAATGTAATGTCTTCTTCTTATGGCGATCGATGCATTCTTGTAGTTGACGACGACCCTGAACTAAGCCGCATTGTTAAAGTTACGCTAGAACGACTCAAGGGTTGGACGGTTATAACATCTGAGTCTGTACAAGCGGGACTAGAGCAAGCAAAAGGGCAGCATCCTAACGTGATTTTGCTAGATCTCAATCTGGATGGGGAGGGGCTGGCTCTGCTGCAAACTTTAAAGACCAGCCCAATCACGCAGTCGATCCCAGTGATTTTGTTCACTGCAACCGACTTGTCAGACGATCGGCTAGAATTGCACCCTCTTGACCTTGCTGGAATCATCTTCAAGCCGTTCAATGTTCTGCATCTTGCCGATGAAATCATTAAGCTGTTGGGGTGGTAATTCCCCGACTTGAAGGCGAATCTTACTAATTGACGATGAGTCATACGGAATCCGGATGGTAGAGTGACACTATTTTATTTCTCCTTCCACCAATGGAAAAGTGTGTGTCCACGAATGGTGTCTGGCATTGCTGAAAGAGTAGGACAACGAGATGCTAACGTTTCTTCGAGGGCAT
>NZ_JACJOV010000143.1:0-5775 GCF_014695745.1 Leptolyngbya sp. FACHB-671 | reverse complement strand
AGCAAGTTATTGATTAATCTTGCTTCGCGTGTGCACTCATCTTGCAGAATTTGTAAGTAACGATTCACCCTACCTTGCTCAGCTATGACCTGATCTCGACCAAGGGTAAGACTGAGCATTTGAATCGCCATCTTCATGTTCGTTACAGGAGTACGCAATTCGTGGGAGATTGTACTTAAGAAGTCATCCTTGAGTTGATTGAGTTCCTCTAGTTTCTCAACCTGAATGCTTTGTGCCCGGTAAAGCCTTGCTTGACGCAGAGCGATCGCACACTGACTTGCTACTTGCTGCACCAATCGAACTTCTGATTCCTCAAAAGCATCATCTCGCTGATGGCATAACCGTAAGTCGCCCAAAACTTCTTGTCCATCGGAAATAGGACAAACCAAAATAGCTAATTGCTCCTGTGCTGACCGAATCAGAGTAGGGACTATCTCACAAAACTGAAGACACTGACCTCGTAGAAGCTGAGAGTAGAGTTCAAAGAAGTCTAAAAATGCTATACGTCTTCGAGCTGAAATGGTTGAGGTTATATACGCGCAATAAACAGAGGCAGCCCCTTGGTTGACATCATAAAGAGAAGTATCACAGTAGTGACAACCAAGACCGATCGCTACTTGCTCAACTACGACTTGTAAAATTTGACTTTCGTCAAGCGTATCTCTTACCTTTTCTGTAATTCGCCTGAGTACTGTTTCAAATACCAGAGTCTGTTGTAGTTGAGCAGTACGCTCCCTCACCTGTTGTTCAAGACTGGCATTGAACTGATGTAGGATTTTCTCAACTTTTTTACTCTCAGTCAGGTCCTGCATAATGGCATAAAATCCTAAAATTTCACCTGACTCAGCGATATCTGGAATATAGTTAACAGTCAGATATCGCTCACTGCCATCAGCAAAATTCCAGGTGACTTCATACGTTACCTTCTCACCAGACAGGGCAGCTTCCACATATTTCTGAACTCTTGGGTAAGCTGAGGTTCCCATAAACCCCTCAACCGTTTGACCCACTATCTCGTCAGAAGAAACTTTTGACCATTCTCCGTACTGCTGGCTGACGTACTGATAACGCTTCTGCGAGTCTACGTAGGAAACTTTGCCCGCCAGCGAATCTGTGACCAGTCGAAATTGTTTCTCTTTATGACGTAACTTTTCCTCAAATTCCTTAATCTGAGTTACGTCTTCTCCAAACAAGATGAAAATATTACTGGATTTGGGTAAACCAGAAAGGTTTAATCTTACCCAAGGCGCAGACCTACTTGGGTGGAGCGAGCGAATTTTGCAGTCAATCGTCTGAATTAATTGCTCACCGGTGTTGGTTAATGTGCTTTGCAGGGTTTCCCATGTTTCTAGATCGAGAAGCTCTAGAATGGATATCTCCATCAACTCCGATATAGTACAGCCAAGAGATTGAGCACAGGATTTATTTACATCAAGAATCTTTCCTGTTTCATCTAAGATGAAACAGAGACCTGGAGAATTGTCATATACAGCTTTATACAGCTCCAGTTCATCTTCTGGCTGTAAGGTCATTACCTGAGCATCCTCACGGTCTGGCTTTTTGTTTAGCACTGGCAACTGACTTTTCAGCTAATACATAATTCATCTGCAATCGATGCCTCACCAAATAAGGCTGTCTGACATCCTCCCTATCTGAGATCGTGTCTGGCAGCCTTGCTAGTTTATGTTCAATCGAAAAATCTTCAGGTAAGAGAAAAGCTATGCTGAGGCTCCTGCACCTACAAGTTGCGATTGCATCTTCTCCTGTAGTGCTTCCCTCAAATGCTTGAGTTCTGTCACATCCAGGCATGATGCAAAAAAGCCCAGTACTTCTCCTGTATGGCTCAGGTGTGGAATGTAGTCGATTACCATAGTACGCTCTTCACCGTCTTCAAACCGTTTGGTGAATTCGTAGTGAACTTCTTGACCGGCTAATGCCATGTCCAGATACTTTTGCAGTTTTTGCGCTCCCTCGGTTCCCATCAAGTCTTCTACGGTCTTTCCTACAATCTCCTCACTAGGCTTCTGGTACCATTCCTGGTACTCCTGGCTGACATATTGGTATCTCAGTTGTGCATCAAGATATGAAAACTTGCCCGGTACAACCCGCGTTATAGCATCCCGTTGAAAGGTTATCAATTCTAGTTGCTCTTCTAAATCAGAAATTTTCTGAGACAGAGCTTGATTTAGTTCTAGATCAGTTGCCATTTTATAAACCTCATCCATGCACTTCACCCTTAGCTTGACAGAGATATTTGAGAATTTCAACTCGAAATTGGGGCGTTGAACTCAGAATTTTGGTTAGCGTAAACATTCTTTGAACTAATATTAAAAGAATCTAAATCCACCTCTGCTTCTGAGTTACATAAAGGGCAATCAGTAGACCAATCGCCTTATTTCAGGTTCCAAAGTTTTGAGTTCAGCACCTACTGATTTCTTCTTTAGTTTTCATCTGTTAATCATGCTTCTACTTTTACTAATGAGGTTTTGCGCCCCTTTGGTTCGTCCTTAGTTAAATAATTTCTTTAATGTTTCAATTGAAACAAAACTATCGATTAAGAGATTGTAATGATAACTCTTCAATTTGGTGTTTGTCCTTGCTTAGAATGACCGGAAATAATACATCTATGGGCAATTCTGCAAAATTTTTCCTCCCTGCCTATTGTTAACCAGAACTTTCTCTAGTTCAGGATCAACCCTGTTCAAATCCACTCCTTCATCCCACCAGCCAGGTTGCTACCTGGAACAAACAACTAAACTCCTGGCGATCGGTCCCCTATGCGATTAGGATAGGGCGGTAGCGTTGAAGCGAATAATGCGCCTTTTCCTTAAACTTATTGGGTTAGCACTGCTGTTGGTCGGGATCTACTTTTTAGGACAGAACATCATTTTCACCACTCAAACAGCGCCCTACTGGTGGCGAGATATTTCTGCTGCTGGCTCAGTTCTAGCCGTCACAAGTGGGATTGTTGCCTTGCTGTTCTTTAACAGAAGTACTGGTGCTCTCGGTTGGATTTTAGTGGGATTAGGGATTCTGCTGGTCTTTGTTAGTGGCGGCGTTATTCTCAGACCAACCAGCCTGTGGACTTTCTTCCTGGCATTTGTCTCGCTTGTAGGAGGATTGCAACTGATTACGACAGGTCGGGTTCGCTTCTAAGTTAGAAGCATTGATGCCTCTTCATGGAATAGCCAGGTTTACTAACCTTTCAGCGACAGCAAAGGTTAACCAGAAGAACTGGAGCTTTGTGAACTTCCACAAAGCTCCAGTTCCTAAAGGGGAGATTGCCAATCTAGAATTCATCCTACCCTGACTTTGCTTGGCTGCTGTGGCTCTAAGGCAGGATCAAACATGATCTTAAACTGGGCATCTGGGATCAGACGAGATAAAGCCCCAAGATGGGCTTCTGCATCCCCACGCCGACGAAACCGAGCAACAGTAATTCCCTGCAAGTTCGGCAGCGTGCGAACAATACACCAGGGAGACAATCTATCAACGTAACTCATGAGCAGGCTCCAAAACGTTTCAATGTTGGGTAAGGGCAAGTCCGATTAGGTTGGAGAGATGATGATAGGTAGGAGCATCATCGAGAGGATGAAGGACCCAGGCACTAATGGGAGCAGGCTGAAACGTCAGGTAATAGGACTTGCCTTGATCTACTCCAATTGTCCAAACAGCTTGCTTGGGTCGTTTTCGAGTTGAATACCCTGCCGCTTTGAGGGCTGAGCGAATCTGCACGATTTCCTGTGCGACTCGCCCTCCCTCTGCTCCTCTAGACCGTTCCAAGATGCAATCCCCTTAATCAGACCGAAGCTAGGCTACAAAGGAGAAAAAGAAAAAGATATGGCACCCCGCCATATCTTTTTTGGCATTTTTATGCATCAGGAGCATTTTGCTCATGGGGAGGCAAAGCGCACAACACCTGGCGCAGATCCTCAGGAATCTCCTCAAAATGCTCCAACAAGAAATCCATCAAAGCGAGATGGCGCAAGTCAGCAGGAAGAGGGCGACGATATTGCCGTCCTCGACCAAACCAGCGGTGTACCGTTGAGGGGGAACGAGCGCAGATGGCGGCGATTGCTTCATAGCTAACCTGCCACTTGGCGTAGAACTGCTGCGGTGACATACCCAGGCGACACCGGCTATAGAGCCTGATTAACTCCTGCTCCCGCTGATGAAGAGGACGAGAATTCATGGGTTCTCCTCCTCATCATTGGCTTCCAGGTCATCCTCCCAGGCAGTATCAGCAAGGGTACAGCCACAAGGCTCTTTCAGCCAGACTAGATATTTCCACGTCCAACTTCCCAGATGTCGAGCATAAGCGTAGAAGCGCCCAATCACGATACCCGTGTTCGTTTGAGTATGAGAGGGTAGAGGAATCCAGCGAACAGCATCGCCATACACAAACAGGGGAGTCGTAACCTGGTGGGGAAAGTTCTCTGGTAACTTCACTGGGGATTGTAGAGGTTTCAGGTCGAGTGGAGGTAACTGGGCGATCGCCTCAGTGTCTCCGTTTCTTAGCACGTTGAGATACCCTGCAACGAGGGTTCCTTGAAGGCTCAGGGTAAGCTGATGGATTAGAAGTGCAGCAAGGCTTTCCACCTCTTCTGGGGTTAGATGCATCAGCGTTGGATCAAAGTCCAAATCGCTGAAGTTGCTCAATCCCTCCATCAGTTGAGCAACATTGAAATCACAAAGGGCTTGCTGATAGCTGCTGGAGCGATCGCAGCAATCGGATTGGTGAATATCTTTCATAAGTCGAAGCCTGCAAAGAAATTGCCCCGACAGCGGGAGCGATCGGGGCAAGGGTTGAATCAAGATGTCGGTAGTAGGATTGATTCTTCAATCCCCAATGGATGAAGCGCTCTAGAAGTCTTCATCGTAGGCGTAATGTTCACTCTCACTATCCTTTAAGGTGTCTTCCCCTTGAAACCTTCGCTGCTGTGCCTGGAGTTCTCGCTCCAAGCTTCCGAACTGTGCCCAATCCTCAAACTCCCCGAGAATCTTCTCTTTAACTCGTTCGTTGTAGCCGACAAAGTAGGACTTCCAGGTATCGGCAGTGGGAGAACCATAGGTTTCGATTGAACAGGCCCATGACTTCTTGCGATCTCCTTTCAGTTCTGGTTTGACCCGAACTGCCAGAATTGATAGCGCCATGAAGCGATCGCCCCTCGGCTTCCTCGCGCCAGTGGCAATGCCGTAAGCCTTGCTCATCTCACTTTGAAACTTCCGGACGACTTCCCCAAAGCAGCCATTGAAGGAACCTTTGGCAGTTAGCAGCAGTGGGGAAGTGTGAAAAAGGACTTTGCTCTTGCTAACGAGATAGACGAGGTAGCGAGTTTTGAGAACAACTGTGTTGCGATCGTAACGAAACTTCTGAAATGCTCCCAAAAACTCATCACTTTCACGCTCAAACATCATTAGCTTTGATTTCCGCAGAATTAAAAATCGAGCGGTTAGGGAGCGATAGCCTTCTGCGGTTTCCCCGCTTTGAAACTGCTCGGTGTGCGGTGTCCATTCCTCATTGGGGATAAATCCGGCTGCTTCCATATTTTGGAGCGTGATGAAGAAACCAGATTTGTCGGGATTCTGATGATTGAGCATCTGGATGTAAGGCAAAGTCTCATGCCCTCCCTCAAACTGCTCAGAATCAAACTCGTCCTGTTGTCCAGTAGGTTGTTGACCATCGGGTTGAAATACCATTGTTGATGTCATAAATGCCATGATGAAAACCTTGATTGGAAGTGAAGTGATGAAGTGGGGCGAGGTTCTAAACCT
>NZ_JACJOV010000142.1:0-6508 GCF_014695745.1 Leptolyngbya sp. FACHB-671 | reverse complement strand
GCTTAGTAAATGTCATCGCAATCGCTGTTTGATGCACTCATACTGGAACTGTAGCGAGCATAGCTCAACTTAACCACCCCCTATCCCTAGTGCCGCTGCGTAAGTCCTGTTGATAACTGATACCAGATGACTCATTAAAGGATGACTCATTAAAGTAAGACAGCAAAGTAAGACAGCCCTAAGATTTCTTCGCCTTCTGCGCGGCTTGGCGTAAATCATCAGAATCCTGTTGAACAATATCTGTTGATTCCCCACTATTGATTCCCTCGAGTAGAAGCTCTTCAATCTGCTCCTGCGTCAACGAAGTGGTCGGCACCGCGACCGCTGGACGAAGTAGTATTCCTTCAGCTGTTTCTTCAGTAATAACCAGTGAGCCTTCTTTGAGTCCAAAACGTTGCCTTAGCTTGGCTGGAATTACTAACGTTCCACGCTTGCCTAGTTTACTGGTTTCACTGAATAGTTCTGTCATAAGTTCAGATAATCTGAAATTCAGATTTTATGCGAAGATGAGTTTATTCTAAACGATTGTTACTAGAGTGCTTGCTAATTTTCACTTCAATTTGAGGTGTCAAGGTCAATTTTCGTCATGATTGGAGCGTGTTACGATTTGGTTCATGGCTAAAATACGTATCGCAGTTGCAGCTCGTAAAGGTGGTGTAGGTAAGACAACTATTGCCTGCGGTCTTGCTTCTGTGCTTGCTAGTCAAGGGAGGAAAGTTTTAGTAATTGACCTTGACCCACAGTCTAATGCGGCGTATGTGCTGGGTACTAATCCAACTGCACCTGGAACAGGTGAACTTCTCTCAGGCGGCTCACCAGCACCTCTAGAGGCATCTCCAAATCTTTACGTCTTGCCAGGTGGCCCAGATTTAGCCGGTCATACAATTCAGTCACTAGACCCTGAAGATTTGGCAGATATTGTAGCTCCGATGGACTACGATGCTTTCATTTTTGATTGTCCACTAGGCGTTGAGTATCTTGAGCGATTGGGACTTGTTGCAGCTGATGTTGCCTTGGTTTGTACTGATGCTCATCCTCTAGCTGTAATGGGGGCTGGGCGAGTGCTGAATGAATTGAAACTGCGTCAACAAAAAGGACGGCGAGGGGCAAGCCGGTGGGCATTGGCGCTAAGCCGAATTGATTTAAGGCGATCAATGGACCAGGCACTAGATAAGCAGCTTGCTACTGCCTACCCGTCAATGAAACGGCTCATTGTGCACCAAGACTCTTCTCTAGCATGGGCTGGAGCTGAGCGAGTTCCTTTAATGCTTTATGATGCATCTTGTAAAGGAGCAAAGGATTTACAGGCGATCTCAGAGTGGGTTTTGAATGGCTAGAACCAGAAAACGAACCGATAGCGCGGCGGTATTTGCAGAGGCTACTGCGACGGCTGATGCTATTCACGAGCAGGATCAAGCCGTAGCTGCTAAAGCAGAGCAGGAACGAGCACAGAAGACAAAGATTCCCCTTCACCAGCTTCAACCCAGGGAATCTGATACGAGACCTCTACGGCCTGAGCATGTTGCTGACTTAGCAGAATCGATCGCCGCATTAGGTTTGATTGAGCCGCTTGTGGTTGATTCTAAGGGAGTTTTGTTGGCTGGTGCCCATCGACTGGCATCAATTCAAGCTCTTAAAGAGAAAAATCCAGATGTGTTTGTTCAACAATTCCCGGATGAGTCAGTCCAGGTTCACATGCTGCCCTTCGACGCAGACCAGGAACCTGAGCGGGCGTTGCAGGTGGAGTTGGCGGAGAATGAAAAACGGGTTAACTATACCCGTGACCAGATTGAAAGGCTTGCCGATCGCTTGCGGTCTCTCAACTACCGTGAAATTCGAGGTCGTCCTAAGGAAGGTGAAAAAGCATTGGGTCCAGCTCTAGCGGTGGCGATCGGAGTGTCTACCCGCTATGTACGACGAGTTTTGAGTGAATAGAGACAGGAACCATCCGATGAGAAAAATAGGAACTCAGTTCCTATTTTTCAGAAGTTGAAGCTACTTAAGAAGATTGAGGTGGCTTTAGAAGAATTGGGCGAACTTCCAGAGTCGGAGAAGTTGGGGAGATCGGAGAAGGCACTAATCAAGGCATTACCTGCTTTTTTAGCGAATATAAAAGGATCTGCTAAAGATATCGAAGAATTGATTTGACAGCAGAAGCGAAGTTTGGGTGACTGAAACTCTGTAGGTCGTTGCTGCCTCACTGTGTGATTCCTTTTGGTGAGGAAATAGGTTGCGATATGAGTGAGTTACTCCTGGCGATTACTCAGATTTCTATGAAACCTGAAAGCAAGAATTCAGACGCGGCAGGTTCGGGCAATTTTGGCAGTCAATCGAGAACTGATTGCCCAGTACACGGCGATTGGGTAGCAGATTGTAGAGCCCCAGGAAACAGTGGGTTGGGGTGATGCCATAATTACGCAGTTAGAGCGTGATATGAAGCGTGAAATACCCAATTTGGAAGGCTTCTTCCGGCGTAATCCTTACCGAATGCTGATCGCTTTATCTTGCCCATCGTGAGCAAGGCGAGAGTGTGCCACAGCTTGCGGCACAAATTCCGGGGGGCACAATACGGTGCTGCTTGAAAGGGTGAAAGACCCATCAGAACTACAATCTGAACTGCCAACGGTAGAGCAGTTGCAGCAGTGATAGGTTCCACTGAATCAGAAGACGTTGGCGAGTAAAAATTGCCAGTCTGAGGCAGATTGTTGTTAATCTAAGTTCGGCAAAATAGGATAGAGTCGGTCATCGGAGCTTGGGAAAGGGGGATCGCGCTTCTGCTCCGGCATTCGATTTACACTGCTTCGTGTTTTATTGTTGGATTTGCTAAAGCTCAATAGCGGTTAAAAAGACTGAATCCTATAGCTCTTTGTGGTTTAGCTGTGATGAACTGCGTGTGGGATGGATGCATTGCCGCGATATTTTGAAGCGGGAATCGCTAGGAAACGAGAACTGGGTTCACTAACCTTCGGTCTCTTCTGCGTTGGACACTTTGATAGAAACCATCGACTGGCGATCGATCAACGCTTGCAGCATGGAAAGTTGCTGTTCTAACTCGGCGATCGCCTCCCGCCGTTGAATTCTCGCTTTCCAGTCGCGGTACTTCTCGCTCCTAATCTTGCCCAGGTGCAGATTCTTGAAGTCAGGGTTCTTGCTGCTGAGCTTGTAGTAGACGTGTTCACCTTTGGGCGCAGGGCTGATCCAAACGTTGATTGGGGCCACGCTGCCAGAACTGCGAATGGCTTGGATGAGTTGAAGAAGGCGATCGCGCTCGGCTTCCAGATGAGGGCTACTCATTTTGTTTTGTCGATTTACATCTAGATCGACAGAATTATAAAAGTGAATTATTCTGTCGATTCAAAATATGAGCGACAGAATAATTGTTGGCATAGCAATGACGTTTGAATAGCGGAGTGGGACTAATTTGAACATGCTCCCACTCGGCGAGCAGAAACTTAACCCTTACCAGTTTGCTTAGTTCCTGAGGAAACCGGAATGGACGGTCCTCTCCAGCTTGATTTGTTCAGTCTACTGGAGGGCTTCACGAGAGCCAAAGCTTGACCTACTTGCTCACAATCGCTTCTCCTATAACTACGGCGATCGCAAAGTGAAGCCCTTGATCTTCAACGACCTACAATCACTGTGGATGAGCAAATGATTTGGTTCAGTTAGCAAATGAGTAGCGTAAATCCTCAATCTTGTGCTGGACAAACGTTTTGAGCTTTAAGGGTCGGATATTGATGCTCCTTGGCTTGATTTGTCTCAAAATCTAGAAGCCTTGAACAATAGTGATTTCAAAGGTCTAGAAAGCGCGCAACTGATTTGCTAATTGCACAAGTTTTACTGCTCAGCCACAGCGGGTAACATAATCTTGATGAAATACTTAGAAGCTGTTATCAGACCCGATCGCGTCTGTATCAGAATTTCTACTCCATACACTGAGACTAAATGGCTATTAAAAAGACCGAACTCTATAGCTCCCTTTGGGCAAGCTGCGATGAACTGCGTGGCGGCATGGATGCGTCTCAGTACAAGGATTACGTCCTGACGCTGCTGTTCATGAAGTATGTTTCTGACAAGTATGCAGATGATCCCCATGGCATGATTGTGGTGCCGGAAGGCGGTTCCTTTCGCGACATGGTGAAGCTTAAGGGCGACAAGGAGATCGGTGACAAAATCAACAAAATCATTGGGGCACTGGCAGAAGAGAACAGCCTCAGAGGGGTTATTGACGTTGCTGACTTTAACGACGAGGACAGGTTGGGGCGGGGCAAGGAGATGGTCGATCGCCTCTCTAACCTAGTGGCGATTTTCGATGGGCTGGATCTGAGTGCCAACCGGGCGGAAGGGGATGACCTGCTGGGGGACGCCTATGAATACCTAATGCGCCACTTTGCCACGGAGTCGGGCAAAAGTAAGGGTCAGTTCTACACGCCAGCAGAGGTGTCGCGGATTCTGGCGAAGGTAGTGGGCATTACGCCAGAGACTCGCCAGGATCAGACGGTATATGACGCTACCTGTGGATCGGGTTCGCTGTTGTTGAAGGTGGCAGATGAAGCACCGCGTGGGCTAACGATTTATGGGCAGGAAATGGATAACTCTACCTGGGCGTTGTTGCGCATGAATATTGTTTATGCATGGCTACCCCAGCCATGAAATCTGGAAGGGCAACACATTGTCTGATCCCTATTGGAAAAATTCCGATGGCAGTTTGAAACCCTTTGACTTTGCGGTTGCCAATCCACCCTTCTCCTACAAGTCCTGGAGTAATGGCATTAACCTGAAGGACGACCCATTTGGGCGGTTTGAGTACGGCACACCACCCGACAAAAATGGGGACTATGCCTTTTTGCTGCACATCCTCAAATCATTGAAGAGTACAGGCAAGGCAGCGGTGATTTTGCCGCATGGGGTGTTGTTTCGCGGGAATGCGGAAGCGCGAATTCGCCAAAACTTGGTGCGGCAAGGCTACATCAAAGGCATTATTGGCTTACCGTCAAACCTGTTTTATGGCACGGGCATTCCTGCCTGCATCATCGTCGTCGACAAGGAACAGGCTGCCAATCGCACCGGAATTTTTATGGTGGATGCCAGCAAGGGCTTCATGAAGGACGGCAACAAGAACCGTCTGCGGAGCCAGGACATTCACAAGATTGTGGATGTGTTTAACCATCAGATTGAGCGATCGCGCTACAGTCGCATGGTGCCGTTTGAGGAGATTGCTAAGAACGACTACAACCTCAACATCCCGCGCTATATCGATTCCAGTGAACCGGAAGATCTGCACGACCTCAACGCCCATTTGAATGGTGGCATCCCTGACGCAGATATCGATGCCCTGCAAGCGTATTGGCGAGTGTTTCCCAATTTACGGAAGACGCTGTTTGCTGCCAGCGATCGCAAGGGGTATAGTACCAGCCTGATAGAAGCCAGTCAGGTGAAGGCGACAATTCTCAACCATCCGGAGTTTGCTGCTTTTTCAAATCGTTCTCTGGCTCTGTACACGGACTGGCGCAAGGATCATGGGTCGCGGCTGAAGGGAATTGCCAAAGGGGACAAACCCAAAGCGTTGATCGAAACGTTGTCTGAAGATCTGCTGATGCGGTTTACAGAGGCGGATTTGCTGGATCGCTATGACATTTACCAGTTGTTGATGGACTACTGGGCGGACACGATGCAGGACGATGTGTATGTGCTGGTGCAGGATGGTTGGCAAGCTGGAAAGGTGCTGCGGGAACTGGTGGTGAAGAAGGGCGAGAAGCTGAAAGAAACGCCAGATCTGATCATCGACAAGAAGAAATACAAGGCTGACCTAATTCCGCCGAGTTTGATCGTGGGGCGTTACTTTGCCGACAAACAAGAGCACATCGACCAGTTGCAAGCCAACCTGGATGCCATCAGTCAGGAGTTGGAGTCGCTGATTGAGGAACACAGTAGCGAGGAGGGTTTACTGAGTGATGCCCAAACGGACACAGGCAAAGTGACCAAAGCCAGTGTGACAGTGCGGTTGAAGGAGCTAAAGGGGTGATACCACTGCCCAAGAGGAAGCAACAGTGCTAAAGCAATGCCTGACGCTGTTTGACCAGGAGGCAGAGGCGAAGAAAGCGGTGAAGGAGTCCCAGGAAGCACTGGATAAGGCAGTGTTTGCCCCATATCCGAAACTGAGCGAGGACGAGATTAAAACGCTGGTGGTGGATGACAAGTGGCAGGCAACGCTGAAGGCATTGATTCAGTCTGAAATTGAGCGGGTAACGCAACAGTTGGCGAACCGGGTGAAGACGCTGGAAGAACGCTATGCAGAACCGTTACCGCAGTTGATGCAGGATGTGGAGACGTTATCGAGCAAGGTGGAGGAGCACCTGAGAAAGATGGGATTAGAGTGGAACTAGTTCTTATACGGAATCCGGATGGTAGAGTGACACTAATTTATTCCTCCTTCCACCAATGAAAAAGTGTGTGTCCACGAATGGTGTCTGGCATGGCTGAAAGAGTAAGACAACGAGAAGCTAAC
>NZ_JACJOV010000141.1:0-31028 GCF_014695745.1 Leptolyngbya sp. FACHB-671 | reverse complement strand
CTAGAGCAGCTATAGGCTTATGCTAGTGCACTTAGCTTGCTTCTACTTGAGTGACCGTGGCGTACTACAGAATGAGGCTGTTTTGCCTGATTTTCCTATTCGCCAACAGCAACCATTAGTTATTGAAGTTGTGAGGCCAAACTGGTGGGACGACTATGGACACAAACTGGTGGAATATGAAGCGATGGGCATTGCTGAATACTGGATTGTAGACTTTTGCGCTCTAGGAGCCATTCGCCACATTGGTAAGCCTAAACAACCGAATGTCACCGTATGTCAACTGATTGAAGACGAATACCAGATGCAACGGTTTATTGCAGGACAACGATTGAAGTCGGGTATTTTTCCTAACCTAGAGTTGTCAACTGATGCAATCTTTCAAGCAGCGGAATTGTAGCTGTGTAGCTTAAGATTAGCGATCGCTTGAGAAAGCGGTAGGTTGTTGTACGTCGGGCAAGAACCTATTGATGTTTAAATCATGCTGTACGAAAAGGTGTCCTTGGCTTGGGTATCTTAAAATCCATAACACCCGCAGGATTTCACCTTCTTCTAGATAAAAATGTCACAGCTTACCTCCATCAGACAACAGAACGGAATTTTTGAAGATCGGGCATTTACTCGACCGGCGGAGGGGGAGGTGCTGTCTTGCTCGATTTTAGTGGTGGGTGGCTCGACAGCAGCATATTCGGCAGCACTGGTTGCAGCTCGTGCTGATTTGCAGGTGTATTTGGTGCAACCGACGAAAATAGTCGGCGGACAATTTACCACTCAGGCATTGCCTGCGTCGGATGATGGTGACTTGTTGCGGCATCGGGCAACGGCGACCAGTGTAGACGGCGAACGGTTTGCAATTTCTAAGCTGCAGCGGCAGTTTCGGGTAAAACAGCGATCGCTTCAACCCGTCAAAGGCAAGAGCATTGCTAATCCGGGAGGGGGTTGGGTGAGTCCGCTGTGTACGACTCCGGTGGTAGCGGCGACGGCAATGAATCAGGCGATCGCCCCCTACATTGCTCAGGGTAATCTGAAGCTAATTCCCCTCGCTGAACCGATAGAAGTTTTATTTGAGCAAACGCTAGGACAGCGGCGACGGGTGACGGGTGTAGTGTTTGAAGATCTGCGGGATGGTCGCACCTTCACCGTTAAAGGGCAAGTCGTGATTGAAGCGACCGACCTAGGCGACCTGCTAGAACTGGGGAACATCGAATCGCGGATTGGACAGGAAGCCCGCAGCGAAACAGGCGAACAGCGCCTTCCAGAACATCCGCTGCCACGCTGTCAGCAGTCGTTTACCTTTGGTGTTGTGGTTGAGCGAACGGCTCTGGGCAGAGGTGTTCCGATCGGTCCCCCTACAGGCTATGGAGCACAGCGCTGGCTCAATGCCCAGGAGTTTCGCGGCAAATTTTGGGCAAAAAGTGGCGGCAATTGGGAACCCAGCCCGCGTGACTTTTTTCATAGCTTTGGCATTTTTCGCTATCGCCGCCTTTTACGAATGGCGGAAGATGAAAAAACGGTTAGCCCTGGAGATGTCACCGTCCTTAACTGGGGACAGCACAAGGATGGGCACGATGGACCGATGTGCTGCGGCAACGACTATCGGGTTGGGGTATTGGTAGGGGTGAGCCGCGCCGATCGCAAGCTACATCTTCAGCAAGCTCGCGATCGCGCCCGCGCCTACGTTCATTTCCTTCAGACCAATGGTGTAAAAGATTTGAAGCCGCGAGGTGATTTAACCTGGACGCCAGATGGTATTGCCCTAGAGCCTTACATTCGAGAGGCGCGACGGGGTATTGCGCTTACCACCATTCGCCACGAAGATGTCGGCGAACCCTTTTTCCCTGGAGAAGCCCGTGCCAAATGTTTCAGCGATAGCGTCGGCATCGGTCAATATCACTACCTCGACCTGCACGGCAATGAAGAAATTGGTCACGTCAGCCTTCCGGGCAAAAATGTCTATGCGCTGCCGTTTTCCCTAGCCGCTGGGGCATTAGTGCCGATTAATGTAGATGGGCTGATTCTCTCTGCCAAAAGCATTGGCACAACTCACATCACTAATGCGGCTTATCGAATGCACCCGGTGGAGTGGGCGATCGGAGAAGCCAGTGGGCACCTGGCGGCATTGTCGATTTGGACGAATGCCCAGCCTCGCGATATTGTCACGAATGAAGCGCCCACGCGCAAGCTTCAGGGATTACTCACTCGCAATGGTATTCCGATTTTCTGGTTTGATGATGTGGCGCATGATGACCTCGATTTTGAGGCAATTCAACTGCTTGCAGTGGCAGGAATTGTGCGAAGTGAGAACAAAGATAACTTACATTTTTGTCCCGAAAGAACGGTGAGTCGAGCGGTCGTTGCAGCCGCACTGGTGAAGCTACTGGGGCTTGAGAAAGTATCTCCTGCTGCAGCCAGTTTTATCGACTTGCCAACTGACCATTGGTCCTATAGCAGTGTCGAAACCTTGGTATCTAAGCAAATTGTCTCTGGTGTGGGCAACAGGCGGTTTGCTCCAGATCAGGCGATTACGCGACAGCAACTCTTTTTCTTGGTGAGTAAGGCAATGCCAGCAGTGGGCGATCGCGCCTTTTCCGCAACGCCAAAAGATCGTCAACTTTTGCGTCGACGCGAACTATCTAGAGTATTGTATGGAGTACTCCGCGCAAAGCTAGGAATCTAGCTGCGCCATACCTGAGACTAATGGCTATGCAGCAACCGCGATCGCCCCGCTGGGTCGTCCCGACCACTGCCCAAAAAATTTGGCATCAGTTCTGGCGAGATTGCCGCAAGTTACCGACTGTTGTGTGGCGACGCTGGTTTGGCACGCTTGCTTTGGGGTTTGGGGTAACCGCTCTGCTAACCGCGATAATTACCCTGGTCGCAAAATCGCAGCAGGCGACGGGAATGCAAGCCTGGGATGAGCAAATGCTGCTAGCGATCGCCGAGCAAGCCCCGCTTTCCTTTGCTCAAGGAATTACCTGGGAATCACCTGGCAGTTTGATCGGAATGCTCCCCGTAGTGGTGACCTTTGTGGCGATCGCTGCCTCTCGATCTCGCCCTCTCACTGCCGCTACCATGACGGTTGCCTATGTCCTTCAGTTTGCCCTTGCTTGGTTGGGTTGGGGATTGTGGAATCGCGAACGACCTGACCTGATTGCAGGTGGAATTGCTGCCCCTGGCTTACACTCCTTTCCCTCGGGACATGCTCTAGTCGTCTGCACAGTCTACGGGCTGATTGCCTTTCTTTGGATACGAGCCTCTCGCAGTTTATTTGAACGAATTGTGGCGATCGCCATTTTCCTGGTTGGTGTTGGGCTAATCACGGTTTCCCGTTTAGTTTTAGGAGCGCATTGGCCCACCGATATTTTTGCTGGATTGGCGATTGGGTTAGTTTGGGCCATGTTCTTGGCGATCGCTCTCAGCCGTGCCGAAGCCGCATCTCGGTAAATATTAACTGCAGCTATACAGAGAAAAAGGGAGGAAAGGCTTTGTCCTTCCTCCCTTTTTCTAACTGAAGCAACTCAGTATCAAACCAAAGTACCCGCGTGGGTACTGCCACTAGCTAATTAGTTGTCCAGAATGATGAAGACGGTGTGAGAATCCTCAAGACGAGCTTTTTCGAGAGTGACAGCAACAAAGCCAGTCTTGATTGACCCACCGTTTGATGCTTGATCATTGAGGCAGCCATGCCATGCCAAGAGCTATCTGAAAACCAAGCCAAACATTCTAGCTTCAGCGTTTTCACTCAGGGGTAATCCCTCAATGATCGGTTTGTTTTAAGCGAAAGTTCGACAGACATTGCCTTTTAGGGAGAGAGGAAACCATGCGAAAGATTCCTTTTCAGTTTAGCCATGGCAGTTACATTCGAGAAAAGCTTGTAGAAAGAACCGTTGAGGGAACTGGTGCAACGGCGATCGACGTAGAAACAGATTTTAATTACCTTTTCCCAGATCTGGCTAAAGATCCCAATAGCCTGCTTCCGGCAGATAATCCGGCAGATACCATTGCTAAGCTGAAAGACCTAGGCAATGCCATGATTGATGCCCAAGAGCCCATCGATCCAGCAGAAGCAAACTCAGATATTCCCCCGGTTTACACTTACTGGGGGCAGTTCATCGACCACGATGTCACTGCCAATACCGATCGCGCTTCCCAAGATTTGCAAACCGACATTATCAAAGATGACTTTCAGCCCCTAGCGCCCGACTTTGTTGCTGAGAAGCTCAAGAATCTGCGCCGTCCTGTGTTTGACCTGGATAGCGTCTATGGGGATGGCCCAACTTTGAATCCCACAAACCCAACCGAAGCGAAAGACTTTTACCAGGAAGATGATCCGGTGAAGTTCAAGATCGGTCAAAACGCGCTCAAGAACTCTGCAGGTGATGACGTTCCCGGAGAAAGAATTCCGCCAACAGATGACCTGATGCGCGACCTGCCTCGCAAAGACAGAAACGCCATCATCGGTGATAGCCGCAACGACGAAAACCTGATTGTTGCTCAGCTTCACACTGCTTTCCTGCGATTCCATAACGCAGTGGTCGATTGGATTCGGACAAACGAACCCAAGAGCTTTAAGGATGAACAGGGTCTGTTTGAGCGGGCGCAAAATCTGGTTCGCTGGCACCACCAGTGGCTTGTAGTGAACGATTTCCTCAAAACTTTAACTGTAGATGGAACAGTAGACAACATTCTCAAGGGCGGGCTGAAATTCTACGACCTGCAATATCGCGACATCTTCATGCCCCTAGAATTTTCTGTTGCGGCATACCGTTTCGGGCACAGCATGGTGCGGGCTGGCTACGACTACAATCGCAACTTTGGACTTGAAGCTGTCCTGATTCCCAGCGCCAGCTTTGAGTTGCTGTTTTCCTTTACGGGCAGAGGTAACATTGGTGAGCGCAACGGTCCCGGTGCGAACGATACCTTGCCATTCAACTGGATCATTGAGTGGGATCGATTTGTGGACAAAACGGCTGCTGCTGAGCGGCAAAGACGTTCTGCCCGCAAAATTGACACTCACTTGACTCCACCTCTGTCCACCATGATCAACGAAGGGGAAGATGAACCCTCAACCATGATCAAAGAACTGTTGAAGCACCTGGCTAAGCGCAACTTGCTGCGCGGCTATCTGCTCAGCATTCCCACTGGACAAAGCCTGGCAGCGAAATTGGGTGTAGCCCAGCTAACCCCAGAGGAGCTAAAGCAAGACAACTCTGATGCCATGAATCAAGCACTGGAACCCTTCCTGGAGAAGACGCCTGCTTGGTTCTACATTCTCAAAGAGTCCGAAGTTCGGGCAAAGGGAGATACGTTGGGTGAAGTGGGTAGTCGTCTGATTGCTGAGACATTCATCGGTCTAATGATGAATGACCCTGCTTCTTACTTGAATCAGCGTGACTATAACGGTCAGCAGTGGGAGCCAGGTAAGGGTGTGAGATTGCCAGATGGCGGTGAGATCCACACGATCGGTGACTTCCTTAAGTTTGCAGGTGTGATGCTGTAAGGCCTAGTGCTAATTACTTCACAACTGTGGATTAATTAACCTGTATCATCTCTCTGTGATGGGGTTTGGCAATGCCAAACCCCTATTTCGATGTAGAGATGGGAGAGATTGGGAATGAGCAAGAGGCAGAGCCTCGGGTATGGCATTACAAGGCGGAGCCTCGTAATGATAAAACCCAATTTCCTCACACTAAAATCGACATTGCCCCATCAGAAAGCTTTGCTGCTTCCACCTTGAGGTAGTCCAGGAAAGTGCTGGCGACAACTGAAAGCTGTTTGCCTGAGAGGGAGACGGCGTACCAGTTGCGGTGAATCGGGAAGCCCTGCACATCTAAAACAGTGAGTTCACTATTGGGGATTTCGGGGGTGAGGGTGTGGCGAGAGAGGACGGATAAGCCTAAGCCCCCGGCGATCGCCTGTTTAATCGCCTCATTACTGCCCAACTCTAGTCTTACCCTGACGGATATTCCTTCCTGATCAAACAGTTTTTGCACCGAGCGGCGAGTGCCTGAACCTGGCTCTCGCATAATGAAAGGCTCTCCAACCAACTCTGATATAGGAATATTCTTCTTGCCTGCAAGTGGATGAGTGCTGGGAGCAACTACGACTAGTGGGTTATCCATAAATGGATAAGCTTCAATATCCATGTGTTCAGGCAATTGGCTCATGATGTAGAGGTCATCCTGGTTATCTGATAACCGCTCGATCACCTGCTCATGATTGGTCACAATTAGCGAAACGTCAATGCCAGGGTAGATTTGACAGAATGGGCCAAGCAATCGAGGGACAAAGTACTTGGCGGTGGTGATCACTGCTAACCGTAGCTGTCCCTGTTTCATGCCTTTCATATCTGCGACTCGCATTTCAAGTTGGTCGAGCCGACTAAAAATATCCTGGCAGGTAGAAAACAGTTCGCGTCCCGCATCTGTCAGGTAAAGCTTCTTGCCCACTTGCTCAAATAGGGGTAACCCTACGGCTTTGGTCAACTGTTTTACCTGCATAGAAACCGTTGGCTGAGTCAGAAATAACTCTTCCGCAGCTCGGGTAAAGCTGCCGTGACGAGCCGTTGCTTCAAACACTTTGAGTTGATGTAGGGTGGCGTGGATCACCTGAAAGCTCCTGCGTCAATTTCTGCCTGGGCAGGTTTATGGATAAAAGTCTATCACAGGCGCTCGAACTAGTGATTTTTATCTATGGATTTTTCGCACAATATTTCTTTGCCCGGAATGTAGCTGGGTGGCTAGAAGCTATACAGCATAAGGGTTTCTCTCTTCCTGCAAGTTGTTATCATAGATAAAAATCTATGCAAAAGATAAGAACTAGTGATTTTTATCTATGGACTTTAAGAGTACTATTGGGATTAACAGCAAATATACAAGTTCCCTTCCATAGCGCTGTACGGTTACGGTAAGTTACTAGCTCAGAAAGCACCTGGTTCCCACTCCCGCAGGCAGTTGGTTTTTCTGAAGTTTTGCTAGTACTTTCGCCGCCATTGTGCAGCGCTTTTCTTTTGTTGATTAAAAGTTAAAAGTCCTACATTGAATGAAGTCTCCATTCACGCTTCAAAACCAGGGTTAATTTCTAGTGCCAAAACATCCTTACCGCTATCCCCCTTTCCCTCTCTAGGAAGTGGTTTCTCATCAATGAGATCGTTATGGTTTGAAGGTGAGATTCCAAAGCGGAATTCGCAGTTGAACGAGGAAAGAGGTATGCGGACTCAAACAGAGCGGCGATCGCTAGGTCCAAAGCTGCACGATATTGGAGTAACTTTTCGGTGGACAGGATGGGCTACGTTTTGGCTGCAAATTGGATTAGCTATTGTTTCATCGCTCATTCTAGTTTTTGCTGTTACTGGACAAAACTTTAGCGACGAGAATACTCCAGGCATTGGGGTTGGTATCTTCTGGGCGGTTTGTGGCGTTTTAGTGCTGCTATTCGCCATCTTTCTCTCATTTCGATACACCCGCACAGGTAAACTGTTGCTTGATTCCGATCAAGCAAATCCTCATAGAGCGGACGTAATTAAAGTGCTGCGGCTGTCTCTGCTAGTGAGCTTGATTGGAATGCTGCTGACGATTTTAGGAGGTGGTGCGACTCTGGGCGTGCTGTTGGGTAAGGTATTGGCTCAACCTCAAGGAATCGCGGTTTATGACCCACAAAAGATTATTCGTGCTTTGGATATTCTGGTGGCCATGGCGAATATGACAGGCATTACGGCTCATTTCGCGGGAGCGATCGCCTCCCTCTGGCTGCTAGAGCGGGTCAAACAATAACCTCCACCAGTTTGGGGTTACAAAAAAGGGTAGGACTAAGTCCTACCCTTTTTTGTAACTAATTTAAAACCAGATATTGGAACTTGTCCCGCGTACGCGGGACAAGTTCCAATATCTGGTTTTTTGTACAAGTGGTATGAGATAAACAGCACTATAGCTCAGGGTTTTGGGATAATTGAGCCAATGTTGACCAGCGAACAGAGAACGGATTTCGGAGATATTTTTGAGCCAATGCTTGTCGCTCAGTTTCCTCTAAGTCCTCTAGAGTTCGAGCATCTTCTGGAATTTGAATTGCAATGGTTTCTAACATTTGGAGTTCTCCTAAACAAAATATATTGTGCGAAAACTTGATATAGAAACGATGGCTTAGAGTCTGAAGTATAGTTCTGCAAAGCCGTCACCTCTGACTGACCGCTCTAAGTTACGATTTAGTCTAACGAAGATAGGCGGTGAAGTTCCCTAAGCTAGCTCATAAGCAACACCGCTAAATCAGGTTTGTGAGGAGTAAACTTGAACTGTTTCTCACAACTATCAGTATCTTAAAAGGAATATAGGAGCTTATAGCTCGGCAGATAGGATGAAACAAATACCGAATGTAATAGACCTTAATGCTTATTTTCAACGCATTGGATATAGTGGCGATCGCTCTCCTACCCTGACAACGCTCCAGGCAATTCACCTCTGTCATGCAAAGGCGATCGCGTTTGAAAACCTCAATCCATTGCTCAAGCAACCTGTTCTTCTAGACTTAGAATCTTTGCAGCGCAAGCTAATTTATGAAAGACGGGGAGGCTACTGTTTTGAGCAAAACCTGTTGCTACGGTCGGTGTTGCTCACCCTTGGCTTTCAAGTGAAAAACTTGGCGGCTCGTGTACTTTGGGGTCTTCCCAAAGGAAGCATTATGCCTCGTACCCACATGTTGCTACGAATTGATCTGGATGGAGAAACCTATGTTGCAGATGTTGGATTTGGTGGCTTAACCCTTACAACGCCCCTGTCTCTAAAGCTAGATTTTCAACAAAGTACTCCCCATGAGCTATTCCGCTTGATTGGAGAGGACAGTACCTACATCATGCAGGCATTTACCGGGCAGGAGTGGAAATCTCTTTATCTTTTTGATCTGCACGAACAACAGCTACCCGATTATGAGGTAAGCAATTGGTATATTTCCACTCATCCTAATTCACCCTTTGTGAATTCACTTATTGCTGCCAGACCCGATTCAGATCGGCGTTATGCTCTACGCAATAACCAGCTTGCAATCCATCATTTGGGCAATCCTACCGAGCGAAAGACGTTGAGTACCGCAACCGAGCTGCGTTCTGCACTTGAGGACTTATTTCAATTAGAGTTGGGGGCGATCGCCAACCTAGACACGGTCTTGCAACGGCTAATTGATAATCCCCTGAATGCCTGATGTGATTTCACGTTTAAGGTAAGAATGATGAGTCGAATCCTTTACATGCTAATTGCTCCAAAAGGAGCAGGAAAGCCATACATTGGAACTCTCATCAGTCAACATACAGAAATTTGCTTCAACAATAATCTGGCAACTGATGCCGAAATCTCAATGGCAATTCAAGCACTTCTGTAGCCGCTAATTTCGCCTTGCTTTATTTGCTAGAGCGAGTCAACGCTTGCTCTTCGCAGGTGAGGTCTAACAATTAGGCTGACTCCAACCGCCCATCCAATCGAAACTAGCCACCCAGCCAAAATATCGCTGGGGTAGTGAACTCCTAAATAGATTCTTGTCCAACCGATCGCTACAACAAAGAGTCCGCCAACCGTTAGTACCCACCTCTGCCAACGACTTCCCCAGGTCAAGACAACCAACGCTGCAACGAGTGACATGCTCGACATGGCATGTCCACTAGGAAAGGCAAACCCTGACGCTGCTGGATAAAGTGATTCCCATAGATGAGGACGAATCCGCTGCATCATGCCTTTTGCGGCAAGATTGATGGCCGAACTACCTAAAAGCGTAGTGAGCAGATAAGCAAGCGATCGCCACTGTCTTTGCCTCAGCAAAATCACGCCAAGCACAACGGCAAACGGAAATACACCCCAATACACCCCAAGCTTAGTGAACGTTGACGCAAATAGATCGAGATGGGGGTTTGCTGTCTTGTGAAGGTACAAGAGGATGGCAACATCCCAGGGAAAGCCACTTTCATAGTTTCCAATCTTCAGCGCTAAGGTCTCGAATCCTAACAGTGGCAGGTAAACACCTAGCAGCAACATCAGTAGAGAAGGCCAACGAGAACCTAATAGCCCTTTAAAGAACCCCAGAAAAGCCTGGGCAGGCTTCCGAAAGCCAAATCTAAAAGAATCAGGTTCAAGCATAGACAAAAATCCTTGATAGTAATCTTCGCTTCCAAGAGTATTTACTTGAGTCTTGCACCATTCTCAATCACATTCCCTCCTACCAAGAAGGGAATTAGCCTGACTTTTTTTCTCCATAGGAAAATTTGGAAGAATAAGCCGAAATACTGCCAAAATGCTAAAGAAATTACGGTAAGTCACAGAAGATACTGTACTTTTGGTACACGAAGCTCCATAATAACAAACATAAAATACGGCATTCCGACCGAATAACTGTATTTATCTCGATTACCGTTTGGAGGCTTCCGCGTGGGCATTACGGTTGAAAACGTATCTAAGCAGTTTGGCAATTTTTTTGCTTTAGACCAAGTAAGCGTTGAGATTAAGACGGGTGGACTCGTTGCGTTATTAGGTCCATCGGGTTCTGGAAAGTCTACCTTGCTGCGAGTGATTGCTGGGCTAGAAGAACCAGACAGTGGCAGAGTCTATCTGACAGGCAAGGATGCTACACATCAGAGCGTGCAAGACCGAAATATTGGGTTTGTGTTTCAGCACTATGCGCTGTTTAAGCATCTCACCGTTCGCAAAAACATTGCGTTTGGGCTGGAAATCGCTAAGTGGCCAAAGCCGCGCATCCAAAACCGTGTAGAAGAACTGTTGGATTTGATTCAGCTCCAGAGTTTGGGCGATCGCTATCCCTCCCAACTCTCTGGCGGACAACGCCAACGAGTTGCACTGGCGCGATCGCTTGCCGTAGAACCCAAAGTCTTGCTGTTAGACGAGCCCTTTGGCGCACTCGATGCCAGAGTGCGTAAAGATCTGCGAACCTGGCTTCGCAACCTGCACGACAAAGTTCATGTCACGACCGTATTCGTCACCCACGACCAGGAAGAAGCGATGGAAGTGTCTGACGAAATTGTCGTGATGAATCAGGGAAGAATCGAGCAAATTGGTAGCCCAGCCGAAATTTATGACAATCCTGCTAGTCCGTTTGTCATGAGTTTCATCGGCCCAGTGAATGTCCTTCCTGGGGATGCCCGGATTTTTCAGCAAAGCGGCATTTCGACCAGTCAGCCCCAGCTTTTCTTGCGTCCTCATGATGTCGTAGTGCAGCTTTCACCCGACGACTCTACTGCACCCGCCAGAGTGCAGCGCGTGGTTCACTTAGGTTGGGAGATTCAAAGTGAGTTGGCGCTTGAGGATGGTCAAGCGGTTACGGTTTATCTGACCCGTGAAAAGTTTGATCAGCTTAATCTGAAGCCCAAACAGCAAGTTTTTGTGAAGCCCAAAGATACAAGATCTTTTGCATTACAGCGCTAGGAAGGATGCTTCGTAAAAACGCAAGAATTGTGAAAGGGAATTCTTTAGGGGATTCCCTTTCTTAATGCTACATATTCGTGACAAACCGTCAGTGATAAATCGTCCAGTTTTCGGACGAAATCGGACTTGTGTCCTTTGAAATAGTTCACGCTATTTTACTTTTGTTAGTTACAACTCTTGTATAAGTCATTACTTTTTGTTAAAGCTGATACTGAAATATGGAGCTCAAAATGCTGAAACTCCTCATTTCAGGAGACACTACAAAATGTTCTAAATGTCAACCCCATTTCGAGATAATCTGTTAGATGGATGTAGTGGAAGAAGGTTAAGGATGAGGATGAAAAATAGAGAGTTAAATCGAACATAAATCTGCAATTTTTTGTTTCGTTTTCTTCAGGAGATGGGTTTGTTTGCCCGCACTTTAATCAGGTAAATTAGTTTGACTTAGCTAGCCGTTGCAATAACTTTAATCAGGCAAATCATGCTGGTGCAGGTGTCTCACCTGTTGCACAAAACGATTTATTACCTGTTTTAGTTTGCTATTGTTAAAACAATGTCAGAAGCATTATTGCTACCGCATCTTTTGACTAGGCAAGGCTAAAAGAGTTGATAAAAATTTACCTCAAGTGAGACAGCAAATATTTCTGAAAGTTGAGAAGTTAGATATCTTTACTTTGGTTCAAACAAATTTCTGATATCAAGATTTGCCTCACTTTCTAACTTTGATTTAGGGACAAATGCGTTAGCAGATTTAGTTTTTCATCTAGCTCTCTTCTGGCGATTTCTGGGTGACGAATGTGAAGAGAGTAGCGATCGCAATCAGTTTAGCGGGATTAGTTGGCAGCGCTTTAGTTGCCTGCACCGACCAGCCTCCTGGTAGTCAAAGCAATCAAAGCAATGGCGCTCAAGACGGGGAAAGTGCAGAACTCACGTCAGTTGGTGTTACGGTGGGTGACCTAGGCAATCCCTTCTTTGTCCAGGTTGGGGAAGGGGCAGAAGCTGGAGCCAAGCAGTTTGGCGGTGAGAACGTAGAGACAACAGTTGTTTCAAGCGGCTATGACTTGAATCAACAACTCAACCAGATCGAAAACTTTGTTTCTTCTGGAGTTGATTTGATCCTGCTGAACGCAGCAGACAGTGAGGGAATTGCTCCCGCAGTAATTCAGGCAAAGCAGGCAGGTGCAACAGTAATAGCCGTTGACGTGGCGGCTGAAGGAGGCGTAGACGCAACCGTCACGTCTAACAACGTCCAGGCAGGCGAATTAGCTTGTCAGTACATTGCCGATCGCATTGAAGGTCAAGGCAATATCGTCATTATTAATGGTCCGCCTGTGTCTGCGGTAATCGACCGGGTAAATGGCTGCACCGATGTTCTGGCAAAATATCCTGACATTAACATCCTTTCCCAAGATCAGAACGCTGAGGGCAGTCGTGAAGGTGGCTTGAGGGTGATGAGTGATTTGCTCACCTCCTTCTCTGATATTGATGCTGTATTTGCGATCAATGACCCCACCGGAATTGGGGCAGAGCTAGCCGCAAAACAAGCCCAGCGAGATGAGTTTTTCATCGTGGGGGTAGATGGTGCGCCCGAAGCCGTTGATGCTCTCAAGAATGAGGATAGTTTATTCGTGGCAACGGCAGCTCAAGATCCTTTCCAAATGGCAGTTACAGCCGTTGAGGTAGGCAATGACATTGTGCAGGGTAACCCACCTCCTGAATCAACGGTTCTCGTTCCGGTAGAACTGATTACCAGAGACAACATAGACCAGTACAAAGGCTGGACAAGCGAATAGTTTCGCCATTTGTCCTAGTAAGCGATGACCTTTAACCAAGAGCGCTTGGATCTCCGGCTTCTTCAAGAAGTTGGAGATCTCAACCTCTACATCAGTGCCAATGACCAATGACCCAGAACACTTATGACTACTAGTAATGTCGTTTCTGCCCCCACTCAGCCTGTACTGCAAATGCGGGGCATTAGTAAAAGTTTTCATGGTGTGTATGCGTTGCGGGACGTAAGCCTAACCATTTTCCCTGGAGAAATTCATGCACTCATGGGTGAAAACGGAGCAGGCAAAAGCACATTAATGAAAATATTGGCGGGGGCTTACACTGCTGATACGGGTGAGGTTCAAATTAACGGTGAGACGGTTCGCATTGCCGACCCCAATGATGCTCGAAAGGCAGGTATTACGCTGATTTATCAGGAGTTGAACGTTGCGCCAAATCTCACCGTTACGGAAAACATTTTCATGGGGCACGAGCGCACTAAGGCAGCAACGTTTTTGCAGCGTGATCAGATGCGGCAAGAGGCAGCAGCACTGTTGAAAAGCTTGGGTGCCGGTTTTGGTGAAGATGCGCTGGTGTCTACACTATCCATTGCTGAACAGCAGCAGATAGAAATTGCCAGGGCGTTGAAGGACAAAAGCCGAATTTTGGTGATGGACGAGCCAACCGCCGCCCTGTCTGATCGGGAAACGGAACAGCTCTTTCGGCTAATTGGTCAGTTGCGAGATGACGGGATTGCCATCATTTACATTAGCCACCGAATGGCGGAGGTGTATCGGCTCGCCGATCGCGTTAGCGTTTTGCGGGATGGTGAGTACGTTGGCACGTTAGAAAAGTCTGAAATTTCTTCAGAGCGTTTGGTGCAAATGATGGTGGGTCGTGCTTTGGGTGATTTCTATGAACACAAGTCGCACTCATCATCCCGCACATCAGCAGATTCATTAGTGGATTCATCCGGAGAGGCGATCGCCCCTTCTTCTCCTTCTGCACCCGTTTTGGAAGTTAAAGGACTAGCCGATGGACGCAAGGTGCAACCCGCCAGTTTTGAACTTTACGCGGGAGAAATTGTTGGGCTGGCAGGATTGGTCGGAGCCGGACGAACAGAACTGGCTCGGCTGATTTTTGGGGCTGATCCGGCAACAGCAGGGGAGGTTTTCCTGAATGGGAAGAAGCTACACATTTCTAGCCCAAAAGATGCGATCGCCAATGGCATCGCCTACGTGCCTGAAGACCGCAAAGATCAGGGACTCTTCCTGGAAATGACTTCTCGCCAAAACATCACTATGAATGTTTTAGGCAAACGATCCACGGCAGGGGTGATGAACTTTGGTGTCCTCAAGCAGATTGCCGCTGATGCAATCAATAACTTGGGAATTCGGGTTGCCAGTCCTGCGACCAGAGCGATAGACCTGTCAGGCGGCAACCAGCAAAAGCTGTTAGTGGCTCGCTGGCTAGCCATCAATCCCAAAGTGCTGCTGTTAGATGAGCCGACGCGGGGGGTGGATATCGGTGCCAAAAGTGAGATCTATCGCATCATCAGTGACCTAGCAGCGCAAGGGGTAGCGATTCTGATGATCTCCAGTGAGTTACCGGAAATTGTTGGAATGAGCGATCGCGTCTTAGTTATGCGTGAAGGGCACTTGGTCGGCGAAGTCGGCGGCACCACCGGAACCAAAATCACCCAGGAAAATATTATGGCCTACGCTACGGGAGCTAAGGAGGTTAGCCAGTCATGAGTCAAACCCAGCTAAGAGGTAGTGAAGAAGCAAGAAGGAGCGATCGCCGCACCCGCAAGCGCCAGTCCCTTCGCACCCTATTTCAGCTTGCAGGTATCTTGCCGATTTTGCTGATTATCTGCATTTTGTTCTCCGTTCTCACGCCCAACTTTCTCTCGACAGGCAACTTAATCAACGTGGTGCGTCAGGCTTCGATTAACATCGTCCTGGCGGCTGGGATGACGTTTGTAATTCTGACAGGGGGAATTGACCTCTCCGTTGGCTCAATTTTGGGCGTAACGGCGGTCGTCTCTGTACTGGTTTCCCTCATTCCAGGACTGGACGCGCTGGCTGTTCCGGCAGCTCTGCTGGCAGGCTTGGGGCTGGGGTTAGTCAACGGGGCGCTGATAGCCTACCTGGATTTGCCGCCTTTTATCGTCACGTTGGGTTCCTACACGGGCTTACGCGGACTTGCCTACCTAATCGCCAACGGTACAACGGTAATCAACCGGGAAATAAATTTCGCCTGGATTGGTAACTACTATTTAGGTCCAATTCCCTGGCTGGTAATTATTGCTCTAGCAACGATAATCGCAAGCTGGTTTATCCTGCGGCGTACTGTGTTAGGCACTCACATTTATGCCGTGGGTGGCAACTCACGAGCAGCACGCCTGACTGGAATTAAAGTGAGTTGGGTCCTGCTATTTGTCTATGGCGTAAGTGGCTTGCTTTCTGGTTTAGGTGGCGTGATGAGTGCTAGCCGCCTCTACAGCGCTACTGGAATGCTCGGTCAGGGCTATGAGTTAGATGCGATCGCTGCTGTCATCTTGGGGGGCACCAGCTTCACAGGTGGCATAGGTACTATTTGGGGAACCCTCCTCGGAGCTCTAATCATTGCTCTGCTCAACAACGGTTTAACTTTGCTCAACGTCTCCTTCTTCTGGCAGTTAGTCGTCAAAGGACTAGTGATTATTATTGCGGTGACAATTGATCGGCTCAGGACACGGTATCAGACTTGAGGAGAGAGGGGTTAGGGGCTGGAAGCTAGGGACGAGGGTGTGTTTCAGCCTTTTTCCCTCTAATCCTCCTTAATTCCTTAATAAAGAGAGAACTGAATCGCTCAAAGTCTCCCTTCCTAGGGGGGTTTAGGGAGATCTCCAAAAACATTAAACTCCCCTAACCCCCATAAAACACTCCCTAGCCTCTAACCCCCATCCCTCAAATGCAACACATTGCTTATCTCGGTCTAGGAATTATGGGCAGCGGCATGGCCCAAAACTTGCTGAAGTCAGGCTATAAACTGACGGTTTGGAATCGTCATGGCGATCGCTGTAAACCACTGGTTGAACAAGGCGCAACTCAAGCAGAAACCCCAGCCCAGGCTGTTGCAGAAGCAGATGTGGTGATGTACTGTTTGGGCGACGATGCAGCCGTTGAAAGTTTAATATTTGGGCAAAATGGCGTATTGTCAGGTGTTCGTGCAGGACAAATTGCGATCGACCTGAGTACCGTTCACCCCAAAACCAGTCACCGCGAAGCTGCTGCCTACGCCGAGAAGCAGGTTGAATTCCTGGATGCACCTGTATTTGGCAGCAAAAATGAGTCCGCAGCAGGTGGACTCTGGATCGTGGTTGGCGGCAAACGTGAAGTTTTCGAGCAAGTTAAACCTATCCTGGAGCCACTGAGCGAATCCCTTCACTACATGGGTGAAACGGGCAAAGGTGCAGCAATGAAGCTGACGGGCAACTTGATTGTGGCAGCTCAAATTGAAGCATTAGCAGAATCTCTCATTTTGGCAACGAAGGCAGGTCTTAATCCACAAGATGTGCTAGACGTGTTGCGAGTGGTAGACTTCCGATCGCCCCTATTCGACGGCGTTGGAGCGGCACTGATGAAGCGCGACTTTAGCACCAGTTTTGCCCTCAAATGGATGCTCAAAGATGCCAATCTCATCGCCCAATTTGCTCAAGACCTGAACTCACCGATTCCGGCAGCAGCAGCCATTCGAGAAAACTTAAAAGCGGCAGTCAATCAAGGCTGGGGCGAAGAAAATGCGTCTGCCTTGGTCAAAGCACTAGAAGCTCAAGCAGGCGTAACAGTTGGCAAGACTTAAGCCATAGCGTAGGGGCGGTTCGCGAACCGCCCCGCAAGAATTTTTGGTTTATAGAGGCATTGCTCACCATGAACTGGTATCCACTCAAACTCACCGCTCACATTCGGCACTATGTTTTTGGCGAAAGGTTAATTCCTGAACATCTCGGCAAGCGTGATTTGCCAGAGGGAATCATTGCCGAAACTTGGGAAATCAGCGACTACCGCGACACCACGGGAACGGTGACAAATGGTTCATTGAAGGGCAAAACTCTACATGAATTAACGCTTGCTCATCCTGACGAGTTAGTTGGAAAAGGGTGGCGCGGGCCTCACTTTCCGCTACTCGAAAAATTCATTGATGCTTCTCACATGTTGCCCGTTCATCTCCACGCTGATGATGAAACAGCCACTCGAATTCATGGTGAGCTAAACGGCAAGACCGAAGCGTGGCACATTCTCTGGGCTGCACCGGGGGCAACCATTCTGGCAGGACTCAAAGGTGAGTTTAGCCGCAGTCAGCTATTTGATGCATTCGTGGCGCAGGATTACGATTCGGTGATGTGTCGCTATCCGATTCAGGCAGGAGACACCATTTATGTGCCAGGAGGAATCATCCACTCCTTTGGACCGGATGCACTGGTGTTTGAGGTGCAGCAAACCTCTGACTTGGGGCAAATGGTGATGCCAACTGACCTCTATGGAAGGAAACATAGTGAGGAGGAATGGCACGCTAACATCAATGCGGCTCTAGATGAGTTGCGAACTCACTATAATCCTCATCCAAACTCTGGACTTCGCTTATCCGAAGGCAAAAATCAGCGGGTTGTTTGCTGTGCCGGACCCTATTTTGCGCTAGAGCGCTGGACGCTGACTGAACCACACGTAGAACCGTCTCATCCCCATCGCTGTGTCACGCTCTCTAACGTGGGGGAGGCAGTGCAGCTTGAATTTGAGGGAGGCACCGAGCAACTAGAAAAAGGGGAATCATGCATTTTGCCAGCGGCGATCGCCTCCACTCACATCATTCCCACCACCTCTGAAGCTAGCCTGATCGCCTGCTACGTCCCCAACCTCCAGCAAGATATCATTGAACCCTTACGTGCTGCTGGATACTCTGATCAACAAATTCAAGCTTTAGGCGAAGTGAGTCTTTTGTAAAACTTTACTCTATTGGAATTTAATACACCTTAACTCGTGTATCAGCTACCCTGTTCAGAGGCTGAAGTGACACTCCAGTTGTCTCTCTGGTTTGCTCCACTTCACCATGAGCCTTGAGCAAAGCCGCGATCTTTTTACGAATTACAATTCCCGGTTTATCCGTAAACATGTGCTGCTCTTTGTTGAGCGTAAGTGGCACGTCGTAATCGGTAGATTCCAAAATGAGTTTATCTTCTAGTGTAACGGCGCGATCAAATGCAATCACGTCACTACTTTTTGTCTCGGACTCGGTGTCGTTTCGGACGCAAAATTGCACCATTTGAGAAGTGCCATCATCAATTGGAGTCATGGTATTCACGATCATATGAACTAACCCGTTTGGATAAGCAATTCGTAACGACACAGTAAACGGCATAAACCAATCCATATCTAGTGTGCGGTAGGTTATGCTGTCACTCATTTTTAGATTTTGCTGTTGCAATTCAGGATTCACCACACCCAACACACTATGAGCATGGAGTCCATATTCTGTTTCCGTCACATCAATAAAGTCTGGAGTTGGATGCTCTTCACTGCCAAAGGTTGTGGTGTGAACAAAGGTAGGATGAGCTAGATCCATCTCATTTTCCATTACCCTCAGCCCTGCACATTTCCAAGGTTCGTAAAACTCATGGATTAGACGATAGGTTGGATCATCCGCCTCAGCGATCGCAGGAATATCAGCTAGGGGTTTCCCTAAACACACCCAGGCATAGCCATAACGTTCTGCACAGCAATAAGCATCTACTCTATAGCTAGAAGAAATTGCGCCGTCTTTAGATTGGGGCATGTGGACGCAAGCTCCCGATCCGTCAAACTCCCAGCCGTGATAGGGACAGCAGATATTGCCTTCAACCACTTTACCCAGAGAGAGCTTAGCAGTGCGATGACAGCAGCGATCGCGCACTACCGCAGGCTTTCCTGATGCATCTAGCCACAGCACAATCGGTTGCCCCAACAACACAAACGGTTTAGGTCCATCTGCCAACTGCTGCATTGGGATGACCGGATACCAAAATCGCTGAAATACAGGCTGCTTGGTAACTAGCATAATTGCACTCGCTGGATGTGAATCAAGATTGACCCAGTATAAGCAGCGTTTCCGGGGAATTTCGTGACTCTACATACAAAAGGCTTGCACTCACTGCGTTCCATTCAATGTTCTATTCAATTTCGTACTCAGAACCAGCAGCGCCCATGAGAAACTAGAGTTAAGTTCAGAGAGAAGGGCGTGGATAGAGCCACGATGAACGTGCAAGACACACAGAAAGAGGCAATCTTGAGCAACCAGGCTGAGGATTTTCGCTGGCGGTTTTGGTTTACCTTGCCGCTTTACCCCTACGGTAAGAGACAAACCATTCGTCAGGAAGTAGTGCCTGAAACGGTCTGGACGTTTGATCAGATTCAAGGCATCTTCTACGTCACGGTGCCCATTCGGATGACGGTCGTAAAGCTTGAGCAAGGCGGGCTATTGGTCTATGCTCCGGTCGCGCCGACTCCAGAATGCATTCGTCTGGTTAAGGAATTGGTTACCGTGCACGGCGATGTAAAGTACATCATCCTGCCAACTATTTCAGGGCTAGAGCATAAAGTCTTTGTTGGTCCGTTTGCCAGACAATTTCCCACAGCGCAGGTTTTCATTGCCCCAAATCAGTGGAGTTTTCCGTTCAATCTACCGTTGAGTTGGCTGGGGTTTCCGGCAAAACGGACGCAGGAATTGCCCCAAGACAGCAGCAAAGCACCTTTCGCTGAGGAATTTGACTATGCCACTTTAGGTCCGATTGAGCTTGGCCCAGGCAAATTTGAAGAGGTGGCATTGTTTCATCGGCGATCGCACACCCTACTCGTCACCGATTCCGTCCTCTCTGTGCCCGAAGACCCGCCCGCCGTTGTCCAACTCGACCCCTATCCGCTGCTGTTTCACGCTAAAGACAGCCCGTTCGAGCCGATCCAGGACACTGAAGCCAACCGTCATAAGGGATGGCAGCGAATAGCCCTGTTTGCGTTCTACTTTCAGCCCAATGCCTTAGAAGTCACAGAGACGTGGCGATCGCTTCGAGAAGCCTTAAAAGCTCCCGATCGCTCCAGAAAAGCCCTCTTCGGCTGGTTCCCGTTTCAGTGGAAGCCAGACTGGAAGCGATCATTTGATGCCCTCCGGGGAAATGGACGACTCTTCGTCGCGCCGATTCTGCAAACGCTAATTCTCAACCGCGCCCCCCAGGAAACGCTGGACTGGGCTAACCAAATAGCTCGCTGGAATTTTCAGCGAATTATTCCCTGCCACCTCGACGCACCCATTCAAGCCACTCCCGAACAGTTTCGGCAAGCATTTGCTTTTCTGGAAAAACAGCCTGTCACTGAAGATTTACCCTTCAATCACAGCGCTGCATTGCCACAAGAAGACCTTGAATTTCTCAGGACAATCGACAATGCCCTAAGTAAAACTGGCATTACTCCACCCGCTAAAGAGAAAGTTTGAGAGACGGGAACACTCGTCTTATACCTACTTCACCCTGCTCAATAGCTCTCCTATGTGAATGGCGATTCCACTGCGCTACCATTCACACTTCAAAAAATGCTTTATGCAGAGAGCCTAATTTTGTTATAAAGGAAAATTTTGCGAATTTATGCCAAAAATCGTCATTAAGAGCGATTCTGCCGAAGTTTCAAGCTTTGACATCCATATTTAAGGAATTAGACTAGAGCAGGGCGCTTTGGAAAAACAATGTTTTATTAGCATTTAACGCTCCGACCCCTTCCCTACAGGGTTTGCACTGCCTTTAACTAGCTCAATTGCTTTAACGCAAGCAGAAATAGGTCTACACCGTTTACAGACAGCTAGCTGTCTAACTGTGTGGCGCAATTTGCACAGTCGTGCAGTATTTTGCTGCGAATAATTTCATGCGAATTGTTCATGTGAATTGTGTGATTCATGTGGATTGTGTGAACTGCGTTAATTGCCCGGTTTCTGGACTGCACTAAGCGAATTTTGACTTTGACCGCAAATCACGTTAGGAGAATTCTCGATCATGGGTTTACGTAAGCGAGTCGCGCTAGGTGGCGCAATGTTGACGGCGATCGCCGCTGGTCTAAGCCTTTCAGAGAAGGCGATCGCCCTTCCCCTCGCTGATCAGACCGATGGACAGCTCATCAGTCAAGTACAAGTCAATCCAGCCAATGGGTTAAACCAAGTACGGGCTGAGGTCGTTAGCGTCTCTAACGATGGAGACGTGCGAGTCCGACTAGCCAACGGGTCCTACCGCACGCTGCCTAATGTCAATCCGCAGGTTCTCAGCAGCCTCCGACCTGGGGATGAAGTCCTCGTGACAACGACACCGGGCAACGACATTGTGAATGTGGCGCTCGCTCCCGATACGGTGCAGCAAGCCCGTGTTGACGAACCAGACGAAACTACTCAGGCAGAAACGGTAGACGAAACTGAGCAAGAAACCGTCCGCGAGAGTAGTGAAACTGAAACAATCGTAGAACGAGAAACCGTCCGCCAAGAAACGACCCCACTACCCGTGTCAGAGCCAGAAAGAATTACTCCTGTGCCTGTCACCTCTACGCCAGCCACGCCACCCCCTGCCCCTCGCGCCCTCTGGTAACGGGAGCAGTCCACCTAAATTTATAACGTCACTAACGTCACTATTGAGCGCGAAATCACGGGTTTCGCGCTCAAGTTTTATTCCAGTACCCCGTAGGGGCATAGCGTTCGGCAAATAAATTTTGTCATAGACCAAAGGTTCTGCTCGAATGCTATGCCCTTACAGCCGTTTCCACCTGGATAAATCACAAATCCCTGTAGGGGGCGTTCGCGAACGACCCCCACGCTATGGCTTACCCATCGGAAAATGGCTGTAAGTCAGGTGTGCTACCCAACCAGCAATCGACGATAAGCATTAACTTCAAACGTGAACTCGATGAGACGACAGGCTATCGAGAACTAGCAACTTACTCAAACGATGCGCCGTGCAAAAGCAGCAAAGTCGATTAGGCGAGCTGCAAAGTAGTTTGACTTTGTTCATGATTAAAAGAAGATAACAAAGGAATTGCTTCGTTAAACGGACTAAAAATTTTGAAACTGTTGAAGACTCTTAGCCCGAAGCTACAGCATGATCTGCTAGTGCTGTTTGCAGCGGGGCTTTTATTTTGGTCAGGTTTAGCGGCACTTTTGCCAACTTTACCGCTTTACATTCAGGATGCAGGAGGTACCAGCCAAGACATTGGCATTGTCATGGGTGCATTTGCAGTCGGGCTGTTAGCGTCTCGTCCTAGTCTGGCGACACTAGCCGATCGCCGGGGACGCAAAATAGTTCTGCTAATTGGCATTGCAGCGGTGGCGATCGCCCCCCTCGGCTATTTGCTTACCGACTCAATTCCGCTATTGATAGCAATTCGAGCCTTTCACGGCATCAGTATTTCTGCTTTTGCGCTAGCCTACACTGCCTTAGTCGTAGACCTATCGCCCGTCGAGCATCGGGGCGAACTGATTGGCTACATGAGCTTAGTCAATCCGCTAGGGCTGGCGTTAGGTCCAGCAATGGGGGGATTTCTACAGGAATGGGTTGGCTATGAGCCAATGTTTTTAGCAGCAGCGGCGTTAGGCGGATTGGGCTGGATCTGTACCGCCCGGATTCAGGAACCTGAGTCAGTTCACCCACTTGATCCATCGTCAGCTCAACCGTCTGGTCAGTTTTGGCAGATGCTCGGCAGTCCGCGCATTCGGATTCCAGCTACCGTGCTGCTGTTGATCGGGCTAGCATTCGGCACACTCAGTACTTTTGTGCCGCTATTTATCAAAGAAGTTGGAGTAAACCTGAACGTTGGATTGTTCTATACTGCAGCGGCGATCGCCAGTTTCGGCATTCGCATCGTTGCGGGTCGGGCTTCTGACCGCTACGGGCGAGGTCCATTCATCACACTCAGCTTGGTGTTTTACACCACAGCAATGATGTTGCTGTGGCAGGCAAACAGTGCCGCTTCGTTTTTGCTAGCTGGAGCCATACAGGGTGCAGGCTCAGGAACGCTAATCCCGATGATTTCAGCGCTGATGGCAGACCGATCGCACGCTAATGAGCGAGGCAAAGTCTTTGGTTTGTGTATGGTTGGCTTTGATGTGGGAATTGCGATCGCCGGACCCATTGCGGGAGCGATCGCCACTCAGACGGGCTACAAAAACGTCTTCGGTTTGACCGCAGGGCTAGCATTCCTCAGTCTGATCGTTTTTCTTACCCTATCGAGCAAAAGCTTAGGACACTCCTTCCAATTTGCTACCGGACGCGGCGAGGACGTTTATGCGATTAAATAGCGGTTTAGCAATGCCAAACCGTGCAAAGCAAAAAAATAGGGGATTGGTGTTACCAATCCCCTGAATCAAACATATTGGACGGGCTAGGAGGGATTCGAACCCCCGACACCGTGGTCCGTAGCCACGTGCTCTAGTCCACTGAGCTACAAGCCCTTGCTTCGAGTTACTATCCTATCATAACTGAACGCCATGACAAGAAATTCTTTCCCCTCCGATTTTTCCCAGCCATCCCTGACCCATCTCGATCAGCAGGGGCAGGCTCAAATGGTAGACGTGTCAACAAAAACGGCAACTGTGCGACGGGCGATCGCCGCTGGCCGAGTGCGAATGCTGCCAACCACGTTTGCTGCTATCCAGTCGGGAAATGCCCCGAAAGGAGACGTTTTGGGCACGGCAAGGCTAGCAGGAATCATGGCAGCCAAGCAAACCGCTCAACTGATTCCACTCTGTCACCCACTTCCCCTACAAAAGGTGGAAGTGCAGATTTCACCAGACGCGGATTTGCCTGGATACCAGATTCAAGCAGAAGTGAAAACAAAATCAGAAACGGGCGTAGAAATGGAGGCTTTAACAGCCGTTTCAGTTGCCGCACTGACGCTCTATGACATGGCCAAAGCGTTGGAAAAATCAATTCAAATTGAGGCAATCCACCTGCTCAGTAAGACTGGCGGCAAATCGGGAGATTACATCAGCGAAACAGCAAGTGATACTCAGGCTTCGTCGTAGGCTTCCAAATCAAGCAGATAAAGGTAGGGTTCTACCATCTCCGGACGGTGGAAAGCGATCGCCCGCAGTAAGTGCCAGTCGTTCAGCCCTTCAAAAGCGTCTGTGTATTCGTCTTGCTCTAGCCGTTTGGCTAGTTCAGCCACTTCTGTTTCAGTGAACTTTGCAAGGTTAGGTGCAGAAAAGTGCAGTGTCTTCATGGCGGTCCCCCTTAGAAACATCCGTGCCCAGTAACCCCGGTAGGATCACAGATGCAATTCTCTCTAATATCCTATGTCGTTCTACGCTTTCTCGCCCAGCTTTATAACCTTCTCGCGGATGAAGTTTTGCATAAGCTCTAGGACTACTGGTCGAATTTCGTGCCCCATATCTAGTTCGTGATACTGCACAGTTGCCCCTAGTTCTAGTAGGCTACCTCGCGCTTGCTGTGCGGCCCGCAGCGGCACCACCTGATCTTGCCTGCCATGCACCATGAGGATAGGCGGGAATTGTGAAGTTTGTGTTGCAAGGGGAGCATGGAGATAGCCACTCAAAATCATCAGGGCTGCTAATGGTAACTGTGTACCCACGTCCAACGTCATCGCACCTCCCTGAGAAAACCCCGCCAAGATGGTATGGGAAAGAGGAATTCCAGTAATTTCAGGCAAGGATTTCAGCCATTCTGTGAGCTGCTGTCTACTTTTGGCTAAGTCAGGCTGATTGCCAAAGACGTTGCTCTGAAACGTGTAGCTTTGCGGAAAGCTGTACCACATCTTGCCCTGAGGCGCATAGGGATGGGGAAATGGTGCATCGGGGAAAAGCATCTGGTAGCCAGGCAAATGCAGCATTGGAGCCAGCGATGCCACGTCTTGAGCACTTGCACCCCAACCGTGCAGCGCAACAAACAAGCCTTGAGGCGGGTTAATGGCAGAGGGAAGGGCGATCGCTTGTAAAGACATCCTGCGTTAAGTAATTTTGCTCTTGTAATCATATTTCACAGAAGCGGCAATTCCACCTATCCTGGGAAATGCACAAAAAACTGACTACCTAGAGGTAGGGCTATCATGGCGCGTCTGGCATTGCTGAGTACATCGGATAAGACCGGGTTAGTTGAACTAGCCCGCGTTCTAGTAGAAGAATTTGAGTTTGATCTGCTCAGCAGCGGCGGAACGGCTCAGGTGTTGAAACAGGCTGGCATTCCAGTTACCAAAGTTTCTGACTACACCGGATCGCCTGAAATTTTGGGCGGACGGGTAAAAACGCTGCATCCTCGCATTCATGGCGGCATCTTAGCAAGGCGAGATCTGCCCCAAGATCTCGCAGACCTGGAAGCAAACCAAATTCGCCCGATTGATTTAGTCGTGGTGAACCTCTACCCGTTTGAGCAGACGATCGCCAAACCAGAAGTAACGCTGCCGGAGGCGATCGAAGAAATCGACATCGGTGGGCCAGCTATGCTGCGAGCCTCTGCCAAAAATTTTGCTCATCTGGCAGTCTTGTGCAATCCGTCGCAATATGACAGTTACCTGCAAGAATTGCGCCAACAGGGCGGGGAAACTTCTTTAGAATTTCGGCAAGCCTGCGCTCAACAAGCTTTTTGGCACACGGCGAATTATGACCAGGCGATCGCCCAATTCCTCAGCAGCCAGACAACCGAAAGCAAATCAGATGGGGAGCAAAAAACATTGCCCCAACGTTTCACCCTGTCAGGACAGCAGGTGCAAACTTTGCGCTATGGCGAAAACCCACATCAACCCGCAGCCTGGTATCAAACCGGAACAGTTCCTTCTGGTTGGGCAGCGGCTCAAAAGCTCCAGGGCAAGGAACTGAGTTACAACAACCTGGTTGATCTAGAAGCAGCTCGACGGATTATTTCGGAATTTTCTGAGACGGCAGCAGCAGCAATTCTAAAGCACACCAACCCTTGCGGTGTAGCAGTCGGGAATAGTCTGTCAGAAGCCTACGAGAAAGCATTGAATGCCGATCCAACCTCAGCATTTGGTGGCATTGTTGCGCTCAGTCGCTCCATTGATGCAGCTACCGCCACCGCCCTGACCCAAACTTTTCTAGAATGCATTGTCGCTCCAGGCTGCGACCCCGAAGCTGAAGAAATTTTGACGAAAAAGTCAAAGCTGCGAGTGCTGATTTTACCTGACCTAAATCGAGGCGCATCTGAAACGGTAAAGGCGATCGCAGGTGGTTTCCTCGTTCAATCAAGCGACGATTACCTCACCGACCCAACAACCTGGCGCGTCGTCACAGAACGCCAACCCACCACAGAGCAGCTAGAAGAACTCATGTTTGCCTGGAAAGTGGCAAAACACGTCAAGTCCAACGCTATCGTCGTCACGAGCGATCGCACCACACGCGGCGTCGGAGCGGGACAGATGAATCGCGTCGGTTCCGTCAAAATCGCTCTGGAGCAAGCAGGCGATCGCACCCAAGGAGCCACTCTAGCCAGCGATGGCTTTTTCCCGTTTGATGACTCCGTGCGGCTAGCAGCCTCAGCGGGGATAGAGGCGATCGCCCAACCTGGAGGCAGCTTGCGCGACCAGGATTCTATTCAGGCGGCAAACGAACTGGGACTGGTTATGATCTTCACCGGAGTACGCCATTTCTTACACTAAGCAAGCAGTTATAGCACTGAGTGTTTAAGTCAGAACAAGGAAAAGGCTGAGGGTTAACCCTCAGCCTTTTCCTTGTTCTAATCTTTATGAAAACAGGCATAAATCAATATGTTAATTATACAAATCGACACTTTAGATAGGCTATGCTACCGCTAGCATTTTACTTTGAAAAATCCTAAATTCCTTGGGAGATCTATGCTTCGGCAGAGTGTACCTCTCCCAATTTGTTCATCTCATAAAAAGTTTGAGACTGCCATACATTTCATTCAATCATCTTTTTACACTTCCCAACCTAACTATCCTTCCTAGGCTCCAAATCGGAGCTGCTAAGAACGAGCACAACTGCTCAAATGACCCTATTTGATCTATGCCTTTGCTCAATTAGGGAATGTAACACTAATTCTTCCTGAAACTAAACAGCACAGAGCCTTGAGCCCTATTTGCAAAGGGAAGGCTCTGTGCAAGCTCCAAGTCAAGTCGGTATAAGCTTTCATCGAGTAAAAGCAACAGCAGGATTCGTTTTCAATTTCTTTTAACTCTGTCAGACCCTACCTACGAGGGATCAAAAACAATGCAAATACAGCAAAACCTTCCAAAAATTCTCAATGAAAGAGTTTTATGGATTACGGCATTATTAACTGCGCTATGTCTTGCAGCGGGACTTGTATCTTACTTCTTTTTGCCAGTAGAATTTGGCTCCACTACGATTGCCAATAACTTTGGGCACCAATTTAGACTGGCTTTCTCACGCACTGGTTTTGTGTTTCTGTTTATTTACCTGCTGCTGCTTGCCACTCATAACCGTGAGTGGAGTCAACAAATTTTCAGCAACTTCTTTAATGCTGTAACCCATCCTCTCAACCTGGCAGTATTTCGCATCTTTTTCTTTGCAGCACTGTGCCAATGGATTGATTTGGGCACAACCCTTAGACTAAGCCGTTTACCCACTGAGTTGAGAGTTGCACCCTTTGGTCTAGAGTGGCTAACTCCCATTATTCCTATTAATGAACCATTAGCAAGATTTGCGTGTTACCTACTTTTCCTTGCTAGTTTTGCAGCCTTAATTGGTCTATTTACTAGCATTTCTGCATGGGTAACCGTAATCGTTGGAGTTTATGCCCTAGGAATTCCTCAGCTTTACGGCAATGTGGGCCATTATCACCATCTCATATGGATCGCGGCAATTTTGGCAGCTAGTCGCTGCGGTGATTATTTCTCTTGCGATGCAGTCTTTGCTGCCTGGAAGCGAGCTGACCAGGGAGTTGTAGCTCCACCTGCTGCTTCTCAAGCCTACGCTCTACCGCTGCGGTTTGTCTGGTTGGTTATTGGCAGCGTTTACTTCTTTCCGGGTGTGCGAAAGTTCTGGATCTCTGGGTTGGACTGGGTATTTACCGATAACTTTAGATATCATCTTTATCGCAAATGGCTAGAAAACCATTGGGTACCAGGTTTCAGAGTTGATAACTATCCTGCTTTGTTTATGCCAATGGCTCTCAGTGCCATCCTATTTGAGGCTGCATTCATTTTCCTGGTCTTTCTACCCCGCTTTCGTCCTTGGATTGCGCTCATCGGCTTCTCGTTTCACTCGGCTGTCGAGTTTATTATGCGGATTAGCTTCTGGACGCTGCAAGTGTGCTATGTCAGCTTTGTAAATTGGTATGGGCTTCTGAAGTGGGTTGGTCTACGTCTTTATCCAAAGGATATGTACGTGGTGTACAACGGCAACGACAAGCTCTTTCGTCGCGCGATCGCCACCATAAGAGTATTTGACTTGTTCGATCGCATTACTTACGTCAATGCTTTGGATAAGACAGCGCTAGCAGCTCACAATCTGACCTGGCTTGACTCTGGCGGTATTCTTGCAGATGTACATACTGTCGTTAGTCAAAGCACCTGGAAAGGGTTTGCAGCTTATCGGGCGCTGTCGTTCCGAGTGCCAATTTTCTGGCCAATTTTGCCACTGCTGTATATTCTTCCCGTTCTTGCAGTTTGTGATCGCATTTATTGCACTATGACTGGCTCTAGAACCTGTGATCTGCGCCAGACTACCTCTAATCCTGACGACTTTAGAGCTAATCAGGCATGGCGATCGCGCACACTGGTTATGCTCAGCACATTTCTAATTTTCGTCAATGTCCCCTTTGGCATCGCTGGAATCAAATCAGCCTGGCCCTTCGCCTGCTATCCCACATTTGAAGTTATCCTCGGAGCTCAGCGACAAACGCTTGAAATTGTTCCTTTAGGAGCATCAGGCGAGATAATCAACCTGAACCAAACTTTGAAACAAGAAATTCCGTTCAACAGCTACCGGGGTATGGTCAGGCACATTCTGACAGACAGCGAAGAATCACTAGTAGTAGGCAAAGATATGGGGCAAGAAGACCGCTTAAAAGCACTTTGGCAGGTGGCAACTCGTAACAGTGACCAATCAAATGAAATCGTGACTGTTCAATTTTACAGAGTAACGCTATGGAGTCCTCCCGAAAAGTGGAAAGAAAATCCTGCCTCCCGCGAATTGCTGTTTGAGCTTCAGGTTTGACGAAGCACGCGCATCATCTTTAAAAGATTCAAAAGAAATTGGCGTTGCTCCATCTAGGCATGAATTTTAGTAAGGGTGCCGCGCTTTACGCGGCACCCTTACTAAAATTCATACTTCAACTTTTTATAGCGACAACTACAAGAAGGCGAACGAATTAAACGTAGAGTGGAGCGGTACAACAAAACCCTTGTAAGTTCTGGCTTTCACCTTTTATTCCACTCTACACTCGTCTTGTTACACCTGCATAAAAGTCATCACAACGTATCTCTGAATACAGAGCTGTTATAACAAGCTCGGTTTACTACCAACAGACTCTCTAGCGTCTCTGGAGGCATAAACCGTGACTGGAACCTTAACCAAAACCGATACTCTGAACCCAGCTAGAAGCTTACGTTGCCCAAGAAGGGCGGGCTGAACTGGTGAAGCAGGTACGTGCCAAGATTGACGAACTGGGGATCAAATACATCTACTACCAGTTCATTTCAGTTACGGGGCGAATTGTGGGTAAGGGCGTGCCCGCTGACCACTGGGAGGCGATCGCCGATCGCGGCATTCAGCTTGTTTACGGTGCGACCGCCAACCTATACCTCGATCGCCATCGCAACTACATCGGTTACGGACCAGAAGCTTCAGAACTAGTCGCCATTCCCGATCCCGATACTTTCTGCCAATTGCCCTGGGATCATCGCGTTGCTAGAGTCTTCTGCACCTGCTTCCGCAACCGGGAAGAGCCAGTGGACGCGGGAGCTTATCTCACTTCTGACTGTCGAGGCAATCTCCGTCGAATTCACGAACAGTTTCAGCAAGACCACAACGGACTGCACCTACGCCACGGCTGCGAGCCCGAAATGATGTGGTTGAAAAAAGGCGCAGATGGTTTACCCGATGGCGGTGCAACCAAACCCAACTGTTATCACATCGACCAGTTTGAGGAATTGCGCCCCGTGTTTTTGCGCGTGATTGAATACAGTCAGGCAATGGGGCTGGACATGATCCAGGGCGACCACGAAGACGCACCAGGACAGCTAGAGCTAAACTTCACTTTTGATGATGCACTGAAGACGTGCGATCGCCTCGCCACCTATCGCCAAATCTGCGCTCAGGTTGGACGCGAATTTAACCTGATTGCCTGCTTCATGTCCAAACCCTTCATGGGAGTGTCGGCAAACGGCTGTCACCATAACCTGTCGCTCTGGTATGGCGGTGAAGCACAGGTAAAAGATTTTGGCTATGAATCGCTACCGGGAATGGCAAGCACGTTCAGCTATCTCAAAGACGGTGAGAATACTTTCTTACCTGACCCTGAACGCTCTAAAACTAAACCAGGACTAATTGGGCTGAATGCGCTCGGTGGAGTGATAGAGCATTTGGGAGCGTTAACGGCGATCGGTTGTTCAACTGTCAATTCCTACCGTCGCCTTTGGGATACCGGACTGTGGGCACCCGTCTACGCCGATTGGGGTTTTCAGAATCGCACCTGCGGCTTGCGCGTTTCCGCTCCCGGTCGGTTTGAATATCGAGCCGTTGATTCAATAGACCTCCTGCATGAATCAAAAGGCATGTGCCAATTCATAGTTGAGTAAGCCAGCAATCAGATTCAAGCGCAAGCCAAACCGTTTTCTACGATTGCGATAACGTCCCGAAAAG
>NZ_JACJOV010000140.1:0-4168 GCF_014695745.1 Leptolyngbya sp. FACHB-671 | reverse complement strand
ATTTCGGGCAAAAAGTGCCGCCACTTGAATAGAGAAGCAGTAGACATTGAAGAGGAAGAAGGCAAAGCTGGGCTTACCTACCTTACCATTGACCCATTTTTGCGACACAACCGCCAGTTGTGCCTGAGCTAGTTGAGGGTATAAGTCAATTTATTCACAGCAGTAGAATGCGCCGTGAGTCTAACCAGTCGCTGCACCGGAACGTGTCAAGTTAATTGGTTGAGTTGCAAAGGTTTTCTACGTCCGGTGAGCTTGGTCGTTCGACTGCATAAGCTATTGGCAGGTAGTTCATGTTAACAATATCTATTTACAGTTGATACCCCTAGAAGTCTTGGTGGTTCTCATCAAATCTGTTAGTAGGAAAAATATCCTGCAATAAGGCTAATCATGCCTGACAAAGCTTGAACTATATTTGTTGTTGTAGAATTTATACCCAAGTATGCCGTACTTCAAGTATCGCGGTAAAAGAAAGTACGAATATGAACTAGCTAATGGGCAGTTCAACCCTGAAAATCTTGATCCAGATTTACGTCAGGTTTTTGGTGTGCTTCGTGAGTTGGGGGTAAAAGTTATCTATTGCAGATATAACGGAGGAGGTGATGAGGGATTCGCTCAGTTTAGTGGAGTTAAGCTCGAAGATAGAATCATAGAGTTCGACGACCTCAAGTATCAACTTGCAGAAGGTTCACTTGGTAGTCAAACATCTCAATACTTACGCAATTACTATCGCTATTTAGGAGAACCATCTCGAGAGCAGCGTGTGGAGTTTTTCCTTGACTTGTTAGCAGATTCATTAGCAATTTGCTTACTTGGTCAATATTACGGCACTGGTGAATATTCAATGAAAGGTTCCTTTAGAGCAAATCTTGAGACCGGAGAGATAATTGATGAACAGAGACAGTAAGGTAGTAATTCTATGACTCATCCTTGGTACCACTCAGTTCGTTCAGCAGATCTCTTTGGTGGTGTTCCTGAAGATTATCTGAATATTCACAACTGGTTTGATGAGTCCAAAGCTTTTCTGCCAGATTTGCGCCATCGCGCCCTACGCCACCATGCAGAAGGTATTTTCTTTTGTGAGCAGCTCTTTGGAGTTACTATCGAAAACACTGTTAAACGGAAGATCCCTGTTCGTCTTATCGCGGAGCAACATATCCAGGATGATTTGGGTTGGATTCCAACTGTAAAAGACTAGCTTTGCAATCTTGAAGTTCAGCCCTGGATGACTCAAACTCCTTTTCAACCCATGAAAGAGAGTGTGTTAAAAAATAACAAATCTGAGTCATCATCGCAGTCGAACAATTGCGGTGTAACGGATTGAAGGAAGCCGCTGATGCTGAGTTCAAAGGTATCGGCAACCGCTGACCGCAGCCGTTAACAACACTGCCGAAAATGACCCGAACTCGGCAATGTTTGATTCAATGCCCATATCAAAAGTCCCTAGCAGACAAAGAATTTAGGCTTTACGACTTACAGTACCCAATGGCCGTTTTCGGCAAAGTTAAGCTGTTTAAACATAAAAGGGGCAATCGCTCCATCTTCTACTCATACCTACCCATAAAAACGGGTAGCTTCCCGACTATCTCAGAGCCAGAGGAAGCAGGATGATACATCCATATCAAAACCGCCGACAACGCTTTACAAGGTCGGCATATAGAAAAACAAAGCCCTGATCGGTAGGTTAGGGCTTATTGTTTTGGTCAATGCCTTGAACATTGTGAGTGGGCTCAGTTATAGCAGAGGAATTTTTTTGGTCGTTAAGGCTGAAAATCTTATAGGTCAAAGCTTCTAGCATCTGCTTCTTCAGAGCACTCGCTTGACTTGAACTGTCCGATCTTCAGCCATAAATGGGACAGTCTAATCTATGAGGAACGATTTTGCGTCATTTCAGGCTTCTGGTGTTTAATCGTCTAGTTGTCGAAAATGGGACAGTTGCCTTTGAGAGTTCACTAACGACCAAAATTTTGTGCGACTCGTTCAGTCGAAACAGATAGCAATATCTGGGGATGGCTGACAAGGCGGACAGAGGGAGCAATCCCAATGCACCTTGATAACTTAACTTTCGTGATGGTGCAATTCCATCCCTTCTTGATGCAGAAGTGACAGCATCTCCCACTGTAATGGAGTTGACAGCCCATTGCAGCCAGCATGGGAGAAAAGGCGGTAACTCAGAACCTGACTGAGAATCCCGCCCTTGCAGAGCTGAAGCAGGTTAGCGAGAGCGAACCTATGTTTAACCGTCGTTAGGTCGAACAAGCCAACGCAGGATTAATCCTCCACTTTGGGGGTCTCTTGAAGAGAACCAGGCTTGCCCAAAACGGGAAAGGTAAGGAGTCAGGCAGCCGAAATTCTGACCTGAATGCATCCTCAATAAACCCGGCGGGAAATAGGAACCTTCCTTCAGCAACAAACGAAAGTTAGGAACGAAGTAACCCCTGTGCCTGCTCTCAAGATCCGGTCGATGGCTTGAGTAGGGAGTCAACCGCAAGCGGCACAGCGGGCAGGATTGCCTCAAAAGCCAATGCCTTTGGGAAAGCCAAAGGATATGCAGACAGAGGCACGACCGTTTGGAGGATATAGCTGGTAGTCAGAGTGTAAATGTCATGAACACGGTTTTTCAACCGATGTATGGATGGGAAGGCTTACCCTGGAAGCGCATCCAGCGGCAGGTCTTCAAGCTCCAAACCCGGATATATCGAGCTTCGTGTCGTGGAGATGTCAAGGCAGTCCACCGACTCCAGAGATTGTTGATGAAATTCTGGTCAGCCAAGTGTTTGGCAGTTCGACGAGTAACCCAAGACAATCAGGGCAAGAAAACCGCAGGTATCGACGGCTTAGCGTCGCTTCCACCCAAAGCGCGGTTACAACTGGCTCAATGTCTACGGTTAGGAAACAAAGCGGCACCGATGCGTCGGGTTTATATCCCAAAACCTGGTAGTAAAACGGAACAAAGACCGCTGAGCATCCCCACAATGCACGACCGTGCCTTGCAAGCGTTGGTCAAACTGGCATTGGAACCCGAATGGGAAGCACACTTGGAGCCAAACAACTATGGCTACAGACCGGGACGCTCATGCCGAGATGCGATTGGAGCCATCTTTCTGGCAATTAAGCAGAAGCCGAAATTCGTGCTCGACGCGGACATCCAGAAATGCTTCGAGCGGATCAACCAAACTGCTCTGTTGAGAAAACTCAAAACCTTTCCCAGTCTCGCCCGACAAATTCGAGCCTGGCTGGGAAGCGGGATCATGGATGGGGAAACCCTTTACCCCACCTCAGAAGGTATCGCTCAAGGCGGACCTCTCTCCCCACTGCTGGCAAATGTGGCACTTCACGGAATGGCATTAACTCTGAACAACGCATTCAAGGGCAAACAACGCCCCATGCTGGTTCAGTACGCCGATGATCTGGTGGTTCTTCACCCGGATCTTACCGTGATTCAGGCGAGTCAGCAGATTCTCAGTGAGTGGTTGACAGGCATGGGTTTGGAATTAAAGCCGAGCAAAACTCGGATTACTCACATGCTAGAGGCTATCGACGGCAACGTGGGATTCGACTTCTTGGGATACTCTATTCGACAATACCGAGTAGGTAAAACCCATTCTAAGCGAGGCTTTAAGACCATCATCAAACCAAGCAAAGCTGCACAAATTCGCCATGGTCAACGACTGAAAGAGATCATCAGAGCGCGTCGTCCCGCGACGCAAGCGCAATTGATTGCTCATCTCAACCCCGTCATTCGAGGCTGGTCGAACTACTACAGCACCGTGTGCAGTAAAGCAGTCTTTAGTGCAATGGACTGCCAACTCTATCACAAACTACGGGCTTGGTCTTACCGTCGTCATCCCCACAAAAGCCGACACTGGATTGCCTACAAGTACTGGCGATTAAGGGAAGGCAAGGGATGGCTGTTTGCCCCTCCAGGCGACAAAGTAACGCCGCTTCGCAAGCATGAATCTACGCCAATTCGTCGCCACGTTAAGGTTCAGAGTAACCGAAGCCCTTATGACGGTGATTGGGTCTATTGGAGTCAACGAACAGGTACGTTCCCAACCGGCGTTGTTGCATGGAGGAGTTGCGGATAGGCGAGGTGATAGGTTTGAAGTACCACCAACAAACCTTCACAGCAATGAGCTACCGTATCCGCAACTGGTCTGAGTATAACGCT
>NZ_JACJOV010000014.1:0-2175 GCF_014695745.1 Leptolyngbya sp. FACHB-671 | reverse complement strand
GTTGACACTCCCATGCTACAGAGCGAGTTTATTTTAGCAACCGATCCTGGTGCAGAAGAAACCGCCACGATTCAATCTATTCCAGCAGGGCGGTTAGGAATGCCAGAGGATATTGCCCGCGTTGCCGTTTTTCTTGCCAGTGAGGATGCCTCTTTCGTACACGGTGCAGCGATCGTAGCAGACGGTGGACGAACCATTTTTTAATTTCACAATAGGAACACTATGACCCACCGTGTAATGTCTTCAACGTTGTTTTCTCGTCGGTCGTTTTTGCGGTCTGCTTCCCTATCGGTTGCAGTGGCGATCGCTACAGCCAGTTGCAACCGCCAACCTACCAGCACTTCAGAGAATGCTTCAGAACCCTCTCAAAATCGCTCTCTGCACATTGGTATGAACCTCTGGGCTGGCTTTATGCCCTGGAAGGTTGCCCAAGAAAAAGGACTGTTTAAGGCAAACAATATTGATATAGAGGTAACCTGGTTTCCCGTTCTATCGGATCAGCTAACGGCATTTAATAGTGGCAGGTTAGATGTGGCAGGCATTACGCTGTCAGATGCCATAACGGGATTTGCCAACGGGTTGAAGACGAAAATGATTGCCATTACCGATTTTTCCCTTGGAGCCGATGCAATTTTGGCAACTCCCGCCGTTAACTCAATACAGGATTTAGCAGGGAAGAGAGCTTCTGTAGAAATTGGAACGGTTGGACATTTGTTATTTCTAAAGGCGTTAGAGGAAGCGGGAATCCCTGCAGATCAGGTGGAAATTGTGAATCAAGCAGCAGATGCAGCAACAGCTGCATTGATTGTAGGCAAGACTGATGCTGCCTATTCTTATGAACCATTTGTGAGTCAGGCGGTACAGGAGGGCAAAGCAAAAGTGATTTTTTCCAGTAAAGATATTCCCGGACTGATTCCTGATGCGCTAGTGGTGCATGAGAAAGTGTTGGAAGAGCGACCAGAGACAGTGCAGGCGTTAGTCAAAACCTGGTATGAAACTTTGGACTACCGCAAAGCCAATTTAAACGAAGTGTTACCCATTGAAGCGGAGCAAGCGGGTGTTTCAGTGGAAGAATACAGCGCCATCTTAGAAGGGTTCGCATGGTTAACGCCCGAACAATCCCTCAAAGCATTTGAGATGGGTGACACAATGGAGTCTATTCCCTATTCTGCAAACGTGATTGGTGACTTCATGCTAGCTCAAAAGATGATCACCAAACAACTTGATTCCATTGAAGCTCATATCGATCGCCGCTTTGTTGAACAATACTTGAAAAGCTAATAAACTTCTGCGGTGCTGTATGACACACAGCACCACAGAAGTTTATTAAAAAAGCCCCGCAGAGTAGCGTTAGGGTAGGGGGTGCGGGGGCTAACCTGAATTCGTATCGCCATAACGCTTTAGCTTTGGACTAATTGCCAACAAATTCACCAATTCATAAGCAATCGTTGCTGCTGCAAGGGAAGTAATTTCAGCGTGATCATAGGCAGGCGCAACTTCCACCACATCTGCTGATATGACAGAAAGACCTGCCAATCCCCGCAATACACCTAACAGCTCACGACTGGTCATTCCCGCAAGTTCTGGGGTGCCGGTTCCCGGAGCATGTGCCGGATCAAGAACATCTACATCAATGGACAAATACAAGGGATAATCGCCCACTCGCTCTCGAATGCGTTCCACTACTTCTGCAATACCGATGGTTTCAAACTCGTCGCAATGTACAATTCGAAACCCAAGTTCTTCATCTTGCGTTAAGTCGTTACGGCTGTAGAGAGGACCGCGAATTCCCACATGCATCGAGGCGCTGTCCAAAAATAAGCCAGCCTCCGCTGCCCGTCGAAAGGGAGTGCCGTGGGTGTAAGGCGCACCAAAATAGGTGTCCCACGTATCGAGATGGGCATCGAAATGCACCAATGCTACCGGACCATAGCGATGGTTAATCGCTTTCAGGAGGGGGTAAGCGATCGTATGGTCACCACCTAAACTGACGATCGCCCTACACCGTTCCAGTAAATCGATTGCAGCCGCTTCAATCTGCTGAATCGCTTCATTGATGTTGAAGGGATTGCAAGCGATATCTCCTGCATCTGCAACCTGCTGTACCATAAACGGCTCAGTATCATAAGCCGGATGGTAGTGCGTCCGCAAATGCCGGGAAGCTTGACGAATCGC
>NZ_JACJOV010000139.1:0-46709 GCF_014695745.1 Leptolyngbya sp. FACHB-671 | reverse complement strand
GTTAGCTTCTCGTTGTCTTACTCTTTCAGCCATGCCAGACACCATTCGTGGACACACACTTTTTCATTGGTGGAAGGAGGAATAAATTAGTGTCACTCTACCATCCGGATTCCGTATCAGTCGTTGCAGGGTTCGGATGAAGTTTCCTTTAAAAAATCAAAACGCGGGTGGCTTAAATTCAAGCTTTTGGACTGTTTACCTATAAAACTTCTGTCAGTACGGACGCTAAGTGTTAAAGATTACATGAATTCATGTCTCTTATCTTCTTCCTTCCTCTACGTACTGCTACTGTATATCCATTAAAAATTAGTGTTGCTGTTCAGTTCTTTGCTAAGCCCTCCGTGTAACATTTCACCTGGCTGAACGTGTTGCGGTGGAAGTTTTGATATCCTTCCGCTGGATGGAGGTACAAAATGGCGCGCTTTCCCACGTAAGTGGGTGCAAAATGCACGGAACCAGTCTTTTGAGTTCCGATGCTTTAAGTCATGCGATGCCAAAGATAGCAGTAAACCCCTCTTAAGTCCTTTTGCTGAGGAGAAGTGCTGTTCTCGGTAAAGCCTCTCTCAGCCTCATGTCGAGACTACTCCCTCCTTTGCCCCCTAATCAAAGCCCACTCAGGAGTCTACCACTATGGAACCCTTCGGTATCTATACCTTATCGAGCGATGTCGTTTACGACCAGGTTGTAGCTTTACTAAACAGCATTAAGGTGAATGCTGGTGCTGACATTCCCGTCTGTATCATCCCTTACAATGAGATGCCGAAACGAGTGGGATTAGAGGTCAGCTCTAGACGTAACGTTACTTTCTTTGACGATTGGGATGCAATCCGTCGATGGGAAGACTTTGCTGAAGAAGTTTGGGCTGCTCATCCTAGGGCTAAACAGACTCACTTGCCGCTACCAGGATGGTACCGAAGCCATGTTCAGAGACGCTTTGCAGCATTTGATGGTCCGTTTGAGAAATTTGTTTTCTTTGATGCAGATACGTTGGTCATGAAGCCGCTTGACGATATCATCGAGAAGCTCAATTTCTACGATTTTGTGTTCAATGACTGGGAGCATTTGAAGCCTGAAGCCATTGCCGCATTAAATCTCTCCACAATTGAGAAGACGGGGCTGTATTCACGCAATGACGTGCGCTCTAAACTACACTGTGGTAGTTTCTTTGGCTCCAAGCGCGGCATTTTTAACCCTGAGGAACTGATGGCCTTAAAGAAGCGGTTGATTGACGATCGCGAAGTTGAATGGATTAACGGCAAGGGCTGGTGGGACGACGCATTTTTGTTTAGCTATCTCAGTCTACGCAGCGATCGCCCCCTATTCAATTTCACCCTCAGCCCCAACGGTCAGGAACGCACTGGCAACTGCGCCAATGCTGATCCATTCGTCAACGTTGATAATGTGCTGTATAACCAGCAGGGAATGAAGCCGATTTTGCGGATTCATTATATGAGCTATTCGTCTAAAGATTTCACTCGGTTGAGCCAGGGCGAAGATGTTGAGATTCCCCATCGGGATGTGTTTTTGCACTACCGCTTTCTTAGAGAGCCGCAAAATAAACCAGAGCACCTCCTACCTGCTAATCTGATTACTAAAACTCAGCGGATGACTCAACGAGTTGTCCACAAAGTTAAAAAAAGCCTCGTAGCTAATTGATACTGTGTCTATACGAGGTTACCTGTATTAGCGCTACTGATCTATCTAATGAACCTAATGAACAAGAAAGGACGTTTCACGAAACGCCCTTTCTTGTTCTAATACCGATTCCTGATACCGATTCAAACAAATTTCGGGGCAACTCAAGCGGCGTTGGGGTTCAAATCAATCATTCTGCGCGTAGCATAGGTGCCAACGGGACTCCAGATCACATAGGGAAGTAAGAGTAAGGCTGCATTGGGAGTAATAGACCAGACAAACAGCGCTAATCCGCTTCCTAGAATAAAGCCAGTACCACCCAGAACCGTACCGATGCTCAAGCTGCGGAACTGGAGAGTAGCAGGAATATAGGCAACGGTAACGATTTCAACTAGAAGGTAGATCCCCATTAGCAGCCAGGTTTTGAAGCTGCCTGGTTCTTGCTGCCAAACTAAAATCGCTGACCCTGCACCACAGGCAAAAATCACCATCCATATTAATGGAATGGCAGGTTCAAAAAACAGCCATTTGGGTCGCTCTAGACGAGCCGCCCAAGGAATATCACGCGGTTTGATAAATGCTGCAAATAGAGCAACGATTAGGGTGACTCCGCCAATCACCATCCAGGGTTTCAACATAACTTTAAGGAAAAACTCGTTTACTGATTGTGTTAAGCGTAGTAACCAGTGAAGGCGATCGCCTCTTCCATCAGCAGCATTCTAAAAAAAGAACAAAAAAGGCAGTAGGCATTCCCTACTACCCTTACCTGATTATGGCTTTCAAAGAGGTGTAGAGCGACCTCGCAACCTGAGTACTGCCCTACACTGCAACTAACTGCTTGTGTTTACTATCTTTTGGCTGTTTACCACTTTTTATAGGGGAGGAACTTACCATTCATGATCACTTTGACGCGATCGCCCTTGGGATCTTCTTCTTTCTCAATATCTAGGGTGAAGTCGATCGCACTCATGATACCGTCTCCAAACTTCTCGTGAATCACCTCTTTCATTGGCATTCCATACACCTGCATGATTTCGTAAAACCGATAAATCAGCGGATCGGTAGGGACGATTGGACCCAATCCTTTCACCGGATAAGAGGACAGTTCTGCGGCATCATCTGGACCAAGTCCCAACGCACTGACAATTTTGCTGGCTTCCTCTTCAGAAGCGCTAGCCTGACGATAAAACACAGAGGCGATCCAGACTTCATCCCGTCCAACGAGCTTTTCTAGCTCAGCAAATGTGACTCCCGTTGCTTCTTTTGCAGCCAACAGCTTTTTGGTGATTTCTAAGGTTTCTGTTACTGGCATGGGAAAACTCCTTTATTTCGATACGACGGGTTTGCGAATGCGAGATTCAACGCTTCTTTCGTCTCAACCTGAGTCAAGGTATTTGCTAGATTTGGCGCTTGAGGCTTATAAGTCCCCATCTTGATCAGGTCATCAATCAAATCCATTGGCTTCTGAAGCAGACTCTCAAAAACTGTCAGTGATCCTGGGGAAAGCGCTCGCCGCCACAGAGACACAAGGCAGTACCAGATCAAGCTTTTGTCGAAACTGCCATGGGATAAGACTCTGAAAAACCTTGCAAGTAGGTTATCAAGCTCGGTTTGACCTGACATCAGAGTTTTTTTCGAGAAAATAGGACTTTCTTTAGATTTGGAACTTGGTGAACGTTGAAGAAGTTTGAAACGCAGAATCAAACGGAGGAGGATTTATCGAGCCAAGGACTGCATTCATAAGCTCCACTTAAGTGGACTTTAAGTCAGCATAAGCAGTCATGGAGTCAAAACTTGCGTTTATCAAGTCAGAACTTCCATTCATAAACTCCACTTAAGTGGACATCAAGTCAACATAAGCATTTATGGAGTCTAGACTTGCGTTTATCAAATCCGGCCTTTTATTCATGAACTCTATTCAAGCGTTCATCAAGTCAGTACAAGCATTCATGGAGTCCGGACTTGCATTCATCAGATTAAACTTTCCATTTGCAAGTGCGATTACAGAATTTTTCAACTCCTCCAATGTTAGAAGTATCTGTTGGGATGCACTCCTTAGAGGAGACTTAGCTAACCTACCTATTGAGTCAGCAGGTAAGGAAATTAAATCTTTTAGACGAGGTTATCCTTGAGAAGGAGTTTAAGCCTCATCGCTGTTTAACATGTCGAGAAAGGACTATAGCTGGAAACGGTTTTGGTGCCCTCGGTCAGGTAGTATCAATCTGGTTGATAGCGGTTATGTGTGTGATCCGGACACAGAATGGGGTAGGGCACATAACTCAGATTTGGTGAGTTTAGAGGCGATCGCTGAAATCCCATGCTTGGTTTTATTAGGGGAACCAGGTATCGGTAAGTCTCAGGAACTAGAGAACCTCAAAGCCCTTACAGAGGAGAAGATTTGCGATTCCAGTCAAATCTTAGATTTGAATCTACGCTCCTGTGCCAATTTAAAGGAGGATCTGTTTAAAGATGAAACCTTTACTGATTGGTTAGGGGATAGTTATCGTCTCTATTTGTTCCTGGATAGCCTTGATGAAGGGCTTTTGAGCATCCCGACTCTCGCAGCAGGCTTAGTTGATGAGCTTAAGAAACCAAAGTATCAGAATCATATCAGTCGTCTTCATCTCCGTTTATCATGTCGAACGTTTGTATTCCCAGCAATTTTAGAGGAGGGGCTCAAGGATCTTTGGAAAGAAGCTAACTTTGCAATTTATGAACTAGCCCCGCTTCGCCGTATAGACGTTATTGAAGCCGCGAAAGCTGAAGGTTTTTCTTCTGATGATTTCCTAAAGGAAATTGACCAGAAGGATGTTGTACCGTTGGCGATTAAACCAATCACTCTAAAGTTTCTGCTAAATACATACCGTCAACATAACAGTCAGTTCCCTACCAATGAAAAGCGTTGTGAACTCTTTCTTAAGGGATGCAAGCTTCTCTGTGAGGAAGCAAATAAAAGCCGTCAGGCTTCAGGTCAATTAGGTAATCTCGATAGTGAGCAACGTTTGATCGTGGCAGCTCGAATTGCTGCCAACACAGTTCTTGTCAATCGTTTATCTATATGGACTGATGTTGATCATGGAGATGTACCAGATGAGGATGTTCTTCTCCAAACACTTTGTTTTGGCTACGAGAAAGCAAATGAAAGGGAATTTGAGGTTACAAGGGAATCAATTAAAGAAGTTTTAGATACTGGTCTGTTCTCATCCCGTGGATTACATCGAATGGGATGGACACATCAAACCCATGCTGAATTTCTAGCTGCCTGGTACTTAACACAGCACGAAATATCTTTAGAGCAGATAACGAAATTAATCTTTTCATCTGACGATCCAGATCACAAGCTAATCCCTCAACTTCATGAAGCCGCTGCATGGCTAGCCAGTATGAGAGCAGATGTTCTTCAGGAGATCATCAAAACCGATCCAGATGTTCTTTTACAAACTGATGTGCCGACCGATGCAGAGATTAGAGCATCAATTATAGATAACTTATTGACACAGTACGAGGAAGGGAAACTATTTGATAGAGGTAGAAATAACTATCGTCATTACGCAAAGCTCAAGTATCCTGGGTTAGTTGAGCAATTACGCCCTTATATCTGTGATTCTAGCAAGCAGATTGATGCACGAGATCTGGCAATCGATATTGCTGAAGTTTGTGAAGTCTCTGAGCTTCAGGATGAGTTAGCGAAACTTGCTCTTGATTCAACACAGTCAATCTACTTGAGAGTGAGCGCTGCCAAAGCAATTTGTTTAGTTGGTGATGCAACTACAAGATTGAAGCTAAAATCTCTTGCGATTAAACAATTGCCAGAGGATGAAGACGACCGACTGAAAGGATATGCTTTGAAAGCACTTTGGTCGGATCATTTAACAGCAGAAGAGTTATTCAACGCTCTTACGCGACCTAAAAAAAGGAATTTTTTTGGCTCATACCGAGTATTTATCGATTTTGAGTTGATATCAAAACTTCGATCAGTTGATTTGGTAGTTGCCCTCAGTTGGCTTGCTTTGCAAGGTATTAGATGCTTTGGAAACCCATTTGAAAAGCTTGGGGATGCTATTCTCCTCAAAGCATGGGAAAACTTTGATTTACCTGGAGTAGCAGAAAGTTTCACTCAAGTAGCTCTAATTCAATGGAGAGAGCATCAGAGAACTATTACTCGTGATAGTAAGCTGCAAAAGCAATTTGCTTCATCGCTTTTGCACGATAACGAGAAACGATATATCCTAGTCGAGAAAGCTGTTTTGACTATCACAGGAACAGGGGAAGATCCATTCTTTCTATTAAGCTCCCTAACGGAAAGTATTTTAGGTTCAGAAGATGTTTTTTGGATGCTTGAAAGACTGCAAAACTCTAATTGTGAAAAGGTTCAGAAAAATTGGGCTCAACTAATTCAATGGAGTTTCAACCAACAGGATGTAAAGCAGATAGATGCAGTTCTTGTAGCCACTCAAACTAATGGCGTTTTGCAAGAAATCCTTGCCCCAAACTTTGCACCTATTGAACTGGATTCGGCTCAAGCAGAAGAACAAAGAGCTAATCACCTCAAAAGGCAAGAAATGCAAGACCGAAGGCAAAATATTCCTTTGTTAGATCCCCTACCAAAAGAAATAGTTCTCCAGCTTTTAGAGAAGTTAGAAGCTGGAGATTTGTCTGCTTGGTGGCAGCTTAATATGGAAATGGCTCTCGAACCTGAGAGCCAGTACTATGACAATGAGTTTGAATTAGATCTCACTCAACTTTCTGGATGGCAAGAGGCAGACGAAGCTACTCAAAGAAGAATTATTGAAGGTGCGAAGAAGTATGTTCAGAAACAAGATGATGTAGATTATGGCTGGATAGGGACGAACACTTTCAATCGACCTGCTCTAGCAGGCTGTAGAGCTTTACAGCTAATTCTGACAGAAAGCACAGATTTTTTAGAAAATCTTCCACCTGAAATATGGCAAAGATGGGCACCTGTCATTGTTGCTGCTCCCAGTAGTAATCAACATGAAGATTCTTATTTGGAACTAGTTAAGTACGCTTACCTAAATGCTCCTGAAGAATTTATCAAGACGCTAATAGCACTGATTAATAAAGAGAACCAGGAACATGACTATCTATTCGTAATTGATCGCCTTGATAAGTGTTGGAATGAGCAGTTGAAGTTGACTTTGTTGGAAAAGGCTAAAGATCCATCACTTAAACCCAAATGCACTGGGCAACTGCTGGAAGAACTCCTAAAACAAGGATTAGCTGAAGCTGGAAATTTTGCCAGATCTTTGATTACCTTGCCACTACCATTAGATGAGAATAAGCGCGAAAAAGCTCTAATTGCTGCTAGAGTACTGATTGAAAATTCAGAATCATCGAGTTGGTCATTTATCTGGGCACTCATCCAGCAAGATTTATTGTTTGGACGTGAAGTTCTTGAATTAGTTGCCTATCGTTACTCGCACGGAATTCAGCTAAATTTGGCTGAAGCACAATTGGCTGACTTATATATTTGGCTAGTGCATGAATATCCTTACGATGAAGATCCTGACCATAGCAATGAGGTGATGGCTTACTCTGTAACAGCTAGAGACGGTATCGCAAGGCTAAGAGATAGTGTTTTATCACAATTGAAAGAACGAGGGACTCTACAAGCGTGTGTTGAAATTAAACGTCTCATTCAAGAACTGCCAGATATTACTTGGCTTAGAAAGACTTTAATTGATACTAAAGCCAATATGCGGCGTGAAACATGGCAATCACCTAAACCAATTCAGATTCCTCAACCTATAAGTGGTCGTAGAAACAATCAAAATACACACATTGAGACAGGAGTTCTAATTATGCAGGGATCAAATAATCCGAATCTCAACTTTGGTGGTTCTGTAGGCGCAGTTAATGTTAATAGTACTGTTCATGGGGATCAAATTGGCACGCAACACAACTACGCCTCAGACCAAAATTTGGTAGAAGCTTTTGATGAGATTCAGCAGATTTTCAATCGTCTTACTCAGGCTTATCCAACTTCAACTGCATCCGAGCAGCAAATTGTTGTGGCAAAAGCAGTAAAGGAGGTAAAACAAAACCCAACTTTGATGAAGCGTGTGAAAGTTGGCGGACAAGCATTTCTCTTTGAAGCACTGCAACAGGCTTCAGACCAGTGGTGGGTTAGCCCATTTGTGAAAGCGATCGAAGCTGGGATTAAGGGTGAGTGAGTCATTATATCTGGTAATCAATGGAGAAATCTAATGCAAATCATGATCGACTTACCGCCAGATCTTGAGCAAGACTTGATCCGTCAAGCAGCCCAATCTAACGTTCCACTTCAAACCTTGATTTTGCAAGCTCTACGCCAGTTAATTCACTCAAAATCTGATTCTACGTCCCAGTGGTTGGAGGTTATTCTGTCCTACAAAGGAAGCCCTGACTTTCCTGCATTTGAGTCCTACCGGGATGAACTTCTTCCGCCCCGTGAAGCGGAGTTATTTTGATGCGTTATCTGCTCGATACTTGCGTCATCAGCGACTTCCATCAAAGCTGAAGCTGGAACTACAGCCAGACTCAAACAAACTCCACCTGCTGGCATTGCCATTTCAGCTGTCACAGTCATGGAACTACGCTATGGATTGGCACTAAATCCGCAACGCGCTCAGAAGGTTCACCCTGCGATCGCCAGCATCCTATCTTCTGTAACCATTCTGCCGTTCGGCACTGTAGAAGCTGAACAAACTGCTCAAATTCGTGCTGCTCTCAAAGCTCAAGGACAACCAATTGGTGCTTACGATGTCTTGATTGCAGCTACCGCGCTTCAACATAACTTGACTATGGTTACAGCAAACCAACGGGAGTTTGAGCGGATTCCCAGTTTACAGATCGAAAATTGGCGACAATCCTAAATGAGTGGTTGATACTAATCACAGACTAATTACCGTCTATGCCGAATGGGTCAGTGCGATCGCCACTGGTAGAGAGTACGTTATGTAGCAGTCTTGAACAGGTTGTGAGCAGCGCACTGCAAAAGAGCGCGTTTCTCACAACCTATTTGGCTCTCCTAACCGCTGGATGCACCCCCAAACCTATCACTCTAACACCGTCATAAACTTACCTCGCGCAAACGGGGCTGGCACAATTGGCGTAAAGTGAATGCGATCGCTGACAATTTGCTTGACGTAAAACTCGTTGATCGTATGCGTTACCTGCTCTCGTGTACCAATGATCCAAATCTGCACTTTTTCGGCAGGCGGAACGGGCAGCAGTTCGTTGAACTCTGTAGTCATACTATTTGCCTCACTGTTGTGTGTAGAGAAGAACAGCTTAAGGCGTGGTTTCCCAACCACTCGTTTTGCTTCAGCAAGGCAATTGATCTTAAAATCAACACAGCTTAGCCTCCTGCTACATCCAGGAGTTAGGTTAGCTGGTTAGCGAGTGTGCCACCACTCCTAATCAGCGTTATCCTCACCTTAAGCTTTGTCCACTGGAAAACCAGTGTTTCATAGGATAAAGGAAAGAGCGATCGGACACAAGCGTATGAAGAGAATTGTGGGCGATCGATGAGAATGGGAGCGTGAGAAGCAAAACGCTTTACCCATCCAGTGGACTTCGCGCCCCACGTCCACCCCGATTCAATATAGTTTCTACAGGGGTATTAGGCTGAAAAAATCTATCTAATTTCCCGATCTTCCAAATGGTGTGATTTCTTCACGCTATTTTCTCTAGGAGGCTATTGGGTTGGAAAAAATCTATCTAATAATATCGTTATAGCGTTACGGAATCACGTTAGGGCAGTTTTTGAAAGCAGCATCAACACAATCCCGAAAGTTATCAAACTCATCCCATCGCTGTCGCGTCCAATTCTTCAGTGCAAACCACCAATGCTCAATCTCATTTAAGTCTGGAGAATAGGGCGGTAGATACCAAATCTCACAGCCAGCTTGAGCTACGATCTCCTCAATGGCTTGACCATGATGAAAACTGGCATTGTCAATCACAATCACATCTCCTGGCTGCAATTGCGGCACTAGGCATTGCTCTAGCCACAGCTCAAACAAGTCTCGGTTACAAGAATCTGCAAACGTCATTGGGGCAAACAAACGTCCCTCCTTCAATCCAGCAATCCAACTGACGCTTGCCATCTATAACCATTCACCCAATGTCCAGTACCGCCGTTCATCTTCCTGGTTTCATCGTTTTTCTCACCCCTCGCTGAACCCAGGGTTGATCTGCGGAACCTCTAAAAAGCTGATATGGGGGTATTACACAGCAATTGGCGGCTGAGGTAGTGGCGGACAGCCCCGTATAACAATTTGCTTGGAGCGGACTGCCAAAAGATCTTGGCACATTGCAAAGGTTATCGACGGCCGCTCAAGCAAACCGTTAGGCTCACAGTTGGCTATCGGTGAAAAATTCTGTGGGTTGTCGATTTTGTGTTGTGCCATTCGACTAACGGGAGCAATCACATAATCCATGAAGGAGCAGCAAAATGCGCAATTGGAGTTCTCGGATGGTCCCGACCATCCCGACCATCCCGACCATCACCGCCTTTGAACAGTCGCCCGATCGCGGACAGGGACTGGCGCGTGACATGCCTGTGCGCTGGGCGCTCGAGGAAGTGGGTCAGCCTTATGACGTTCGTCTTGTTGCATCTAGTGCGATGAAGGAAGCTACACATCGTGCGCTTCATCCTTTCGGGCAAATACCGACCTATGAAGAAGGCGATCTCGCCTTGTTCAAGTCGGGGGCGATCGTGTTTCATATCGCGGAGCACCATGCGGGACTGCTGCCGAACGATGCGAACGCCCGGGCACGCGCGATCACATGGATGTTTGCCGCGCTCTCCACGGTCGAGCCTGTTATCGTTCAACGCACAATCTCTATGTATTTGGAGCATGACAAGTCCTGGCACGAGGAGCGCCTGCTGATCGTCGAGGATCGCATCCGCAGCCGACTGGACGACCTCTCCGCTCGGCTCGGCAATGGCGAATGGCTCGATAGGGCGTTTAGTGCTGGCGATCTGCTGATGGTGCAGGTGCTGCGCAGGCTAAGCAGATCGGGTATTCTGGACGACTATCCGAACCTTATAGCCTATGTCGCCCGTGGCGAAGCGCGGCCGGCCTTTAAACGTGCTTTCGACGCTCAGTTGGCGGTTTTCACTGGCAAGTCGGCCAGCCAGTTGGAATGAGCAGCCTAACACTCCCGTTGCCACCGACCGTATAGAGCTTCTGCATTAAGTCCGAAAGGTTATCTGCGGCGGGTGAACGGGAACGTTATGCCGCAAGTCTTGGGTGGGCACGTAGCTGAGGCGTTGCTGAAATGAGAGATGAACGGATTTATGGAACCTTAGTAACGCTAGGCTTTCGGAAATCGGTTCATCCCAGGAATCAGCAACACCGTAGTTGAGACGCTATCTGTTGATGTTCAAAGTTAACTTGCTTTGAATTCATGGTTGGGGTGGTAATCTGAGGAGTATCGTTGAAGCAATCTTCCAGGTTGAAGAGGCGAACAAATGGAAAAAATCGTTGTCCAAAAAATCGATGTTCCGAGTACCAGTCTAGCAATGCGATCGTTGCCACGCCTCGATTTTGCTGATGCGTTTAAATGTCAGCTTCTAGAAGATCAGTCTCAAAACATAGATTCAGTGACACGAGCAATCTTCTTGACAATGCCGCAGTGGGTCGCGCAGTTATTGGAACTCCGCAATGTCATTGTTCGCCCGTTTGGTTTAAAGACATCGATTGATGCAGTTCCATCCAGTAGTCAAGACGAACTTCAACCAGGAACAGCCGTTGGCGCATTTGAGATACTTGATCGTAGGCAGAACGAAGAGATTATGCTCGGTGAAGATGATAAGCATCTAGATTACCGAGTTTCGATCCAATTAAAGCGTGAGGAGAAAAAATGCTGGGTTGTTGTTTCAACTGTAGTCAAGTTCAATAACTGGTTGGGTCGAGCTTATTTTCTTCCGGTTAGACCAGTGCATAAGATCATTGTTCCAGCCATGATGAGATATGGATTGGAGCGTTCAATAAGTGATGCATCAGGCGAAACAGCATAACAACCCGCCTGCACCCAGCCGTTGAAAAGTTATCGGCAAGTATTTGAGGTGATTACATTGAAAATAGACGGGGCGATCGCCCCTCAAAATCTCTCCATTTTACGCCACTACGGACGATACTAAAATTGTTGCACGTCAAGTATGAGGATTTTTCGGACGAAGGAATTTAAGGGCGATCGCCAGCGACAAAGAACGGTTTTCCATGTACCCTAAAGCTGTTGCGCTACCGCTGGCTGGCTTATGGACTTTACTTTTCTTTTGGGATTGTTGGCAGGTTTGCTAACCACTACAGCCTTCGTCCCGCAGGTGCTAAGAACCTGGCGTACTAAGTCAGCTAATGATTTATCCACAGGTATGTTTGTTGTGTTTTGCAGTGGTGTAACCCTGTGGCTGATCTACGGCATTCTTACCCGTGACTTCCCTGTAATCATCGCAAATGCAGTCACGTTGATGCTGGCATTAACCATCTTGGCGATGAAATTTAAGTATCGGTAAACTTACATTCGCATGACTTCTTACAAACCGACGAAAGCTGAAATTCAGGCAGCGGTTGGCAAAACGGTTCCAGATATCATCGCACCTGAGCTGCGAGTGTTGTTTTGCGGTATTAATCCCAGTCTCTACAGCGCAGTGGTTCAACATCATTTTGCGCGTCCGGGCAACCGATTTTGGAAAACGCTGTACGCCGCAGGATTTACCGATCGCCTGCTCCACCCATCCGAAGATCAACAGCTTCTCACTTTTGGCTACGGACTCACTAATATTGTCGATCGAGCAACCGCTAGAGCAGACGAACTTGACGCTGAAGAACTGGTGATAGGACATCAACAGTTAGCCACCAAAGTGATGCGCGATCGCCCCAAATGTCTTGCCATTCTGGGAATTAGCGCCTATCGCACTGCGTTCAAACGGCCCAAAGCTACTCTAGGACGACAGCCTGAGATACTCCACGACACTTTGATTTGGGTTTTGCCAAACCCCAGTGGGTTGAATGCTCACTATCAGCTTAATGATCTGAAGCAGGTGTACCAAGAATTGAAGGACACAATTTGAAGGACACAATTTGAAGACAGCATTGCATGAATCATTTTTTGAAGCATGAATGGTAGAACGGTTCCATTGCGCTACGATTCACGCAGAAGACCCACGCAGCAGATCGATGTAGGTCGTCCCGTCATTCCATTAGGAATTCTATGGTTCAACATTTGACCGCTGCCAATCCTGATCAAAAGCACTCATTCGGCATACTGCTGAAACAGTGGCGCAACCAGCGGGGTTTCAGTCAGCTTGATTTGGCAGTGACCAGTCAAGTTTCTCAACGCCACATTAGTTTCCTTGAGTCGGGACGGGCTAAACCCAGCCGAGAAATGGTGCTGCAACTGGCAACTGTTCTAGAGATTCCGCTCAGGCAGCAAAACTTGATGCTGACGGCAGCAGGATTTACTCCAATTCACGCTGAGACAGATTTGGCGGCTCCTGAGATGGCGTCGGTGCGTAAGGCGATCGATTTTATGTTGCGGCAGCAGGAACCCTACCCGGCACTCGTAGTCGATCGCTACTGGCATCTGCTTTTAGCCAATGATGCTGCAACCCGGCTACTGACGACTTTCATTGGGCTAGATCGACTGCAAGCTCACTTTTGCACAGACGGAAAGATCAATCTGATGCGGGCTGTCTTTCATCCCCAAGGGCTACGTCCGTTTATTGTCAACTGGGAAGAATTTTCAGAGCATTTGCTGCAACGGCTGCACCGTGAAGCGATGGCAGAAGTTGAACATGAACAGTCTATGTCTACCCTGCTGCTGCACGAACTGATGAGTTATCCAGGTGTCCCTGAAATTTGGCATACCACAAACCACACCGCACAAAATACGCTACTTCTGACTATCCACCTTAAGCGAGATGCGCTGGAGCTGCAGTTTTTCTCAACGATCGCCACTTTAGGGACACCCTATGACATCACGCTTCAAGAACTGCGGATTGAATGTATGTTTCCAGCGGATGAAATTAGCGAGCGCACCTGGAAGCAAATCAGTCCGGTATAAATCATTCTCCAGCCTTGCCCAGGGCGGTTCAGCGAAAATTTTCTGGTGAAAAAATTTTGACAATTAAAACGGATTTGGTACAACGCCAGAATTTTTGACAATATAGATTTTATATAGCAGTTCTAAATCAGCTGTAAGACGAGCCGAGTGCGCCTCTCACCACCCATTCAGCCAGTCCACTCAGTTAGGATTGTTATATAGATTTCATCACACCTACTGGAATTGCAAGATGAACGACCTAAAATCTGTCAAAAAAGCTGCATCTACAGTGTCAAACGCTCGTCATGCCAAAGCTTTGGTTGACAGGTTAAGGGGAAAAGTGAATAACTTTGCGGTGCTTGACGCGCAAGGTGGGTTGATTGGCGAAGTCCAAGATTTAGTGCTAGACCCTTCGGGGGATGAAGGAAATTTTAACCTGGCGGTCATTCACCCCACGCCTACCGGAAATCGCACGCTGTTGATTCATAGTGGTTTGCTGCGAAAGATTGATATTCCAAACCGCACTTTCTTCACCAAGCTGAGCGAGGCAGAAGTTGAGCATTTGCCTGAGCATCAATCGCTTGATACCTCCGAGAGCCGAGAGCTAGCAGAACTAACTTCTGGCGAAAGGTCGCAAGAGCTAAGTCTGGTCGGTGGTTCCAAGCGAGAGGTTGAATCTTCTGGCGAATTTGATCCCTTTCCGCCCGAAGGACTTCAAGGCGCTTTAGAAACGACGCCTCCGGCGACTGATGCTCTGTCGGACACCACTTCGTCTACGACTGAGCCATCGCAGGTGATCGAAGAAGTCGTGCGAACCCTCGAAGAGAAGCTAGTCCTCAATCGCGGCAAACGCAAAGCGGGTGAGGTGATTGTGCGTAAAGAAGTTGAAACGCGCATGGTCGAGGTGCCGGTGCGCTACGAGAAGCTAATCATAGAGCAGATTGGGACAGATGTCGGCGCAGAAACTCGCCAGCTTGCGGCGATTGACCTGGGCAAAGGGGAAGTGATTGGAGTTGAGTTTGCTGATGCTTCAGATTCAACCTATCTACCTAGAGTTAAGGGCGAATTTGCCACTCCTGCGGCTGCCAGCCATGTCCTAGATATGATCGCTAAGACTTTGCACCACCGCTGCAAGCAGGTCAATATTGAAATCTTGCTGGGCGGCTGGGATGTGCAAAAAACTTACCACGAGTTTCCCAGTCCGCGTCTAGCCGGACAGATGTTGGAGGCGATCGCCAAAGCCCTTCCCCACCGCTGCAATCAGGTCAACGTCGAGCTTTTAGTCGAAAACTCCCAGATCCAGCGCACCTACCAGGAATGGTTTGAGCAATTCCGGTCGCAGGATTCGTAACCTGGCAAGACCCATGACCCCTGATCAAATATGCAAGGATGTAGAAAGTGCTGCTTTAATCTCTACCCATGTCTTCAGTTGATCCAGCTTTGGCTCCTTTACTGCAACGCTTGCGCCAGTTACGGACTGCATTAATCCGCCTGCACAAGGCTCTGCTAGATTCTGAACGGATTGTCTATGAGCAGTTTCACGGACGCATTCAGACGAATGGCGAGTTTTTTCAATTGGTAATTGGGCACGAATGGTTTAGCTGGCTGCGCCCTATTTCTCAGTTTATTGCTCACCTGGATGAGACGCTGAGCGGTAAGGAGCCAGTCACCCTAGAGCAGGCAAACCAGCTTTTGGAGCAGGCGCGATCGCTGATTCAGCCTGCTTCAGAAAATGCATTGAAAAAGCGCTACTATCACGCTATTCAGCGTGACCCTAACATTGCCCTGATGCACGCAGAAGTGGCAAATTTGCTGGTTGCTTAGCTCATCGAGTAGTTTAGTGAGGAGCATTTGAACTGCTTGAAGATGAATTGGCAGCAAACCATTAAACGGCTCAAACCTTATACCTGGGTCATGCTGCCGCTGCTGGGAGTGGTAGCGGTTGGAGTGGTTTTGGCTAGGCAACTGCTGTTATCTGGTGCAGTGCCTGCTGGGGCTAACTTGACTTACCCAATAGAACGGGACGCGACAAAGCTGGCTGCTGCATCTATTCCCTCCCCGGATGCCACACCTGCAACCCAGGCTTCCCCTACACCCTCGCCAACGCCATCGGCTGCGGCTCCTACCCTAACCCCAGAGCAGGAGGAATTGAACCGCCGCAACACCGAAGAGTTTTTGTCTTCTTTACCGTCGGTCGATTCGCTGATTGAAATGCGGGTGGCGATCGCTACAGGGATTCCTTCTGCTGCCATTCGCACGTCCACAGACGCAGTTGTGTTTGACGAAAATGGGGAGCAACTGCAAACGCTCTCTGCTGAGACAACCTACACGGCTCAGCCCAGTGGCAATTCAGTTCAGCTAAACTCCGCCCAACTGCCCTCTGTGGTGATGATCGATCCGTCGCCTCAAGGATTGTTTTATTTGGGCGATCGCGGCTATCGTGGGCGATTGTTGTTGATTGCGGAGGGGGGAAATCTTTGGGCAGTCAACTTTGTGGACATGAGAAGCTACCTCTACAGCGTTGTAGGTAGTGAAGTATCACCCAGTTGGAATGTGGAGGCGCTCAAGGCACAGGCGATCGCCGCTCGTTCCTATGGGTTGACCTATCACTTTAAACCTGTCCATTCTGCCTATGATATAGGTTCAACCGAGCGCTATCAGGTCTATCGAGGCATTGAACGAGAGGCAGATACAATTCGTCAGGCGGTCGATGCAACCGCTGGAGAGTTTGTTAGCTACGAAGGCGGCATTGTTGAGTCGCTGTATGCTGCCTCAGATGCGATCGTGATGGAAGCTTTTCAAGGACGCGGAATGAGTCAGCTAGGAGCGCTAGATTTAGCAAATCAAGGATATAACTACCAGCAAATCTTGAGTAATTACTATCCTGGAACTGAAGTGGGTCGAATCAAACAAGAGTTTGAATAAAACTGAAAGATAGTACAGCATTGTAATGTTTTTAGGAATGGTAGGTGAGGTACTGAGCGCCCCACCTACTATTTCTATGCAGGAAGTACCAAGTGAAAAAGCAACAAGCGATACTTTCTTTTTGGAAAGTAGTCTACACTAGTCAGCAGACAAGCAAAAAAACTAGGTGATTTCGTTGGCTAACATTGTTGATACTGCCGCTAATGCTGGTTCTTTCAGCACCCTAGTTACTGCAATTAAAGCTGCCAATCTGGTAGATACTTTGAAAGGCGCTGGTCCTTTTACTGTTTTTGCACCTACTGATGAAGCGTTCGCTAAACTCCCTGATGGGACGGTAGATGCACTGCTTAAGGACATCCCAAAACTCAAGCAAATTCTGACTTATCACGTTGTTTCAGGCAAAGTGATGGCATCTGATGTAGTTAAGCTAAAATCAGCAACTACTGTTGAAGGTTCAGATGTAAAAATCGATGCTACAAATGGCAGTGTTAAGGTAAATGATGCCACAGTTGCAACTCCTGATGTTGCAGCAGATAACGGCGTGATTCACATCATTGACACCGTATTATTGCCTGCTTAATTGCTTGGTTGAATAATACTTTTTAGATGCGGGGTAACAGTTATTGATAGCTGTTGCCCCGCATCTGTTGAGAGATAGCGTTTGAAGATTGTTCGATACATCTCTCAATTACACCCCAACTGTTAACTCTAAAATTATTAAGCAAATCTATGAAGTCAGTTGATGAGCAACTGTTAATTCCTCAAGCCGATTACATCAAATTGTTGCGTCCATTGCTTCCGGTCGAAGCATTTGAGCCTGATCTAAATAAGCTCGTCATCCTTCTGCTTAATCTGATCATTTTAGGATTAGGCTGGGCGATCGCAACCTACTTAAATCAGTGGCAAACCAGCCTTTTATGGCTTTATTTACCCCTGACGCTCATTATGGGCAACAGCATCATTGTTTTATTGTTCAGCTCTCATGCGTTGATGCACGGCAGCGTTATTAAAAATTCTCGTCTAATTCATTGGATCAGTTTGTTGGGTTTAGCTATGTGGTGGATGCCTCCCACACTCTGGAAAGCAGTTCATAATCGAGAACATCATGGTAAGACGAATTCTTTAGCTGATCCGGATCGCAATTATTTATCCAAGCAGTCCAACACTTGGGGAAAGTGGATTCAGAATCAATTTGTCCCCTCTTCCGAGGTAAATCCTATTTGTTTAGCCATTGGCATGGCTACAGCTTGGGGAATTCATGGCTTTCGCAATCTCACTTCTGTACTGTTGTTTAATCGCAAAGATGTTGACTATGTTCCCGCTGCTTTTACAGTTAGCGCTAGGGAGCGTTGGGCGATCGCCCAGGAATTTCTGCTAATTTTCATGCTTCACTTCAGTATCATGGCTTATCTAAACTTTGAGCCAATCAAACTGGTGTTGAGCTATTTCCTGCCGATCGGAATTGGCTATGCCGGAGCTATGTTCTACATTTTTACAAATCACATGCTGTGTCAAATGACAAGCATCAACGATCCGTTAATTAATAGTGTCTCTCTGAAAGTCCCTAAGCTATTGGATGTGCTTCACCTAAATTTCTCTTATCACACGGAACACCATATCTTTCCAGGGATAAATTGTGATTATTATCCTGTTGTTCAAAAATTACTGCAGCTCCATTATCCCGAACGGTTGAATTTATTAGAGGCAGGGGAAGTTTGGCGTTTACTGATGCAAACTCCTCGACACCATCAAAACGACACCACTTTTACAGATTGGTCAGGGAAAAAGTTTGTGTCTTGTCCTCTTAGTCAACCCATGGAGGATTAGCGAGCTCAATGAAAAACTGCGTTGTGAAGCTGCAAGATGTATAAACTTTTACCAGGCTCTGTTTCTGTGTTAGAGTAGTTAATACAAATAGCTAATTAGGTGAGCAAAGATGTCCACGCCACGTAATCCTGCTCTCCGTCAAGAACTTTTGAGCCAAAAGCCACTTGTCATTCCTCCTAGAGAGAATGAATCAATGTTCGAATGGTTAGAAAGCACTGGGCGATTTAAGCCTTATGAGACGGCTGAAGAGATCCCCTATAAGCCAGTAGAAGAGTTGGAGGAGATTATGGATGCCCCTCTCTATGGTGTAGATAAGGAAGATGATGATGATTGGGGTGGAGAGGACTAATTACTCCTTTTCCAGTAAAAGATCAGGGATGTGCTCCCGCGACGGGGGGGCGCATCCCTGATCTTTAATTGAGAAGGGAATAATCTCAAACACTACATCGCTAAATATAGTAAAAATTGCAGCTTCAAAACGATTTGCTTTGAGGCTGCAATTTTTCTTTTTTCTCCTGAATTCCGCTCCACCAGTTGATTAGAGAAAATTTGTTCTCTTGCTAACAAAGCTAAGACCTCTGGTAAAGAGACGGTAAGCTCTGATACAAACGCCCTGTAATGTCCGCAGTTGTCCGATGAGAGTTACAGAAGTTGCACCACTTATTGGAACTCTCGACTATGAGTCATACACTGATTCGCTTTGGGCAATTGGCAGCGACCCTTCCAATTGTTGCTTTTAGCGTTGGTTATGCAACGCAGGCAGGCGCGGTTAGCCTCGGACCCGCTGCAGAGTACAACGTTTTTGTATTGGGAGACTATAATCAGACCGGCACAGATACCGAAGGAAAATTAGCTGTCGGTGGTGATGCCAGCTTTACGGATGGCTTTGCCGTCGGAATGCTGCTAAGGGGTGAGGGCAATGGAGAGGTCATGGTTGTTAGGGGAGACACGACCCTCAGCAATGGTAAAGTTTACGGAGATGCCACGTTTGGTGGAAATCAGGCGATCGCCTCTAACGTTGGCTTTGAAATATTAGATACCAACAATCAGGTAATTCGGCAGGGCAATATCACCCAAGGGCAACCCATTGACTTTGCTGCCGCCGGACAGCACCTCCGCACGCTATCTGCCTCTCTCCACGCCCAATCACAGGCTGTCCCCACAACCAAAGAAGTGAGAGAAGAATGGGGCAACCGTTTCACCACCATCATTGGAAACAATACCAAAACATTCTTTGAGCAATATGGCACTAGCCTGTTGGCAACAATGGAAGGTTCTGACTCTAAGCTGAATATTTTCAATATCTCCGCTGATGAGTTGGCAAATACGAAATACTTCAACATCCTGGCTCCTGAAGACTCTACTGTTCTAATCAACGTCACTGGCGAAGTTGTTTCTATGTCAGGGTTTGGCTTCTTCTTTAATGGGGAAGACTGCAACAACAGCAATGTTCACATGGGGTGTCGAGGCAAAGCCCAAAACGTCTTGTTCAACTTCTCTGAGGCAAAGTCGCTTGACCTAAACAGCATCAGCATCATGGGCAGCGTCTTAGCTCCTAACGCCGCTGTGAAATTCAACAATGGTCACATCAACGGCAACCTGATTGCAGGCTCTCTGTCAGGCAACGGTCAGTCCAACCTGCACCTGTTCAAAGGTGATCGTCCCGAAAGTCTTGATACTGAATCGGTTCCAGAACCCGGAACGGTAGCGGGAATTATCTTGTCGCTAGCTGCTTTCGGCGCATCTCGTCGTAAAAAAGCTGAGTGATAGAAGTTGGGGTTTGGGGGCTCCTCGTTACAAGGTAGAACCTGGAAACGAGGTTTAAAGTCCCCAATCCCTAATCCCGCTATCATAGGGTCTATCCTAGATCAGGCTCTCTAGATAGACTCGATGCTGAACATTCCTCAACTGCTGGCAAACGAACTCTCGCTCAAACCGCTTCAGATTCAAAATGCCCTAGAGCTTTTTGGCGAAGGCGCAACGGTGCCGTTTATTGCCCGTTACCGCAAAGAGCGCACAGGCGAAATGGACGAAACACAATTGCGTAACCTGTTCGATCGCTACACCTACTTGACAGAGTTAGAAGAGCGCAAGCAGAGCATTCTGGAGTCGATCGCCCAGCAGGACAAACTCACCGACGAGCTGCGCACCAAAATAGAGGCGTGTCTGCAAAAAAATGAATTAGAAGATTTATATCTGCCCTATCGTCCCAAACGTCGCACCAGAGCAGCGATCGCTCGTGAGAAAGGGCTGGAACCACTCGCAACGTGGCTTAAATCGCTGAATCATCCCAAGGCAGAAGGGCGATCGCTGGAAGAGGAAGCCGCCAAATACATTTCTGCCGAGAAGGGAGTAGCAACGGCTGAGGCTGCCCTGAGTGGTGCGTCAGACATCCTGGCAGAAGAGGTAGCAGATACCGCAAAACACCGCGCCTATTTGCGTGAATACCTGATGGAATCCAGCGTATTGACCTCGCGCATCAAGCCAGACCATGCAGAAGGATCGACCAAGTTTGAGATGTATCGCAACTATCAAACGAAGGTTAAAACGGTTGCACCCCATAACCTGTTAGCGCTCTATCGGGGTGAGGCAGAAGGCATTTTGGAAGTAGCGCTGGGGTTTGACCAAGATGCAGTGCTGTCTTATCTAGAATCTGAGGAAATCCGCACGAAAGTGAAACTGGTGCGTGACTTTTATCGGGCAATGGTGCAGGACGCTTTCGATCGGCTGATGAAAAACTCATTGATTACTGAAGTTCGCACTGCCAAGAAGCAAGCCGCTGATGTGGAGTCAATCAAAACCTTTGAGGCAAACCTGCGGGAACTGTTGTTAGCTGCTCCTGCCGGAATGAAACCTACTTTGGCGATCGACCCCGGTTTTCGCACGGGCTGCAAAGTGGTCGCGCTGGATCAAACGGGTCAATTTTTAAAGTATCAAACGATCTTTCCCCACCATTCGGCTGAGCAGCGCAAACAGGCAGCCCGAACGCTCGCAGACCTGATTCAGACTTATCACATTGAACTGGTGGCGATCGGCAATGGTACGGCTGGACGGGAAACCGATGAGTTTGTCAAAGAAGTACTGCAAACGCTAGAACGCAAGCCCATTTCGGTAATCGTGAATGAGGCGGGCGCGTCGGTGTATTCAGCCAGTGAGGTAGCGATCGCCGAATTTCCTGATCAAGATATCACCGTTCGCGGCTCCGTTAGCATTGGTCGTCGTCTCCAAGATCCACTTGCAGAACTGGTGAAGATTGACCCTAAATCGATTGGCGTGGGGCAATATCAGCACGACGTTGACCAGAAACTGTTGAAAAAGAAACTGGACGAAACCGTTGAAAGCTGTGTGAACTACGTTGGCGTAGATCTGAACACCGCCTCAAAGGAATTACTCACGTTTGTGTCGGGTATTTCTGCTGCCGTCGCCAACAACATCGTCACCTATCGTAATCAAAACGGCGCATTCCGTAATCGTCGCCAACTGTTGAAAGTACCCAAATTGGGACCAAAAGCGTTTGAACAGGCGGCTGGTTTTTTACGCATTCGAGAGGGCGAAAATTCGTTGGACAACACAGCGGTTCACCCAGAAAGCTATCGCGTAGTTGAGCAAATTGCGGCTGATTTAAATCAACCGCTGCAAAACATCACTGAAATTGCCGCTCGGTTAAAGCAGATTGACCTGAAGAAATATGTGACAGAGGCGATCGGTGAACCAACCCTGCGCGACATTCTAGCGGAATTGGAGAAGCCTGGACGTGATCCCCGTGCCGAGTTCAAATATGCCACGTTTAAGGAAGGGATAAAGGAAATCTCTGATTTAAAGGAGGGCATGGAGCTAGAAGGTGTAGTCACCAACGTGGCTAACTTTGGTGCCTTTGTTGACGTTGGTGTCCATCAGGACGGGTTAGTGCATGTGTCGCAGTTGGCAGACCGATTCATTAGCGATCCCAAACAGGTGGTCAAAGTCGGGCAGGTGGTGACGGTACGCGTTTTAGAAGTGAATGAACAGCTTAAACGAATTAGTCTGTCCATGCGTTCTGCCGATAAGCCTGCTCCTGCTCAAAATCGTCCCCAAAAAGGAAAATCTCAACCGTCAGCTTCGCAGCCTTCAGCTCCCACTTTAGAAGATCTGAAAGCGAAGTTTGGCAAACGAAAGTAGGGTGTTGCTGACTCAGACCAGCCATTTAGTAGCGGAACACGCTTAAAACGTTGGGTTCCGCTTTGCTCCACTCAACCTACTTCAAGAGTTTTGTAGGATGGGTGAAGCAGAGCAGAACCCATGCTGTTAAAGAAACTGAGCTGGAAGATCCGATACTAAATCCGTCTGTAGAGTAGCAGTACCGGGAGGGGCGAAGCATTCGGCAAAAGAATTGTGCCTTAGTGGCAGGAATCATGACCGAATGCTTCGCCCTTACACCCAATAGTGATTCTTTACGAAATGGATTCCGTATGAGTCCTGAAACTAACGCAGTAAATTAGCTTAAATGCGTCAGTAGAGGAATTTATCGCTGTAGCTATACAAGGGGAGACTGCTGTAAGTCCCACTGCTGTAACAAACAAAACTTGGACAGAGCCGAGAGCCAGAGACGTACTTCCTGATTGAGTATGCCTCACAATATCTTCATACTTGTTCTCGCTCTTTTAAAGTTCAGTTCAACTCGGCTTAACCCTTGCTTGACCTTCCCATAAAAAATTAATGGGAACATCAATACGGTTGTAAACCAACTGGTTTGTAATATTTCAGACTTCTTACTCAAGCAGAGTACTTTAGATAGGTTTTTGATTTCGTGTCTCAAAAGACTTTTACTCACCGATTTTGGATGGCGATCGCAGTCTCATTCATGTTTAGTTTTTTGAGTGGAAATTATCAGCCTGCACAGGCAGAAGATGAACGGATTGTGATTGATATGCCCGTAGATAGGCAGGTCGATCACAGTGAGTTGATTGCACAGGCAGAGTCGCTGCTGGGCGAGGCGATCAGTCGTCAGTTTAGCCAAAACCCTGACCTTTCGACTCTTCAGGTAGATGTGGTGGGCGATCGCAATGGTGAGATGATTCCAGTTCTGACCGTGACTGTTTCTCGCGCTCAGTGGCAGACAAATCCCCAGGTCAGGGACTGGAGCCGATATTACCGTGCCTCTTACGCTTTGCTTCAACGACATGAGGCAGCGGAAACAGTGGCAGTGGCTCCAGCTGGAGCTGCGGATGGAAACACTGATATCCAAGATCGCTTTTGGATTGATGAAGCCTTTGATTCGGGTCGTCTCACTGGAGCAGCCGCCCAGGATTATCTGAGCGATCTAGATTGATTTTGAGGGCTGAGTGCAAGCCTGTCCAAGTGATGTGACGGACTGGTGATGAATTCCTGATAAGAACTCAAAGTTCTGTCGCAATCAAGTGTGTGAGTTCTCGTCAGAGAAAAGCTTCGGATTCTAATGGGGAGGGTGCTGACCGTGTTTTAACTCAAAAGTGAGTGGTTTCACGTTGATCGAATTCCAGGACTTACAGCCATTGTCAGGTGGATAAGCCACGGGTAGGGGCAGTTGGCGAACTGCCCTGCAGAAATTTGTGGTCTACACAAGTGGAAACTGCTGTAAGTCATTTTTCTAACCCTAACAGGTTCAGTTAGTTAGTTTAACCAATAGATTCGGCTAGCAAGTTCAATATTGAGAGGAGAACACAGGTGATTCACGATAACGGAAGTAGCAATAGATCGGGCAACCGTTCTTTTGAGGATGTTCTGCGGGCTAGAATGTCTCGGCGTAACATTCTTGCGCGTGGTGCTGCACTGTCAGCCACTGGTTTCTTAGCAGCGCTAGCTGGCAACAAGCTGTTTACTCAGGAAGCCACTGCTGCTACAGCCCAGGCTGCTGGTGATGCCGTTGAAGGTACTGGAACGGCGATCGCCCGTCAAGGCGGCAGCCTCATCAACTTCTCATTTGTTCGAGCTGCGGATGGCGCGGGCGCTACTCCGAGCATTTCATCTGATTACCAGTACGAGGTGCTAATTCCCTGGGGAACCCCCATCCAACCCGGTGGTCCAGCTTACAACGGTGAACCTAACAGACGACCCACCGCTGCCCAGCAGGCTCAGCAAGTGGGAATTGGTCACGACGGCATGTGGTTCTTCCCCATTGGTGAGGGTAACGATCACGGAATGCTGGCAATTAACCACGAGTTTGGTGACAACACTCACATCCTTGGTAAAGAAGCGCCAGAAAGCCTTGAAGATGTACGTCTCTCCCAGCACGCTCATGGTGCATCAGTAGTTGAAATTAGAAAGGTGAATGGCAGGTGGCAGAATGTCAGCAGCTCCAATGCTCGCCGCATTCACGTCAACACACCCGTTACCTTTAGCGGTCCAGCCGCCAACAGCCGTCTGCTCAGAACCGCAGCAGGAAATGCGCCTCTAGGAACCGTGAACAACTGCGCCAACGGCAAAACCCCTTGGGGAACCTACCTCACCTGTGAGGAAAACTTCAACGGCTACTTTGGTACAACGGGTGCGTGGACACCCACAGAAGCGCAAGCTCGCTATGGTTTTTCAGCAGGTGGTGCTGGCTACAATTGGCATGTCTTTGATCCTCGTTTTGACCTGTCAAACCCCCGCTATGCCAATGAGGAGAACCGCTTTGGCTGGGTGGTTGAAATTGATCCAATGAACGCCTCTCAAACACCTGTGAAACGTACTGCACTCGGTCGGGTTAAGCACGAAAATGCAGAGGTTGTAGTTGGGCAAGGTGGTCGTGCCGTAGTCTACATGGGCGATGATGAGCGCTTTGACTACATCTACAAGTTTGTTTCTGATAGCAACTGGCGATCGATGATTGCACGGGGACTCAGCCCCCTGGATCAGGGTAAGCTCTACGTTGCTAAGTTCAACGACGACGGCACAGGCAACTGGATTGAACTCACCATCAACAACCCTGCTCTCAGAGCTAAATTTGCAGATCAGGCTGAAGTGTTGACCTACACCCGCCTTGCAGCTGACGCGGTAGGGGCTACTCCAATGGATCGCCCAGAGTGGATTTCTGCTGGACCCAACGGTGATGTCTATGCGACTCTCACAAACAACACCCGACGCACAGAAGCTACCCCTCCTAACCCACAGGCACCCAACCCCTTTGGTCACATCATCAAGTGGCGCGATAGCAACAATCACGTCGGTACCACCTTTACCTGGGATATCTTTGTTCTTGCGACAGATACTCACTCTACTGAGAAGAGCGCCTTTGGTAGCCCAGATGGTCTATGGGCTGACCCCGATGGACGGCTATTCATTCAAACTGACGGAGATCAGCCTGAAGTTAATGGTGTGAAGCTAAATGACCAAATGTTGGTTGCCGACCCAGGTTCAGGAGAGATTCGCCGCATCTTCTCCGGAGTAACGGCTTGTGAAGTGACTGGTATTACCGTAACGCCCGATCGCCGAACCATGTTTGTCAACCTTCAGCATCCAGGTGATGGTGACCCAGCGCTGACTAACTTCCCAGCACCCCAGGGAAGCGGCAGAATTCCTCGTGATGCAACCATTGTAATTACCCGTAAAAACGGTGGCATCATCGGTTCCTAGATTCGGTGTGGCGTTGGGTTTGCTGCTAGCAGCAAACCCAACGTCCAGCAGTTTGTTTTATCCGCAATTACTCACTAGGTAATTTTATGAAACGTTTTGCGCTTGCTGTCGGGTTGGGTTTAGGTTTAACGGCGATCGCTGCCCCTGCTCATGCTGCACTCTTTGCTTGGGATGTTGAATATAGCGGCTGGTGGGAAGAAAGTAGCGGCGGTTCTATCTTTGGAACAATCGTCGCAGATGACGAAGACACTCAGGACGGCATCATCTCCGGTGATGAGTTGAAATCCTGGCTCTGGAACTGGAGCGGAAATGATGTTGTACCTGCGTTTTCTTTCTCTTCTAAAGAGTCGGGTACAACGGCAGACTTTGACGCTAGCTTTTATGTTGATGGCAGACTGAATCAGCCCGAACTGCTAGATGGACTTGACCAGGGAACTTTCACTTCTGGTTCTGGTGATGCAGTTCTAGATTTAGAATTCCTGTACGCAATCTCCTACACCGATGGCGTTGAATCTCTCTCACCCGGCAATCCTGAAGCAGTGCTTGGAACGGTTGCAGTCGCAGATCCCGTTCCCGTTCCTGAACCTGCTACGGTTTTAGGTTTAGCTGCTCTAGTGGGTTTGGCTGCCACCACCGTCAAGCGCCAGAAGCAAGCGGCTTAGGGATCTGCAAATTTCTCAAGATTAGGACAAAGGAAGGGAGGCTGGGTAAAACCCAGCCTCCCTTTTCTCTCGTTTTTTCTCGTTTCTGGCTTTTAACCAGAATGTAATTCTAGAGGCTCTGCCTCTTGCAGCTAGAGGAGGCACCTCGAAGCAGTATTCTCAAGCTATACCTGGAAACGAGGCAAACGAGGCAATCTCTCTAAATCTGGGCTGATTTATTATCCTGGATCAAGTATGTACAACGTTTAGAAGTTTGATTTCATTATGAGCCTTACCCAAACTCCACAAGACCAATATATTGAAGTCGGAGACATTAATACTCGCTACTGGGCTTTGGGGGATGGAGAAACCACAGTCATCTTGCTTCATGGTCTAGGAAGCTGTGTAGAAACGTGGATATACAATATTGGTACTTTGGCGCAGCACCATCGAGTTTATGCAATTGATCTGGTTGGTTCGGGTCGCTCCGATAAGCCGCCAACTTCTTACTCTTTAGTTGACCTGGCGAAGTTTGTTCAGGCTTTCATGGATGTTCTTAACTTGGAACGAGCTAGCCTGGTGGGAAACTCGTTAGGAGGCGGAATTGCCCTACAGTTTGCCCTGCTTTTTCCTGAGCAAATAGAAAAATTAGTCCTGGCAAACAGTTTAGGGTTGGGCAAGGAGATTACGTTTTTCCTCCGGTTAGCTTCATTGCCCTGGCCTAGCCAGTTGTTTCGTCCCAGTCGGATTAGTACCGCTTCTGTATTAAAGCAAATTGTGTATGACTCAGCGGTGATTACAGACGATTGGGTTGAAGTGCTGTATCAGATTGGCAATCTTCCTGGTACGCCAGAGGCATTACAGAGGCAACTTAGGGCTAATATTGATTTTTGGGGAGTTCGCCCTGAGGTTTATCGCCCCATTGTTGATCAATTTGCCACGATTCATACACCGACCCTCATTATTTGGGGACAACAAGATCCGATATTGCCAGTTGCCCATGCCCAGTTTGCAGCAAAACAGTTACCCAACGCTGATCTACAGATTTTTGATGAGTGTGGACATTGGTCCCAGGTTGAGCGATCGCAAGAGTTCAACGCTGCAATTCTGAATTTTTTGCAGGATTGAATGCAACCTGGCTGCGTTTATGCAGAAGGTCTATTGATTGGCTTTAGCCCAAAGAGAAATCGCAGAATGTTATGGCGTTTTACGAACAGGTCATAGAGCAGGATGGTTATAAAGAGTGAAGCAGTGCTAATCAAAAAGAATTTTGCGAACACACCTGTTTGCCACCGCACGACATAGAAGGCGATCGCCACCAAAACAGTTTGATGCAGTACATAAATGGGATAAGACGCAGGACTAAGATACCGCAATACTCGATTGTTAAAGTTTAAGTATTTGCGACCCAACCCCAAAAGTGCCATTACCCAAAGCCAGGAGTTTAAGCCGCGCAACATCTGGTACAGCACATACCCCAACGAATAGCTTCGCTCTGGTAAAACATTGGTTTGCCATAGCCCAAATAGCACTGACATAGAGGCGATCGCCAATAGTGCGATCGCCTTCCAATTTCGCTCTATTGCCAGTTCAAATCTTGGATCTGCACAAATTAAGTAGCCATAAATAAAGTAAGCAAGATATAAACAGAAATTTGCCCAGTCGTTGTAAAGGTTCTGAAATCCAATCCAGTGAGGGCGCAAAGCTGCTTCAATGAGTACTAAGGGTAAGGCTAACAGGAAGATTGCTCCGGGTTTTTCGACTAGTGTTGCCAGCTTTGAAATCCAAGATTGACCGGAGTTCTTGAAATACAGAAACAGCGGCAAAGCCAGCAGAGAAAAGGTAAACAAATAGATCAAAAACCAGAGATGTCCCCACTCAAAATTTCCTTCAGGACGAACGCCATTAAAGAACTGGGGATAAAACTGAAGGTATGAAGGGCGATCGCTCGAAGTGCTTAAAAGATGATAGTAAACTTGAGGCGGAATTAAGATCAGAGTGCCAAACAGAAAAGGAATGAATAGCCGCTTAAACCGTTCTAAAACGTACTGAACTGCCATCTGAGTTTGCAGAATAAACCAGGAAGCAGCGCCCGAAAGCAAGAAAAACAGCGGCATATGCCACTGATGAACAAATAGGACGAAAGCATTCATTCCCGGACTCAAAACATCGTTTTGAATGTAAAATTCGCCCAGTTCACCTTTGTAGAAGACCGCAGCCGCGTGAAAGTAGATCAGCAAAAGCACCGCTAGCACTCGTAGCCAATCGAAGTCGTAGCGGCGGGTAGTGTTTGTAGACTTACTCAACATTGACTGGGAAAGCGAATCCGAAAACAGGTATCGCCGGGTTGAGAGGTAACACGAATATCCCCCTCATGACGTTTAACGATTTTGTAGCTCGTGTTTAATCCTAAGCCGGTGCCCTTACCAACGCCTTTTGTAGTAAAGAAGGGCTCATAGATGTGAGGCTGCACTTCGGGCGGAATGCCAATGCCATTGTCTGCAATCTCAATCAGCACCCAATCTGCCTCACAACGAGTGCGTATCCAGATCGTTGGCTGGCTTGTGATTGAGAAGTGCCTTGCTCTATTTTGCCAGCCCGTTGGAATCATCACGGGGTTCGTGTGGAGTGCTGGCGTAACCGACATTGGAGTGCTGCTTGTATTGAGGTTAAACCGTTCTAGTGTTGCAGCGATCGCATTATCAATCACATTCATCCACACCTGCTCTAGCTCTGACCCGTGTGACATCACCTTGGGCAGATCTTCGGCGTAGTCTCGAACTATTGTCACACCTCGCTTCAGCTTGTGTCCCAAAATTGTGAGTGTGCTTTCTAAGCCTTTATGAATGTCAACAGGCTGAAGGTCGTCTGGATCGAGCGTAGAGTAATCCTGAACGGCTCCCACGAGTTGATGAATTCGTTCAGTGCTGTGTCCTAAAGTATTCAATAATCCCACCACGGTCAGGGTAGCTTCCAGCCAGGTGAAAACGTCTTGAAGACAAATGTTGTTTAAGCAAGTGAGAATTTGGTCAAGCCAGTCACTATCTAGTCCAGCATTGACAAACGTGGAAGCAAACTGCCAACTGTTTTGTATGTTGTGGTCATCCATCCAATCGGTAAGCTGGTCTTCGCAATCACTCTGGGTCATTGAGTCGAGCGTGGGTGGGTTTTGAGCCTGGACGATCGCGTCCTGCTGCAAACGGATCAAAAACTCACGTTGTTCGTCCGTCAAACACTTATGAGTGAGCTTGAGTGTCTGGGTTTGCATCAGCGGAAACACCCGTCGCAACTCCCGTGCTGCCCGCTGCGCGGCTGAAGCAGGATTATTTAGCTCATGCGCCAACCCCGCAGCAAGCGTACCCAGTGAAATTAGGCGCTCTCGATGCTGCGCCAGGACTTGAATCTCCTGCATCCGCACAATCATGGTTTGCAAAACGCTTTTTGCAACGGTCGGGCACAGCCCCATAAACTGCCAGAAAGTATCTGCATCCAGTTCCAGGATGTGACAGGTTGTAACGGCTCTACCGCTAGCCCAAAAGTAGGGTACGCCCATTAGCAGTGGCACTTCACCAATCAGCGTGGGGCGATCGTGCTGCACCAGCAAAATATCCTGATTGCCAGAGCGCTGAGTCATGCGGCAAATCCCTTCTAGCAGCACAAACACACAGTTTGCCGGGTCTCCCTCAGCCCGCAACAGCCCGCCCGGTGGAACTCTAACCGCTTTTCCTTGGGCAACCATCCATTCCAGCTTTGCCTCCGGTATTTGGGCAAAAACGGGAATTCGGCGAAGTAGATCAGTGGTGACAGGAGCAGGTTTGAGGCTCAGCATAGGTAGTTACCGATTGATTGCAACTTATGCAACTTGAGAGGGGGCAGCGGAACTGTCAGATTCCTTTAAATCCATGGGTAGGTATATTTGGAAGCAGGTACAGCCAGGTTTTGAAGTAACCTGAATCTGACCTTGATGCTGACTTACAATCACTCGGTGGGCGATCGGAAGTCCTAGACCCGTTCCATTATCTGTTGCTTTCGTTGTAAAAAACTGGTCAAAAACGTAAGGCTGAATTTCATCCGGAATGCCAGGGCCAGTATCCACAATTTCTACTAACACGCTTTCGCCAACTTGAGACGTTCGCAGAGTGAGTTTTCCCTGTCCTGCCATTGCGTCGATCGCATTGTCGAGCAGATGTGTCCAGACCTGGTTCAAATCCCCCCCATACACACAGATAGGAGGTAAGGTGCGATCAAAGTCGCGAATCACTTCAATCCCAGTGACTAGCCGATGATTCAAAACTGCTAAAGTTCTCTCTAACCCTTCGTGGATATCCATTTCCTGCAAAGGAGCCTGGTCGAGATAGGTGTAATCTTTTGCAGCCTGGACAAGTTCGGCGATGTGCTGAGTACTAAACTCGACATCATTCGCTAAGGCTAAGCTCTTAAGCGTGCCTTTTAACCAGGCTAAAACCGCACACACGGCTCCATCAGGAACAACACTCTCGATATCATTGAGGACAGTAACATCCAAACCCGCACGAGTCAAAACTTTAGCAAAGTGTTGTGGGTGTGGAATGCTGCGTTTGATCAGCCATTGAACAATGTCTTCCTCCTGCACTTGCCATCCCTGCGGATTAATCTCTGCCGGAAAGATCGTCATCCGTTCCAGGAGGGTTTGCTGAAGCGTAATCAAAAACTCTTGCTGATCAGAGGTCATCTGATGGGCGTTGAGCTTGACGGTCAGCGGTTGGAGCCATTGAAATAACTCCTGCAAACGCTCGACCGCTTCTCGCCCTGTAGCGGACACCTGCCGTAGCTCCTGAGCCAGTCCTGAGGTGAGTGTGCCAAGGGATACCAGCTTTTCCGCCTGTAAGGAGACGGTTCCTAGATCCTGTGTTCGCTGAGCGGTTGAAATCAGCAACTCACGGTTGATCAGGGGACACAACTCCATCATTTTCCAGAATGCGGCCGTGTCAAACTCCAGCAGATTGCTTTTAGGCAAGGCGCGTGCTGTAGCTAGATAGGGCTGTTCTAACAGGATGAGTTCGTGACCAAAGTAGGAGTAAGGCTCAAAATTAGTCCAAGGAATTTGGCGATCGCCCATCTGCTTGGTGCACTGAATTTCGCCATCCAGCAGCACCCAAAAAGAGCCTGACGGTTCGCCTTCGACTGCCAAAATTTCTCCCGGTTCAAGCGATCGCTCGCATCCCAGTTTGGCAAAGTCAAGCTGCTCGTCGCTCAGGTCAGCAAACAGCGGTATCCGACGCAGCATCTTCAGATCAATCATGAGCCATGCCCCAGCAGTGATCCCATTTAGCCATCTTTTATTGTAATGATGCTGTAGCACTCTGCACTTAAAGATTCAATTCTCAGCGAGTGCTAAAGCCAAGGGGCATTATCCATTAACGCAGTTAACATCTTTTCAAAGTTTTGGCGGAATAGCACGGCCAACAGTCCACACGATAGCGTTGTGGTTCCCATCACCCAGCCAAAATGGGATACGTGCCATACTCCACCAAACAGAGCAAAGAGAATAAGACCCGCACCCGAGCCGCCTAAGAATAACAGGGTCATCTGTTTCAGAGTACGGGGGTGTGGCTCAGTATTTTTAGAATTCACCTGTCTCTCCTCCAAGTCATTCAACGGTATTGGATGCCTATCGAAATGCTTTAAGTTTAACTGATACCAACTTTTTCTAAGGCTGAGCATCCTGGAGCGTGCCCCGCGTATGCTTCAAAATGCTTAGCTTCGAATAAATAAGGATATGAGTTTTGAGAACATTAAAGTTTTGGAAACACCAATGGTTGGAATAGGAACGGTTGAAATTGGTATTGATGCTTAGGCTCAACGAGCCTAAGCATTTAGCTGATGTCCCTGAAAATTCCTTTACAAGTGTGAAGCGATTGTGAAGTTTCCGTAGTCGCATTGAGCCTTAAGTCAGGGTTAAACCCGCCTTAAAGTGACTGTGAGAATTGTTAAGTTGGTAAATTTGAACACAGTTTAGCCTTCATACCATCATCGGTGCCCTGAGTGAATTGTCCCTGCTGATTAAAGAAGGGGCTACAAGTTTTGCTGCGTGCCAAAGCGCTAGACGGTTCACGGTTGTTCTTCACACTTATTCTTCACATTCACAAAGGCGGATCATGGCGAACGCATTTATCAACGAATTTCACTACGACAACGCTGGAACTGATACTGGCGAAGCGATTGAACTGGCGGGGTTAGCCGGAACTGATTTGACCGGATGGCAGATTGTTCTTTATAACGGAGCGAATGGCTTAGAGTATAGTAGGCGATCGCTCGCCGGACTCACTATCTCCGATCAGGAAAATGGGTTTGGCACTATCACCGTTACTTATCCTTCTAACGGTATCCAAAACGGTGCTCCGGATGGTATCGCCTTAGTCGATGACACGGGTGCTGTCGTACAATTTCTCAGCTACGAAGGCGTTTTTACAGCCCTTGATGGCCCCGCTGTCGGACTAGAGAGCGTCGATATTGGCGTACGGGAACTAGATTCGACTCCGGTTGGCTCTTCCCTCCAGCTTCAGGGAACAGGTCGCACCAGTACAGATTTTACCTGGGCACCTGCGGCTGATGACAGCTTTGGTGAGGTGAATGTAAGTCAAATCTTTCAGGGCAATGATGATACAGGAATCACCATTACCCGAACAGATAGCAGCACTGCCGTGAGTGAGGCGGGTCAGACTGATACCTATCCGATCGCTCTTAAAACTACGCCCAGCAACCCAGTCATCATCACAATCAATGCAGATACTCAAACTGAGATCAGTGTGGATGGCACAACTTTCACGCGATCGTTGGAGGTGAGGCTGGGTAACACCACACCCCAAACAGTTACAGTCAAGGCGATTAATGATACCGACGCTGAGACTTCTCCCCATACGGGCACCATTTCTCACATAACTGCAAGTGCAGACGCAAACTATAACGGGCTTGCCATACCAAACTTGACAGTCAATATCACAGATAATGATATCGCAGTCACCAAAATCCATCAGATTCAGGGCAACGCATCTACTCAGCAGGCAGGTGGTGCTCACAACGATGTTAGTCCGCTTACGGGGCAAAACGTCACCCTTGAGGGCGTCGTTGTTGCTGACTTTCAGTTGACCAACCAGCTTCGAGGCTTCTTCATTCAAGAGGAAACGGCTGATCAGGATGGAGATGCAACCACCTCTGAAGGCATCTTTGTTTTTACGGGCAACAATGCGCCTCTAGACGTGCAGGAAGGGCAAGTTGTCCGGGTGACGGGCAATGTCAGTGAGTTTTTTGGCATGACTCAGGTCAGTGCTACTACGGCTGACAGCATCAAACTGGTCGATGGCGATAACAACATCGGACAGGTCACAACGGCAAGCCTTGACCTGCCTGCGACGGGCAACATTGATGACTACTACGAACAGTCTGAAGGAATGCGCGTCGAGTTTGCAGACACGCTATATGTCTCGGAGTACTTTGAGCTAGCCCGCTATGGTCAGATCGTTTTGACCGAAGGCGATCGCCCCTTCCAATACAGTCACATTGATGACACCCCAACTGCAGCAGAATACACGGAGTTTTTGGATAACTTAGAGCGCAGCCGGATTATTCTGGATGACGACGATAACATTCAAAACTCACCGTTGCCAAACGGTGCAATCTACTACCCGCAGCCTGATGGATTAAGTATCGGGACTCAAGGCACTGACTTCTTCCGGGGTGGAGACACGATCAACAACTTGACTGGAGTATTGCACTGGTCATTTGCTGGGCAGGCTGGTACGGATGCCTGGAGAATTCGTCCTACCGAGGCTGATCCGGTCGAGTTCACTGTGAATAATCCTCGTCCTGAAACATCACCCGACGTTGGCGGCAATATTAAAGTCGCTAACTTCAACGTGTTAAACTATTTCACCAGCATCGACACTACGGGCGGCAATGGTTCCCCTCGTGGAGCCGATAGTGCAGCTGAGTTTGAGCGTCAAAATGCAAAACTCACGGCTGCTCTAGCGGAAATTGACGCAGACGTATTTGGTTTGGTTGAAATTGAAAACAACAGTACTGCCGTCCAAGAACTGGTGAATCGCCTGAATGCCGTTGTGGGTGAAGGAACCTACGACTACATCGACATGGGTGTGGTAGGCACGGATCAAATCACGGTTGCTGTCATTTATAAGCCTGCTGTAGTGCAGCCTAGGGGAGAAGAAGCAATTTTGCTTGACTCCGAATTCACCGATCCCAACAACGCTGGCATTCAGCGCAATCGTCCGGCGATCGCTCAAGCATTTGAGGTAATCGACTCTAATAATGCAGACTTCGGCTCTGTGTTTAATGTGGTTGTAAATCACCTCAAGTCCAAGGGTGGAGGCGATGCCACAGGAGCAGATGTTGACCAGAATGATGGTCAAGGACAGTTTAACGACACGCGCACCAAAGCTGCCGACTATTTGGTGAATACCTGGCTTCCCACTGACCCAACCGGACAGGGTGATACGGACTATCTGATTATTGGTGACTTAAATGCCTACAAAGGGGAAACGCCAATCACAACGATCAAGAATGCAGGCTACACCGATCTGGTAGAAAAATTTGGCGGTGATGATGCCTACAGCTATGTCTTTGACGGGCAGCTTGGCTACCTCGATCATGCCTTAGCCAGTGAGTCGATGGAGTCACAGGTTACTGGTACAGCAGAATGGCACATCAACGCGGATGAAATTCCTGTATTTGACTACAACGACACCATTGATGATGGTGCAGGAGAAGCCAGCTTTGAGGCGGAACCCTCTGGCAATGATCTGTACGAACCCAATGCTTTCCGTACCTCTGACCACGATCCAGTCGTCATTGGACTCGATCTCGCGCCAGAGTTTAATGTGATTAACGGCACTTCCCAACGTGACGATCTCACTGGAACCGATCGCAACGACCGAATTACTGGTTTTAATGGAAATGACGTGATCACAACAGGCGGTGGACGCGATCGCATCGTTTACACCAACATTGGCGATCGCGGTGATACCATCACCGACTTTGAAGTAGGTCAAGACAAACTGGTGTTGACGGAACTGTTAGATAGCCTGATTGCGGGTGGATATAACGGTGAGGATGCGATCGCCGATGGCTATGTTGAAGTCCTTCAGCAGGGTAACTCTGGCAGATTCTCCATTCAGATCGATGAAGACGGTTCAACTAGAAATCGTCCATTCGTCCCATTTATCAATGTTCAAGCAAACAATCTCTCACTAGAGAGTCTGAATGTAGCGAGTAACTTCGTGTTTTAGGTTGTTACACTAATTCCAAGAATTAGGGCTACAGATGGGATACCCCTCTATCTGTAGCCCTCTTTTAGAGAAGTATTACCCACTGTTGATTCTGGGTCAACTTACCCGCATTAGTTACTAGTTATTGGTCATTGGTAATCTTAGTCTCCGCTACCAGCTTTCCAGGCGATCGCCTTCTGGGGTTGTGGGTCAGGCAATTTCAAAGAAATAATCCCTGCCGCTAACACCAAAATCGTGGATGTCCAGAGGCAACCAACTAGCCCAAAAAACTGGAAGATGAGTCCCGATAAAACTGTGCCTGCAAGTCGTCCACCAGAATTTGCCATATAGTAAAACCCAACGTTGAGCGCTACTTTGTCATCGTCCGTGAATGCCAGCACCAGATAGGAATGAACGGCTGAATTAAAGGCAAAAACAACACCAAAAATGGTGAGTCCGGCAATGATTGTGATGTTAGGGGGAACATTGAGGAGGAGTGCGAGGGCGATCGCCGCTGGCACCGCGGTTAGGGTAAACGTCCAGAACTGAATCGTTGCTGCTCTGGGCGGTTGACCGGAGCCAAAGCGGTTTAATAACGTTGGCGCAAGAAACTGAATGGTGCCATAGCCGATTACCCAGCAGGCTATGAACCCTCCGACCCGCGTGAATGTCCAGCCCAACACGTCATACAAAAAGACGGGCAGACCGACGACAAACCAGACATCTCTAGAGCCAAACAGGAAAAACCGGGCAGCAGACAGGATATTAATTTCACGGCTCTTAGAAAAGAGTTGTTTGAATCCTACTTTTGTCTTGATTCTCCCCATCCCTTTGGGTAGGAAGAAACCCGTCAGGATGATGGCAAACAGCCCTGCCGCCATGATCAATAGTGAGTCTTTAAAGCCAAATGCAGCAAGCAGAGCGCTACCCGCAAAGAAACCTACTCCTTTGAGCGCATTCTTGGAGCCAGTCAGGACTGCTACCCACTTAAACAATGAGGACTGCGCTTCCTGAGGCACCACCAGTCGAATGGCGCTTTTAGAACTCATTTTGGTCAGGTCCTTGGCAATGCCAGAGAATGCCTGAGCAACCATGACAAAAACAACCGCAACCCACTGCGTCCACTCTGGATTGAGAAACGCCAGCAACACCAGTGAGAAGACCTGTAGCCCGATGCCTGTGTAGAGCGTCACCTTTAGCCCCATCTGGGAACCAATCCATCCGCCCAGGAAGTTGGTGACAACGCCAAAAACTTCATAGAACAAAAACAGCATTGCAATTTCTAGCGGACTATAGCCAATCCGGTTGAAATAGAGCAACACCAGCATTCGCAGGGCACCATCGGTGATGGTGAACCCCCAGTAGGCGATCGTTACCAGAATATAATTTCGTAAATTGGCTCGGTCGGCAGTGGATGCAGTCATTTGAGTGAAAGTGATAGGGGTAATTCAAGAAAGACTGAGCGCAACTTTTCGTGCCAGTTCTACCATGCGATTGGCGTAACCCCATTCGTTGTCATACCAGGCAAGAATCTTCACCTGAGTGTCATCCACAACCATTGTTGAGAGGGCATCAATGATCGAAGATCGGGGATCATCTTTGTAGTCAATCGAGACGAGAGGACGCTCTTCGTAACCCAAAATGCCCTGAAGCGGTCCCTCGGCGGCAGTTTTGAGTAAATGGTTGACTTCTGCAACAGTAGTTGAACGACTCACTTCAAAGACGCAATCTGTCAGGGACGCGTTGAGCAAAGGAACTCGCACGGCTAAACCGTTGAGCTTGCCGTTCAACTCTGGATAAATTAGCCCGATCGCCGTTGCCGACCCGGTAGTCGTAGGAATCAGAGATAAACTGGTTGCTCTCGCCCGTCGCAGATCTTTATGAGGCGCATCCACAATCGTTTGGGTATTGGTGTTGTCATGAATTGTGGTGATGACACCGTGACAAATGCCCAACCCTTCGTGAATCACTTTTACGACCGGAGCTAGACAGTTTGTAGTGCAGGAAGCGGCCGTGAGCAGATCGTGTTGGTCAGGTTTATACAGATGATCGTTCACCCCTATGACGACGTTTAGCGCCCCTTCTTTCACGGGTGCCGCCACGATCACTTTTCGCACTCCTCGCTTGAAGTAGGGATCAAGGGATTGCACAGTTCTGAATTTGCCGGAGCATTCTAACACCAGGTCAACACCCAGATCTTCCCAGGGCACTTCATCAGGAGTGCTGTGTTCACTGAAGCTGAGGAATTGGTCTGCAATCCAAACTCGCTCGTCTTTTGCGGCAACTTCGGGTGCCCAGCGTCCATGAACGGAGTCAAATTTGAGTAGGTGTGCTGCGGTTTCTGGTCCGCCCTTTACTTCATTAATGTGAGTAAATTTTAGTTCTGGACAATCCCATGCAGCCCGCAATGCAAGTCGCCCGATTCTGCCAAATCCGTTAATGCCAACTTTCACACTCATTAAAATGCTGTCCTCTCTATCCAACAATGGTTCTAGGGTGAGATCTTGCGGCGATCGCCCCTCAAACACAGTTCTCTCCCTGCCAAACTTGATCTGGTCAGTCGTAATGGAGCAGGAGACGTGGTTGATACCCGTTTCGCCTGCACAAAATTCCACAGTCACCCCCGTCTCAAAGAGGCTCATATCAATTCGGACTGTTATGTCCTAACAGGGTGGCACTCATTGATATCCCTTTCATGATTGAATTCAATTTGGCTTAATCGTTTTGTATTAAACTAACAGACTATGTTAATCATTTCAAATAAAATTGATTTGTCAAGTCGCCTAGATCACTCGCAGCCGCAAAAATGCATTGATTGCTTCGTGATATTGAATTCCACTAGGCGATCGCACTGTTACTGGCGTTGCTGATTTAATGTATGAATTCCGTAAGGGCATGGCATTGCCATGCCCCTACAGAGGGGATTGAAATCCGTGAATCATACCCGCATTCAGCAACGCCCTGCTACTAGCCGCTTACCGTCCGTTCCGTAAATATGTAACCAGTTGCTCTCCTGCGGTTTCAATGTGACGCTTGAGCAGCCTCACTGCTGTTTTTGAGTCACCCTTGCGGCAAGCATCCAGGATTTGCTGATGCTCTTGCTGCGATTTCTCTAAATAGTTCATCTTCGCCATTTGCAGCCGAATGTAGCGATCGATATTCACATGCAGCGTTTTGATTAGGGATAGTAGGCGAGGGCGATCGCCAGCCCCATAAAGCACCGCGTGAAATTCCCAGTTCAGCTTTGCCCAGCGCCCCACATCGGTTTCGCGATCGGTTTTCTCCAAAATATCAGCCGCCTTCTGCAAATCTGCTTCTGTCAGCTTTGGAATCGCAAGCTGAAGCGCCAAACTCTCTAGCGCGACACGAATCTCACCAATTTCCTGCGCCTCTGCCGGAGACATGATCGCCACCGTTGCCCCACGATTAGGAGAAAGCAGTACCAGTCCCTCTGCCTCAAGCTGTCGCAACGCCTCCCGCAGCGGGATTCGGCTCACACCAAACTGAGCCGCAATTTCATCTTGCCGCAACGACTGTCCTTCCTGGAATACGCCCTGCACGATCGCCTCTCGCAGCGCATCGGCAATCAGGTCAGGCGTACTCCGCTGATGGCGCAACACACCCGCTGCTAGGTCACCTAAATCTACTGATTCCATAAAATGATCACGGATATTTTATTTTTGTATACGATTTTTTGTATACAATATTCATTGTAAAGGATGAGGGATGAAGATGAATACAGTATTCATCCTCGTCCCTCATCCTCAACCCCCTCGATCAGGAGCCAACCATGAGCATTCAACCCCAACCAGACCGAGTCATTATCTTTGATACGACCCTGCGGGATGGCGAACAGTCTCCCGGTGCAACGCTAAACCCGGAAGAGAAGCTGGTGATTGCTCAACAACTGGCGCGGCTGGGTGTGGATGTGATTGAGGCTGGGTTTGCGGTTTCCAGTCCCGGTGATTTTGAGGCAGTGAATAACATTGCAAAGATTGTCGGTGTTGAAGGTGGGCCAATTATTTGCAGTTTGGCTAGAGCGGTTCGGCAAGATATTCAGACGGCGGCAGAAGCCTTACAGCCTGCGGCGCATCCTCGGATTCATACGTTTATTTCAACCTCTGATATTCACTTGAAATATCAGTTGAAGAAGTCGCGCCAGGAAGTGTTGGCGATCGCCGAAGAAATGGTTGCCTATGCCAAAAGCTTTGTGACGGACGTAGAATTTTCGCCGATGGATGCCAGTCGCTCTGAGCCAGAGTTTTTGTATCAGGTATTGGAACGGGCGATCGCCGCTGGAGCTACTACGCTCAACATCCCCGATACCGTCGGCTACTGCACCCCCAAGGATATGGAAGCGTTGATTCGCGGCATTCGAGAAAATGTGCCTGGAATCGATCAGGTCATTCTCTCGGTTCACACGCAAAATGATTTGGGCTTGGCAACCGCAAACGCATTGACGGCAATCGAGCAGGGCGTGCGTCAGGTGGAATGCACGATTAACGGCATTGGCGAACGGGCAGGTAACGCCGCATTAGAAGAAGTGGTGATGGCGCTGCAAGTTCGCAAGTCACACTTCAATGTATTTCTAGGTCGTCCAGCCAATTCGGAAGCGCCGCTAACCCGGATCAATACTCAAGAAATCTACAAAGCCTCCCGATTGGTTTCCACTGCGACCGGAATGTCAGTGCAGCCCAACAAGGCGATCGTGGGTGCAAATGCCTTTGCCCATGAGTCTGGAATCCACCAGGACGGTATTCTCAAGCACCGGGAAACTTACGAAATTATGGATGCTGCCTCAGTTGGCTTGACTGCCAATCAGATTGTGCTGGGCAAGCATTCTGGCCGCAATGCCTTTAGGACTCGTTTGCAGGAGTTGGGGTTTGAGCTGAACGAGGAAGATTTGAACCGAGCTTTCCATCGCTTCAAAGAAGTAGCGGATAAGAAGAAAGAGGTTTCTGATCGGGATCTGGAGGCGATCGCCCGCGACGAGCTACAGGCTCAGGTCGAACATGCCTTTCAGCTTGAACAGGTGCAGGTGTCCTGTGGAGATTGCTCCAGCCCGACTGCCACAGTGACGGTTCTCATGCCCGATGGCAGAATTCTAACCGACGCGGCTGTAGGAACTGGCCCAGTTGATGCGGTTTATAAAGCGGTGAATCGGCTGGTGCAGGTGCCCAATGAACTAATTGAATTCTCTGTCCAGTCCGTCACCGAAGGCATTGACGCATTGGGACGGGTCACAATCCATCTGCGCTATCAGGAGCGGCTATTTGTCGGGCAAGCATCCGACACGGATATCGTCGTGGCTTCTGCCTACGCCTATGTGAATGCCCTGAATCGGCTCTATAGCTATTGGCAAAAGCAACCTTCCGCAGAACCGCATCAGAGAGTAAGTATGTTCGCCGAAATTCCCAATTTTTAGAGAACTTGAGAATCCATGAATATCCAAACTGCGTTTAATCGGGCTGCTGCCGAGTATGATGGGCTGCGGCGCATTCTGATTCCCTGTTTTGATGACTTTTATGGCACGTCCGTTCAGGTGATTCCATTTGAACGTACCAAACCCCTCAAAGCTCTAGACTTAGGAACAGGAACTGGATTGTATTCCGGCATGGTGCAGGCGCTATTTCCCAACGCAGAATTTACCTTGATGGATTTTGCGCTGGAGATGTTAGAAAAAGCCCAGGCCCGGTTTGCAGGACTAGGCAAATCTCCTCAAGTTTTGATTGGAGACTATGCAGAAACGGACTTTGGTAACTCCTACGACCTGATCATTTCTGCTCTATCCATTCACCACTTGTCTAATACAAACAAAGCAACGCTCTACCGTCGCATCTATCAAGCACTCAAACCCGGTGGAATATTTATCAACGCTGATCAGGTACAGGGCAAAACAGCTTATTTGGACAAGCTCTATCGGCAAAACTGGCTCGACTCAGTGCAAACTCTCGGCGTTTCGGCGGATGAACTTGCCGCTGCCCAAAAGCGAATGGAGTTCGATCGCCTTGCCCCTCTTGATCTCCAGTTAAGCTGCCTAGAAGCCGCAGGGTTTCAAGATGTAGACTGCTGGTACAAAAACTTTAGCTTTGTGGTATTCGGCGGATATCGAGAAACTGTATAAACTTGGCAGGCATTACTCAAATCCTCTCAACCAACTGCAACATTGTATGGGTAGATTTAGCAGCCAAAACTCAGATGGAGCCGAGGCTGAATGGCAAAACCTATCCATTCCTACGGGAACTGCGGTTATTTAGGAGAATTTGATGTTAATTAGGTTTATCAATCTGTCGGGCCATATTACGGAAGTAGTCCATTTCGCTTTCAGAGCGGCGGCGATTGGGACGAAGATTAACTGCATTGCTAGCAACTGAGGTTGTGGCAGACTCAGCAGTCTTATCCTCTTGAGCTTTGTCCTCAAAGTAATAGCTGGGTGTGCTCAAGCCAAAGAGCTTACCAAAGAAAACGAACGTTTTCTGCAATGCTGTAATTAGTCCGCGCAAGACTCGCTCAGCAAAGGCGATGAGACGAATGAAAGTATTACGAATGATAGGTTGCATAGCCTGACCTCGAACTCTCTCTAACCCTAACAAATAACCCAAAGATTGGGTCGTTTAGCACGTTTCAAAATATGCAGCTTCATTAGAAACGGTATTACACCCAATTCGGTTAATTTATTTTTCGCTTTACATCACAATATTGAGATCCTCTGGTTTCCCTGCTGTGTCAACCACACCATTTTCAAGAACAATGATGTAATCGGCTTGACGTAGAACAAAGGGACGGTGAGAAACGACGAGGTAGGTAGGGTTGTAAGAAATGGGGGAGCGAGGTGTAGCGGCAAGGAGGTGTGACCAGAGGGTTTGTTCGGTTTCAAGGTCAAGCGCACTGGAGAGGTCGTCAAAGACGAGTAGTTCGGGTCGCCGGAGCAACATTCGGGCAGCGGCAGCGCGTTGCTGTTGCCCACCGGAAAGACGCATTCCTTTGGAGCCGATCAGGGTATTGAGTTCTTCTGGCATTGCAGCGAGATCGTGATCCAGCGCAGCAATGGCGATCGCCTTCCTCAATTCTGCCTCATCAGTCTGAAATCCCATCAACAAATTCTCTTGCAGTGTATTGCTGAACAACTGGGGTACCTGTGGTGTATAGGCACTGCGTGGCGGCACAAAAAACTGATCAGGCTGTTCGATGCGTGATCCGTTCCAGTAAATTTCCCCAGATTGTCTGGGGAGTAGACCCAGTAAGACTCGCAGTAACGTCGTTTTCCCTGATCCGACTCGACCTGTGATAACGGTCAGGCTACCTCGTTTCAACGTCATGCTGATATTGGTAATGCCGCGATCAGACCAACGCTGCAAAGCAGTGTCACCGCCTGGATATCGGTAGGTCAGATTTTCTACTCTTAACTCTTCAAGCGCAGTATCTCTCTTGGGTTGGGCGATCGCAGGCAATTCAGTCATTCGCCCTTTGAGATCGGGCAAATACAGCGGTGCAGGTTCAACCAGCCCTTCCACTCTGTTACTCTCCTGCTCTTCCACACTGCTAATCAACGTTCCCATCCGCTCTAATGACACCTCTGTTTGCTTTGTTAGAGCTAAGAAGCCGCCGAAAAACCACAAAAAATCTGTAACAAACGCCAGGTAATACACAAATAAAGCAAAGTCACCCACACTGAGCGTGCGTTCGCGAAGTGTCTCTGAAAGCAAATCGCCACCCCCCACTCCAGATTGGGCTGCCACTAATAGGATTAGACCGGTACCCAGGCTGACCAAATTTTCTAAACTAGACTGGATGATTGCTGTAAAAACCTGATCTTGCACCACACGTTGTTGGCGTTGGTCACCGAGCCAGCGCAGATGGTTGAGAACAGGAGTTTCGGCTCCTGCGACCTGAATGGCTTGCACAGCGGAGAATAGTTCTCCAATTAATCCAGTCACCTGCTGGGTTGCCTGACGGCTCGCAGAACGATACCGCTTGATGCGAGCCTCAGCGTGTTGAAGGGTGAGGGCGATCGCCACCAAGGGTAAAAAGACTAGTAAGGTTAACCGTGCATTGACGTTGAAAAGAATGATGAGAGCAACGAGTGCGAACACCCCAGCTGAAAAGATTTCATTGGTGCCCACCACAGTATCTTCTACCTGAGCCGCATCATCTCGAAAGAAACTAATGACCTCACCGGGTGAAACTGTTTTACGACCCACTGTGAGAGATTCTGCACCTGGACGCTGCAACAACTTGTCTAACAAATTGCGTCGCAGTAAAGAACTCATCGTAAAGCGGTGCTGGGTTTTGGTAACGCGTCCAGCAAAGATAGCGACAATGCGAGCAGCACCCACTGCAAAGATCAACGCCACCCACACCATCGGGGATTGCAGAGAGATCAATTGAGCGCTGCCACTTGTCTCTGTGCTGGTTAGGGTATTAAAAAACTCACGGATGATTAAACCGGGTACAACAGGTAGTCCTGCAATAAACAGCCACAAAATGGTATCTAGCAAGTACAGCCCAAAGGCGTAGCGAATCATTCGCCAGAGAAGTTTCCAGATTGCTATTCTTTGAGTGGTCATTCTTAATTAGATTGAATATTGAATAGAGTTACAACGCAAAAGTCTGAATATGACATTCTGAACTATGCCATTAGTGTCGTAGCGTTCACCTTGAGTAATTGTGAAAAGCGCGATCGCTGATCATTTTGGAGGGTAAAGCGATCACCATATTCCACCACTTTCCCCTGCTCTAATATCAGAATTTGATCAACTCTCTGGATAGTGGCTAACCGATGGGCAATGATGATTCCTGTGCGATTGTGGAGAAGTCGGGCGATCGCCCGTTCAATGCATTGCTCTGTTATTGGATCAAGCCGAGACGAGGCTTCATCGAGAATCACCAGTCCTGGGTTTTTGAGAAACACACGGGCAAAAGCTAATAGCTGCGCCTGCCCTGCTGAAAGTCCGGCACTGTCTGCCCCAAGTTGAGTATCTAACCCATTGGGTAATGACTGGAGCCATTCCGTTAGCTCCAAGTTATTCAACGTTTCCAGAATTTCTGTATCCCGAATTCGAGCATCAAAAAAAGTCAAATTATCTCGAACACTAGCTTGAAATAACTGTACATCTTGGGTTACTAACCCCACTTGTTGCCTAAGCTCAGAAAGGGGGGTTTGGGCGATCGGAATATTTCCTAAGCGGATCTCCCCGGTCTGAACATCGTAGAGCCGCAGGAGCAAACGGGCGATCGTGCTTTTGCCGCTTCCAGTGCGTCCAAGCAATCCGAGGGTCTGTCCAGCAGGTAGATGCAGGGAGAGGTTCTGAAGCGTATGGATAGAGGGTGAAGGAGTAATTTTTTGCTCACGATTCCCCTGTTTAATGCTTTCATAACTAAACCAAACCTGTTGAAATGAAACGGACAAAGCTCCTGCTGGCAAATGAGCATTACCCAAATCTTGTATCTGCGATCGCACATTCAACAACTCTCGAATCCGGTGAATACTGGCTTCAACTTGCTGCAATTCTTCCAGTTCTTCGCGGATGCGTTCGATCGGTTGGTTGAGCAGATTGGTGTAGTGAAAGATGAGATAGGCAGTTCCAATCGTGATCGCGTTTTGGTTCCACAGGTAAGCAGAAACGGCAAGGGCGATCGCATTGCCCAGGGTAAATAACCCTACGCTCGTAGACCAAAGAATCGTACTCGCAAATCTGGCTTTTTGATAAATGGGCAACCATCGTTGTAGGAGTTCATAAAAACGGCGCATGACATAGCTAACCGCTCCATTGGCACGAATGTCTTCTCGTCCCACTAGATGTTCACCTAAGAAGCCAAAAAAATCAGCACTCACCTGCCGATAGGCTGCCCAGGGAGTAACGGCAACGGATTGTATCCCTAGCAGTAGTGACAATGCGATGAGTGAAAATAGAGTTAGACTTACACCTGCTAATAGGTTTTCAGCAAACAGAATGATTAGAATTCCCAGCAATAAAACACCATTACCTAACACATGAATGACGAGTTGAGAAAAGAAGCGAGACAACAGATTCACATCTCCATCTACTCGCTCTAGTAATTCTCCAGGGGTGTGGGATTTATGAAAGGACAGATCCAGGTTTAAGCAATGTTTGGCTAAATCAAGCCGTAAGGCATTGGTAGCAGTCCAGGCAACCATTTCGCCTAAGTAGGTTGCCGTGACTGTTAAAATCTGTGTCAGTAAAGCTAAACCCATGAAGAGAAAGGCAGCTATCAAAAGTTTTTGCTGGGAGCCACCGGATACGGCAGTATCAATGAAGTAGCCCAGAATTTGCGGATTGAGAATTTGTAAGCCAATGCTACCGAGGAGGGCGATCGCCAATCCAACCACGCGACCCTGCTGTGGCTTGAGGTAGTGTGCTAGGAGAGAAGTGTATTGCTTGAGAGGAATTTGCATTGTTTAGCTGAGCACAGGTGGAACCCTCACTAGCAGGTGCGATCGCCCTTCAACAGAAGGTCTTGCTTGAGCAGCTTACCGCAAAGATTGTTTCTGAGTAAGGCAGGTTTGACTCCTGGCGGGAGTATTTTGATGCCTAAACGGAATAGTTTACGCAACGCAACGCAATCTACTTCAAGGTCAAAAATCACAGCAGAAATTGCCGCAATTGTTCAATCATCAGTTCCATGCCGATAGGACCATTTAAGCCATTCCAGAGATTATAATACGGAATCCGGCTGTGGAGTAACACTATAAGATAGAAGGATGGGACGTACAATTACACTGGCAAAACACCTCAGTCGTGAGGAATTAAAAACTCGCTATCAAAACAGCAGT
>NZ_JACJOV010000138.1:0-35887 GCF_014695745.1 Leptolyngbya sp. FACHB-671 | reverse complement strand
CCAGCTTAGTAAATGTCATCGCAATCGCTGTTTGATGCACTCATACTGGAACTGTAGCGAGCATAGCTCAACTTAACCACCCCCTATCCCTAGTGCCGCTGCGTAAGTCCTGTCTGTATGAATGCTGTTTCAAGAGCGTGAATTGTTGCGTGGTGGAACCGAGCAACAATTCACACAGGAAATCCAATGCAATGTGCTTAAATAGCGAAGATAAAGCCATTCCCAGAAGTCATTTATGATAAGTAACGAGTGTCAGATGTAGAGCACTACACACTGCCTCTATTGTCTGGTTTAGACTGGGAAGCTCCTTGCGGAGGTTCGAGATGGAGTATTGGGAATTTCTGCTACAAAAAGAGGGCGATCGCTCTTGGTTGCCATTGGAATCTCCAAGCGTTGAGATTCTGGAAGGGCGATATCGAGTTGTGGCGCGATCGAGTCGAGTCAGAACTCCAGTAGAGATTCGGGTGATCCACGATGCGACGGTTGAGATGCCGCCTAAGCGTCGAGTGCAGAAGCGATCGGGGCAGACCAATCGAGAGGGGCTGCTCGTGGTCATTCCCTTTACGCGGCTACAGCCGGGGCGGTGGGAGTTGCGCTGCACCAGCGACCTAATGGCTGACATGATCGGGGAAAGCTGGGAATATGCGGTTCAGCTTCAGGTTCTCTATAACGATCCTGAAGTAGATGATTGGGAGCCAGACTGGGAAGGCTCCGGATCAGAATCGCTGGCTGAAGCGACTGGAGCAAGTGCAGCTCAGGCATTCCACTCGCAGGTGCAACCAGCCCAACCAGCGCAAAATGGGGCGATCGCTCCTTCTACTCCTTTACCCCAAGCTGAACCGACCCAGCCATCAGCACCCGCTCTGGAACCCGTTGTTGCGACCTCAGATACAGCTTCTCAGGTTGCCCCTGATGAGATTGTGGCTGAAACTGCCGAGTCAGGAATAGCTGCATCGGAGCCAACCTTCATTCAAGCTGAAACTCAAGCCGACGAACCTCTTTCATTTGAACCGGAACAATCTGTGGAAGAGGTGACAGAGGCGACCGAGATTACCGCAGTCCAACTGGAGCAAGTAGAACAAGTTCCACTAGAAGTAGAAACACAGATTTCGGAAACGCTGTCCGATGAATCTGCTGATGGATTGCTATCTGACGACGCAACAAGTGAGTCAGAGGAAACCGAAATGGCGATCGCTCAAGAGGGAGCGATCGCTGCCATCAACGCCGCAGCAGCAGAACTCGCAGATTCGTTGGCAGAGTCAATGGATGTGGCTAATGCGGCTCCTGATGTAGAGGTGACTCAGCCCACCGAGGCACTGCCCGAATCGCTCGATGCTTCTTCTCTGCGGCAAGCGGCTGAACAAATGTCAGAGAAAGTGGTTGAGGCGATATTTGAAGAATATGACCCAGAAAAATTTGACCAAACCCTTAACCAGACTATTGACGAGGCAGTGGAATCCATTCTCAAGGAATTTGAGAATGGGTCAGCACCCGTTTATCCAGCCATTGAGCAGGCTGGTGAAAGTGTGGATGAGACTACTAACTTGTCTACATTCACCGCACCTTTGTTAGAAAATGCCACAGCGGTTGCGTCTCCTCAACTTCAGATAACTTTGGAGCGAGAATCCTATGTGGTGCGGCGCGGGCGGTCTTTTAACCTGGTGGGACAGGTTGAACTGCTGTCAGAAAGTCAGGTTAATCCAACGGTGCGCGTCAGCAAGATGCAAATTCGCCTGCATGATCCGAAAACCAGTCACGTTGTGGCAGAAGTGCATCAGCCGTTAGCAGATAAGGCAGTTCCTTTCTCATTTAGCTGTCCGATCGCAACACCTGCTCAGGGTCAAACTCATTTGTTTTTGGGCGAGGTTCTGCTCTATGCCGTGCCGAAGGTGGGCGTTCCGACTAGGGTGCTGGCGACTCAGTCGTTTACTGTGGCGGCTGACATGGAGGAGTTGTTAGAGGCGATCGCCACTGAGCCAACTCCCTTAGACCTTCAAACACCGCTAGCATTTGCGAACGACACAGACATTCTCAACCTAGAATTTTTGGATCTCCTAAACTCTCCCGGTTCGGTGGTGCAGTTTCAGCCCTCCAATGCTTCTTCTTTGCCCCCTCAACTGTATCCTGCTAAACCAGGAGAAGTGCCCGCCAAGCCGCTAGAGCTACCACTAGCCAACGATCCAAACTTTACGCTGTCCGGCAATGCGGAAGCGGTTAAGCAATTTTTGCTTACCAAAACGCAAACCCCTGAAGCTTCTGAAACTCCGTCTGAACTACCGGAAGAGTTGATCGATGAATCGCCAGAAGAATTGGCACAGACAATTGCGAATTTGGAATTAGTAGAAGTGTTTGAAGCTGATTCAGAAGTTTCTCCTGAATCAGCTTCAATGATTGAATCACCCGCTGAGGAAGTTGATTCACTTACAGAAACCATTGCAGAAGATATATCGGATACTGTAGAAACTCCAGAAATAGATGCTCCAGAAATTTTGAGTGAGGGGGAAGAGGGCGATCGCCCAGAAATACCAGTAACAAATCATTCCTCTATCTCAGAGCGACAACCTGAACCTGCAACAGAGCCTTTGAAAACACAGGACAGAGCTTTTCCAACTGCGAAGCTGAAAAATCGCTTTTGGTCGCGGCTCAACTCTCTAGCAACGGACGCTGACCCAGCAGATTCCCTCAATGCGCCCTCAGATCAGTCACCCTTTGTGGATGGCATCACCTTGGGAGTCGATGCGGATCTGGTAGCTCAAGAAGTGGTTGTAGACGATGACCTTCCTCCTGCCAGATTTCATAACGGCAGATGGGAGAGACAAAGCGATACAACGCTTGCTTTACCTGATGAGGAACCCGTCCCCACGCCGCAAATTGAGCTACCTACAGGTGAATTGACTGCTGGCAAGTCAGTCTGTGTCATCGTCAAGTTGCCCGCCTTAACTCCTCGCATCTACGTCAAGCTATGGCTTCACGATCGCCAAACTCGCTCTTTGTTAGACGGTCCACACTGGCTAATGAATTTCTTGCCCAACGGCTCAGGTGAGATGGAAGTGAGAACCCAACTGACTGTCCCCTTTGGCTGTTTTGAGATTCAGTTTGAGGCGATCGCCATAGAAATGGCGACCCAACGAGAAAGCCACAAGATCATTGTCGATCGCATGGTCATGCCCCCCGACCTACCCACTCTCTCACTCGACGAACTCGACGTTTATAAAGATTAAGGGTAAATAGTGGCGCGGCTGAGCCGCGCCACTATTTACCCTTTTCCTAAAAGTTCTTCTCCAACTCGCTGGTAATCTTGCCAGGCATCGGCTGCTTTAGGATCTTTCACGGCATAGACGGGAATTCCTGTCTGTGCTGCCTTTTGGTATGCTGCATAGCGACGAATCCAGGATTTGAAGACAGGCAAACCGGCATCAACCAGCATTCCTCTCACCATCTCCCCATCTTTGCTGGGCTTGGGTGGAACAATGGTCAGGAGAATGCGATAGCGCTTTGCGCCAATCGACTGAAGGTATTCCAGGGTCAACACCAGTGCATCCAGAGACAGCACATCGGGCGTGGTGGGAAGGACAATCAGATCGCAGCTATCTGCCAAAATTGCTAAATCTTCCTTGATCGGTCGAGCTTGAGTATCAATCACCACATGGCTAAAGGTGCGGGTTTGGCTGGGCGAATTCCATTCATCGACAACTTCAAACGGCAACTCTCCCCGCTCAGCCCAACTGGTGGCAGAGCGGTTTGGGTCAGCGTCAATCAACAGAGTATCCGCCTGGGTCTGCAAATAAGCCGCCAGGTGAATTGCTGTGGTTGTTTTACCCACGCCTCCTTTGTAGCTAGCAACCGTAATGATCATGTTTAACGAAATTCTGATCCCTTAGCGTAAGGGAGAATTGCAAGTTTAGGGGAGTTTTGAGTTTTGAATTGCTCATGGGTCTCGACCCCGTGTCGAAGCGATATCCTAGAGAGCGAAACTGCTGATCGAGTCTAAATCTTCAGCTTCAGTTGTTTTTCTCATCGCTTTGCTGATATCAATATGCTGACGCAGCCTCAACGAAAACCTGAACCCACCTGGCTCACTGTCGTGCGCCTGCTGCGCTGGGACAAACCCTCTGGACGGCTGATCTTGATGCTTCCGGCACTCTGGGCGGTGTTTCTGGCAGCCAATGGAACTCCGCCGATTCCACTTGTGAGCGTGATCGTGTTGGGAAGTTTAGCAACCAGCGCTGCCGGATGCGTGATCAATGATCTCTGGGATCGGGACATTGACCCAAGGGTAGCGCGAACTCGCGATCGCCCCCTTGCCGCTCGTGCCCTCTCTATCAAGACAGGAATCGTCGTTGCACTGGTTGCACTCATTTGTGCCCTGGGGTTAGCAATTTACCTGAACCCCGTGACCAATCCGTTGAGCTTCGGGCTGTGTGTGGCGGCGGTTCCTTTCATTGTCTTCTATCCATTGTCAAAACGGGTGTTTCCCGTGCCGCAATTAGTCATGGCTCTGGCGTGGGGTTTTGCTGTGCTGATCAGCTGGACGGCCGTAACCGAAACCCTGGAACTATCGACCTGGCTACTCTGGGGAGCAACAGTATTGTGGTCCTTAGGATTTGATACGGTCTATGCGATGGCTGATCGGGAAGACGATCGCCGCATTGGGGTTCGCTCCAGCGCTTTATTTTTTGGCTCAGCGGCGGCTCATGTGGTCGGGCTTTGTTTTGCGGGCACAGCGTTGCTATTAGCAGTTTTGGGAATCGGCATGGGGCTAGGAATTGCTTTCTGGCTAGTGCTAGGAATTGCAGGTCTAGCCTGGGTCTGGCATTACATTCAGTTACGCCCCAAAAAGCCGCATCCTTCGCTCTACGGTCAAATCTTTCGCCAAAATGTCTGGATTGGTTTTGTGCTGCTGTTTGGCATGGTGCTAGGAACACTGTAGGGTGGGCGAGCGCCCCTACACGGGAAATTCTTAGGGGAAATCCTTCTTTAAAATCTTCTTGGAGATCTTTAAGAAAAACTAGGAATTTCTCACCCACCCCAGGCAGAACCGATAGAACCCTATTACAATTCAGTATCCCTGTTACAACTAAATAGCCATTTCAGATTGATCGCTGCCTGCTGCCTCCTCACGCATCTCCACACTGCTCATGTATCTTTCTGTTAACTGCCCTCGTTGCGACCGGGCATTGGGGCAGATTAGTCCCGATGGGCTTTTACAAATTCAGTGCTCCTCCTGTCGGCAACACTATGGGGCAGTCTACGGTAAGCTTTCAGGCTGGTCTTCTCAGCCGGAAGCAATGCTGTATTTGTCTGATCAGTTGCCTAGCTTTTACAAGCGTCGCTACCAGTTTCGGATTACGACTCCGGGGCGCAGCTTAAGGCTGCTGAAGTTTTCTACACCCGGTTTGCAGGATCAGATTCCGGTGCGTCCTAGCGACAAGATTTCGATTTTGTATTCGACCTGCGGCAGCGGTATCAAGAAACTGCTAACCATCAATAATCATTCGACCGGGCAAAAGTACCATCTGCCCTCTCCGATTCCTGGCTTGGGTTACCTATTGGCTACGCGTGGGAGCGCTTCTTTAGCGATCGCCCTGGGCATGGCAACAGGTGCCGGAGTCGTGGCGACAACCGGACTGGGGGCGATCGCTCTCTTGATGTACAGTCGTCTGGTTGATACCGCAGAACTCACCAGCCCTGACCTTGAGCCTGACGTTCCAGGGGATGCGCGGTTAATGAGCGAACTTGAGCTTGCCGATCAAAAAGTGATTTTGACCCGTCGAATTGAGCAGTTGCGGCATGAAGGCTATGCCCATCGTGATTTCATCAAGCGGCTAAGCGCACTCAAAGAAAAAATGCTGAGCGTTGGCGCAGCCCTCTACACGACCCGCATTGCTAAAATCGACCGAGCCATTAAGCTGCTAAAACAGCGAATTAATCAAGATCGCCATCTGGTCAACCAGTATGCTCAAACGATTCGGATGATTGAAATTGAGCTAGAAGCCTCGTACCTGGCAGAGCAGCTACCCGAAGCAGATGACTTTACCAGTACCATCATGGGCAAGCTCGATGAGCTAAAGGCGATCGAAGCTCGCAACCGCAACCTGTGGCTGGAGTTAGAAGCGAATGAAGAAGTCCGGCGGCTGAGCTTTGGCTAAGGGGTGTAGGCTCAGCGTTGTAAAATTTGCTAGCACCTCATAACCAGTGACGAATAACGAATGACCGATGAAAAGCCGATGACTGCTGAAGCAAAACCTGCTGAAGCGAAAACCGAATCTCAGCCGCAAAATTTACAGAATTCTGCGAAACCTGGGTTTTGGCAATCTCAGCGCGAAAATCTGCAAATTTTGGCGATCGCTCTCTTTCTGGCACTTCTCATTCGAGTGTTTGTTGCAGAGCCGCGCTATATTCCCTCAGACTCGATGGTGCCGACTTTAGATGTGGGCGATCGCCTGGTGGTGGAAAAAGTCGCCTACCGCTTTCATCCACCCCACCGAGGCGACATCATTGTCTTTGACCCACCCGTGCAGCTGCAATTTCAGGGGTACACTGCCGATCAGGCATTCATCAAGCGCATCATTGGCGAACCAGGGCAAGTTGTGGCGGTGCAGGCAGGCACAGTTTACGTTGATGGAGAGCCTTTGGCAGAAGATTACATTGCTGAACCGCCTGAATATGAAATGCCTCCAGTTTTGGTACCAGCGGGACAATTTTTTGTCATGGGAGACAATCGCAATAACAGCAACGACTCCCATGTTTGGGGCTTCTTGCCTGAAGAAAATATTATTGGCCGGGCAGTATTCCGCTTTTTTCCATTAGAGCGAGTCGGCAAAATTTCTGACAAGTCAAACGCTAGAAGCGCAAGTAGTGGAGCAGTTCAGCAGTAAGCTGACCAGGAAGTGACAGCCGCTTTTGCAGGTCTGCCAGGTTGCGATAAGCGCCATAGGTTTGGCGGTTTTGTACGATCACCCGAGCCAAAAACAAATCTACAGCGGGGATTTGACTCAGTGTCTCAACTGAATCCGTATTGGGATTGATCTGCCGAATCGTGCAGATGCTTTCAGCATCGTAGTAGCAAAACTTCAGTACAGGCTCTAGCGGGCGCAAACGCTGTACGGGCAGTCCTAGCGCGGCGGCTAAATCTTCTAGGTAGTGAAGCTGAACTCCAGACTGAGTCAGAGCAGTAAGCGATCGCGCCTGATGAATCGACAGCCCTGGCAGCCGCAACCAATCATCTACTCCCGCCTGATTCACGTCAATGTAGATGCCTAGCTCCGCCGCAAGCCGTACTTCTTCGTTAGACTGCAAGCGGTAGTAGGGATCATTCAGCAGCTTCACTCGCAAGGGAGCTTTTGCAACAGCACTCAGTCGCCCAGGTGAAAACCAGTCAGAAATGCCCATTCCTTCGACTCCTCCGGACTGCTTGCCCCCATCAAAATACCTGCCCTAAGCAATCCGATCAAGCAACTGGCGGCGCTTTTGCTCAAACTCGTACTCAGAGATCAGTCCGTCCTGGCGCAGCGTGTCAAGCTGACGGAGAGCATCGGCGATCGCGCCCACCTGGGCCGGATCTACCCCAGGCGACTGAACTGCAACTGTTCCCAATGCCAAAGCAGAATTAAAGTTTTGGTCAAAGTCGTCCTGGTTTTGGGCTAAATACCAGACCCCTTCAATCACACTGGCAACTTTGGGAATGGGTGTCCACGACAGTAACAAATACAATACACCCCAAATTGGCTGCCCCAGATAGAACTTATGCAACCCCGACACGGGCATTACCATTCCAGCAAATGCTAGAGCGACGGCGACTTTACGGTTTTTGAACTTGCTCAACATGCTAGGGACGCTAAAGTCTTTTAAGTTTACGAATATGGGGGTTAGCAGCGCCATTATGCTACAGAACCTACTTCCACATCATATCGATTCTGCTGCCAAGCTGGAATGAAGAAAGGAATTCGAAGGAATTCGACCCAGCTTCAGCCTTCTCAAGGCGTTTTGTCTCAACTGAACAGTCTATTTCAGGCATTAACCGCACCTATCCCTCCATTGGCCGACCAAAGATTAGGTACTCAAAGAACAGGGATGCACCCGCGTCGTGAGAATGCATCCCTATTCTTTTAGCGGAAAAAGAGTAAACAGGTATTGGAATCTACCCCTTCGTTCTCCAAGCTCAGTCGCACAACATCTACCTTAAGAGATACATTAGAGTGGAGTTGCTCAGTTATCCAACAGAGTTTGTTGGTAAGAGCGCAGCTCTGCCATGCTGACAACAACCTATATCGGTAGGTTAACTTACCTGATAGATTAAGGCAGTATCACTTTGAGACAGGGTCATAAGCTGCGTTCTAACGGTGCTGAAGGGTGTGAGCCATGAAAACAAGGCGCTACCTTACCTAGCTAAATTTGTCTTGCTGGGAAAAAAGCAAAGCGTTTCTACACATCGGCACCTTTTTAATCGGGCATACCAAAATTTGCTCAAGCAAGGGTCATCTTCATCAATGCTAAAGACCAGTTCGTATTTGATTAACACTGACCCACTTTTAAGAGCAGCCTAATCAATGTCACAGATCCCTTTTTCCACAGACTGGCTGAAAAAATTTTCAGATCCCTATGCTGTGTTGGGACTGTCTGTCTCGGCTGACGATCGCCGAGTATTGAAGCGCTATCGTGCTGTGGCTAAGCTTTTACATCCTGATGGATACACCACCGCAGACCCAGCAGACCGGAATCTCGCCAGTCAGCTCTTTGCTCATTTGATCAGTCCTGCTTACCAAAAACTCAAGCAAGACAAAGGTCGAGCTGAAAGCTTGGCTCTGCTTAGAGTTCATGTGCGGCGAATGAATCATGAAGCGCCTTTATTGCCCCAAAGCGACCCTGCTCGGCAGTTGATTAAAACACCCATGCATTCCGTGGATGTGTTTTATGAGCAGGCGATCGCCCAGTTAGCTGACTCTCAATATCAACCGCTTCGTCAGTTTGAGCCAATCACCCAGCAACTTACCGAACTCAACTTGGTTTACCTCCAGTTGAAAATGGGTGAGCCTGTTCGCCCAAAGCCGACTGGATTGGTTCCGGCTGAGCAGATCAAACGGGAAACCGCTGCTTCAGCCGATCCAAAACAACAGTCCAATGGCAATTACGCCCAGCGCCACTATGTTCGTGCGCAAGAGTACATGAAAAAAGAAAGCTGGTCAATGGCAGTACAAGAGTTGCGAGACGCAATTCGGTTGGAGCCAACCAAAAGTGAGTTTCATTCTTTGTTGGCAAAAGCCTATTTCATGCAAAATCTGACTGGCATGGCAACAGTCCACTTTCGGCAAGCGCTTAAACTAAATCCCCAAGACTCACTGGCTCTGGAGTATGCCAAGAAACTAAAAATCAAGCTAGATCCACCCAGTACTGCTAAAAAAGGAGGGCTTTTTGGTTTGTTCGCCAAAAAGCAATAGTAGCTCTGTTGGAAAACTTCAACTGTAGGGATTACCGACCCTCTAGCCTACTCGAGGTTGGATTAAGATAGGTTTAAATAAAAAGCATAGTTAACTCTCTATCACCTAGAGAGCATAGGCAAGAGCATCAGTGGATGTGAATAGAAATGGGATTCTTTGACTCTGAAATTGTTCAGCAAGAGGCTAGACAGTTGTTTGAGGACTACCAGAACCTCATGCAGCTAGGCGGTGACTACGGCAAGTTTGACCGTGAGGGCAAGAAGCTTTTCATCGAAAAAATGGAAGAAATGATGGAACGCTACCGCATCTTCATGAAGCGGTTTGAGCTATCCGAAGACTTCATGGCGCAAATGACTGTTGAGCAGCTAAAAACCCAGCTAGGTCAATTTGGTGTAACGCCTCAGCAGATGTTTGACCAGATGCATTACACCCTCGAACGCATGAAGTCTGAATTAGAGAAACAGGTCTAGTCGGGGCGCGGAAAGTTTGAGGCAGGCGGGAAGTTTTCTACAGGTACGCCCTGTAATGCCTGTTGCATAAAGTCACGCCAAATTGGAGCGACATAACCGCCGCCAGTCGCTCCAATACCGATGGGGCGATAGTCGTCGTTGCCAATCCAAACGGCAACCGAAAGCTGTGGCACATAGCCGACGAACCAGATATCTCGCTCAGATGAAGTAGTTCCAGTTTTTCCTGCGGCTGGGCGATCTAAACGCGCGGATGTGGCTGTACCGCGAGTCACCACTCCTTGCAATACATCGTTGAGAGAGGCAACTGCCCAAGGATCTAGGACTAATTGAGGCTGGGGGGTATTGTCTAGCAGTGTTTTACCTGTGCTATCAGTCACCTGAACGATAAAAGTCGTTTGGGATTGCCAACCACCACTTGCAAAGGTCGCATAAGCAGCCGCCATTTCCAGGGGAGTCAGGTCAACAGAGCCGAGTGGTAGTGATGTGACTGGTTCAATTGGGCTAGTAATGCCTAAGGTTCGCACCACTTCAATAACGCGATTGAGTCCGACTGATTGTCCTAAACGTACAGCAGGAACGTTTCGGGATTGCTCCAGGGCAGATCTTAAGGTAATTGGGCCGCTAAAGCCACCACCGTAATTTTGCGGACTGTAGGTTTCGTAACCGTCGGGATAACTGACGGGAGTGTCATTAATGATTGAGTCGGGGCGATATTTGCCAGAGGCAAACGCAACGTAGTAAACAAATGGCTTAAAGGCTGAACCAGGCTGACGAATTGCCTGAATTGCTCGGTTGTACTGGCTGTTGTTGTAGTCTACTCCGCCAACCATTGCTTTCACGAAATGCGTCCGAGGATCAACGGCGACTAGCGCCATCTGGTCTGCATTCAAGCCTCGCCGTCGGATAGTTTGATAGCCGCGTGTGACCGTTTCCTCGGCGATTCGCTGGAGCTTCAGATCGATTGTAGTCTGGACCCGCATTCCGCCTTTAATGACAGAATCTTGACCAAAGCGCTCGTTTAGCTCTTGCAGTACGGCTTCAGTTACGTAGGGAGCTTGACTTGCCCGAAAAGAGGTCACTTGCCCCAAACGTAAGGGCTGCTGTCTGGCAGTGGCTTCTTCTTCAGCGGTGATCCAGTTTAACCGGCGCATTCTGCTCAAAATGACAGACTGCCGCTGCCTGGCAAGCTGATAATCGAGGAAGGGGCTGTAGCTCTCTGGTGCTTGAATCAAGCCTGCCATCATGGCGGACTCTGCCAGAGTTAATTCGGAGGCTGATTTGTTGAAGTAACTTTGGGCTGCAGTTTCTACACCATAGGTGTTGTGTCCCCAGTAGACCTGATTCAGGTACATTTCCAAAATCTGGTCTTTGGTGAAAACCTGCTCTAGGCGGAGGGCTAATACGGCTTCTGCGACTTTGCGGCTAAGCGATCGCTCCGGTGTAAGGAACAGGTTTTTCACCAACTGCATAGTCAAGGTGGAGCCGCCTTCAACCGTTCGTCCTTCCTCCAAATTAGCCAGAAAAGCCCGGGCGATACTGCCAGGGTTAATGCCGTGATGGAAAAAGAACTGGCTGTCTTCGATCGCAATCACGGCCCGTTTCAGGTCTGGAGAAATGCTGTTGAGGTCAACGACATCCCGATTGACTTCATCATGGATGCTGTCTAGCAGAGTGCCGTTGATATCGTAGACGTAGCTCGTTTCTGAAGGAATATAGTTTCGCAACATCCGCACGTCCGGCAGATTACGAAAGCTGATTGCCAAACCGACAAGCCCACCTGCAATCACAGAACTGGTCAGCATCGTGATGCCCAGCAACGTGCCGGCTGTCACCTTGCCCACTGTCTGGACAAATTGAAAGACTGGAGCGAGGTCTTCTGATTGTTTTTGCTTATTTTTGACAGTAGGGTTAGACGACACAGCAGTTTAATTCCTTAGTCGAAAATCAGAGAGGGTAATGGAAACGTAGATTAGAGGCAGAAGTCAAGGATAAAAGGAAACAAAATAAGCGGTTATTTTTGGATATTACGCTTACAGAGGAGAGTTGGCTTGCTTCTGCAGAGAGTTGACAAAAAATTTATTAAGTACCTGGTTTGCGTCTTGAGCCTTGAATTGAGAGTCCGGAGATTTGCAGAAGTTGCCTGAATGGCTTTCTAGTTTAGGCTGCGTTAGCGTTAGCGTAACGTATTGTTTCTCTTGTTCGTGGAGGGAATGATAACGATTGCCTCCACCCGGAAAGTAAGAATTAGACTAGGGCTTTTCTATGTCCTATAAGTTTTGCAATTATAGTAGTTTGCTCGTCAAATGCTTGAATATAAAGCAGTGCTAAATGGATTTATCTGTGCCAAGTATGGCTTCTGAATCGGCAAATGCAACCTCCCTTTCATGGCTGAATCGCGGTTTGAGTGAAATTTTCCCCAATCAGCCTGATTCTGACCAGCCTGACGAAAATTTGGTGCAGCGCATCGCTCAAGCGGATAAACCCCTACGAGTCAAACTTGGAATTGACGCGACGGGGGCAGACATTCACCTGGGTCACAGCATTGCATTCCGTAAGCTGAGAGCATTTCAGGATGCGGGACACACGGCGATTTTGCTGATCGGTGATTTTACTGCCCGGATTGGCGACCCAACTGGAAAGTCAGAAGTTCGTCGGCAGCTTACCGTTGAGGAAGTCAAGCAAAATGCCCAAACTTATATCGAACAGCTTCGACCCATTTTAGACTTTGAGACTTCGGGACGGTTGGAAATCCGCTATAACTCGGAGTGGCTGTCACAGCTTGATCTGTCCAAGATCTTGGAACTGTTGGCGACGATGACTGTCGGGCAAATGCTGGCTAAAGAAGGGTTTGCGGAGCGATACAAGCAAAATAACCCAATTTATCTGCATGAATTTCTCTATCCGTTGATGCAGGGCTATGATTCCGTGGCATTGAATGCAGATGTGGAACTAGGTGGAACGGATCAGAAATTTAACATTGCAGTGGGACGAGATTTGCAGCGGCATTTTGGGCGATCGCCCCAATTTGGGTTGCTCATGCCGATTTTGCCTGGAACGGACGGTGTGCAGAAAATGTCGAAGTCTTTGGGCAACTACGTTGGGCTATCGGAAGATGCGTTAAGTATGTATTCCAAGCTGGAAAAGACCCCAGACAGCGTAATTGAGCAATATTTTGAGCTATTGACCAATCTGCCACTTGACCAATTGCCGGAAGCTCCACGCGATCGCCAAAAACTGCTGGCTCTAGACATCGTGACTCAATATCACGGTAAAGACGCAGCCCTAGCAGCCCAACAAGCAGCCCAATCCCTGGTGCAAGGTGGTACGGCTAGCGCTGAGGCGGTGCCAGAATTTTCTCTGGAATCGGTGCAGTTTCCCGCCAAGTTTTTCTATATTGTTAGCGTGAGTGGCTTGTGTAGCAGCAGTTCTGAGGCGCGACGACAGATTCAAAATGGAGGAGTGCGGCTGGATGGCAATCGCATTCAAGATGTCAATCTCATCTTTGAAACGGCGGCTGACCTCAACGGCAAGGTGCTACAAGTCGGCAAAAATAAGTTTGTTCGCTTAGTGGTTTAGTATGTCTCCAGCCGATCGCATCATTGTTCCGTTAGACGTTTCTAGTGAAAGGGAGGCGATCGCTCTGATCGATCGCCTGCCGCAGGTCAGCTTTTGGAAAGTGGGGCTGGAACTGTTTGTCAGCAGCGGCTCTGGAATTTTGACGGTGTTGAAAGAACACCAGAAGCAAATCTTTCTAGATTTGAAGTTTCACGACATTCCCAATACGGTTGCGGGAGCGTGTCGGGCAGCAGCGAGTTATGGTGTAGACCTGGTGACGATTCATGCAACGGCAGGCAGTGAGGCGCTCAAGACTGCACAGGCTGCAGCACAGGAGGGTGCAATCGCCGCCAGCCATACCCCACCCAAGCTAATTGCGATTACGGTATTGACTAGTTTGAATTTGCGATCGCTGGCGTTTGAGCTAAAAATTCCGCTGGAGCTAACAGACTATGCGCTGCAAATGGCTTTATTAGCTCAGGAGAGCGGTCTAGCTGGGGCAGTTTGTTCACCCCAGGAAGTGGAACAGTTGCGCCAAACCTGTGGCGATCGCTTTTTGCTCGTCTGTCCGGGAGTGCGTCCGACCTGGGCAGAGGCAGGGGATCAGAGGCGATCGCTTACCCCTGCGGCTGCATTGAAAGCAGGAGCCAATTATTTGGTGATTGGTCGTCCGATCACGGCGGCAGAAGATCCTGTTATTGCCTTTGAGCGAATTTGTGATGAATTAGCCACCGTCCTGTAATCGTAGGAGTCAACTTTAATGCAGTGGCAAGCCACACAGAAATGGCTTTGTTGGATAGCGGGTGGGCTGGTAGCAGGCGGATTTGCGCCATCTCTTGCAGCAACAACCCATTCAGACCATCCCACCGCACTACCAAGATACGCTGATGCCGCTGACTACATTCGCCCTGAGGTTACTTGCCCAGACGATTTAGAAAGCTTAACTGCAATGCTGCTACGAGATTTGCCCAGTTATGCAAACCGGGTGAGCCAGCGGGCCCGAAATCGGGAGCGATCGCTCGATGTTTTCGGCTACGTCTTACTGGCAGGACGACCCGAATTTGAGCCGCTGAGCCTTGGACCCGGTGAGTACACGCAAATTGCACCGGAAGACGATCCTGACCAAGTTTTCTTCACGACTCTAGAAAGACAGTACGTAACTGGTGAAGTTGTGCAGTTTCAGCACTATCACTGGCTGTTTCTCACCCAGGCAGAGAGTGGTTGGCGCTTTGTGCTAATGCTCTCCCAAATCGGCAGTCCTTCCGACGAACCCCCTTCCCCTCCAACAGACACCAGTAATGGAGTAATTGGTCGGGCGATTCAGACTTGGTTAAGGGACTGCCGGGCTGGAGACATACAGCCTTTGTAAGTTAGGCTCCTGATCCCCGAATTTCATCGAGCTTAGCCCGTACTGCCTGAATATCCTGCCACATCAGCCATTTGGGTCCGCCTTTTTCCCGTGACTGATTTCGCAGAAGGTAGGCAGGGTGAAAAATTGGCATACAGAGCCGGTTATCCCATTCCAACCACTCCCCTCGGATTTTAGTAATGCCTCGTTTGTCACCCGTTATGCCTTTTACTGCCGTTGCTCCGGTTAACAGAATAATTTTGGGATCAACTAAGCGGATCTGCTCCATCAGGTAGGGTTTACAGGCTTCCATCTCGTCCGTCGTCGGAGTGCGATTGTTGGGCGGACGGCACTTCACAACGTTGGAGATGTAAACGTCATCCTGACTGCTGAGCTTAACGGACTCTAGAATTTTTTCTAAAAGCTGTCCCGCTTTGCCGATAAAGGGTATCCCGGTTTCATCCTCGTTTTGCCCTGGACCTTCTCCCACGATCATGATGTCTGCTTTTGGATTGCCCCGCCCAACTACCGCATGAGTACGCGTCGCCCCTAAGTCACAGCGGTGGCAGCGATTGCAGTGATCGGGGATTGGATCAAGCGTCGGGTAAGTGCCAGGCGGAATTGGCACCTTTACATCAGTGGGGATCAGGTCTGGATTAAAGTCGGCAGGGGGCGCGGTGTCTTTGACCTCCGACAGGTTAAACAAGTCAATTTGATCAGGCATGTAGTTCTTAAAAGTGTCGGCGTATTGACCGCAAGCAAGAGCAGGAAAGAATTCCTAAACTTGTCGTCTTTCTAGACAGGGCTTCTCTAAACAGTTTGGTTGTTGCTTGCAGTTAGGGCAATCTTTTAAATTTTAGAGCCAATTTTTTCTAGCCAGGACTTATTTAGCTTGGGAATTCAAGATTTTCCTGATTAGACGACAAAATCAGGCATGATAGGCTTGATCCCACCGCACCTGGAGGGAGCGATGCCGCCTATTCCTTTGTTTCGCGATCGCCAGGAAGCTGGAGAAAAGTTAGCACAAGCCGTTCTTCAGGAAGTTGAACAGTTGGACTTGCTGCTGCCTATGAGAGCTATTGTCTATGCGTTGCCGAGGGGTGGGTTGCCCGTAGCGGCTCCTGTGGCGCGATCGCTAAACTGTCCACTTGATGTGGTGATTGCCAAAAAGGTAACTCGTCCCGAAAACCCAGAGCTAGCAATTGGTGCAGTCACGGCAGATGGGCATATCATTCGCTCTCGTCAGGGTGCTTTTATTCAACCGCTTGGTGGCTCCTGGCGATTGGCGCTGCAAGAGGCACAGGCTAAAGCACAGGAGCAATTGGAACAGTTTACTGCTAGCCGTCCACAGATCGATCCCAAAGGGGCGATCGCCGTTCTAGTAGATGATGGCATTGCGACGGGAATGACAATGGCAGTCGCAGCCAGGGCACTACGGGCAAAACGACCTGCAAAAATCTTGATTTGCGCTCCGGTTGCTCCTCTAGAGTTGGTCAGTTTGTTAAAGCATTGGGGCGATCGCGTGATTGTGTTAGCCGCTCCCGAAGCCTTCCTCAGTGTTAGCCGCTTTTATGCAGAGTTTCCTCAAGTCGAGATGGAAGAGGCGCTGGCTTGTTTAGTTCGGCAAAACGAAGGGTAAGGATTATTTCGCCAAAATTTGCTGGTATGCCTGGATTGTTTGTTGGGCGATCGCCTTCCAGCTATAGTGTTTGAGCGCATGAGCCTGAGCGTTTGCGCCACGCCGTTGCCGCTCCGGCACAGATTGAATTGCGGCTCTCAGCTGGTCTGTCAGGGCATTCACTTCACAAGCGCTGACCCAGCCTGCCTCTGACTGTTTCACATCTTCCCAGATGTGTACCTGATCTGAAATGACGACGGGCACGCCCGCCGCCATTGCTTCTGCGACAGCGATACCAAAGTTTTCGTAGTAGGACGGCAGCACAAATAGGTCAGCCGTTTGCAGCAAGGCCGTTTTTGAGTCACCCGTAACAAATCCGACAATTGTAGAATGTGGCGCTAGAGATGAACTTTGCACCTGGGTGCGAATGCGATTCTCATAATCTGGGTCTTGTGGATTGCCACCAGCCAGCACGAAATGGAATTTTAATCCCTCTGCTAGCAGTCTTTCTAATGCCGGAAACAGCAAATCCAATCCCTTTTTAGGATCAATCCGCGACATAAACAGCACCAGGGGAACATCCTGTTGCCGTGGAATCTTTAAATTTTGCAGTACAGAATTACGGGCTGTTTGAGAATCTGTTAGGTCTGATTTTTGCCAGTTAACTCCCAAAGGAATTACCAAATCCTGTGTGACGGCTCCAAAGCGTTCTGAGACTTTGGCTTCTTGGGGGCTAGTGAAATGGACAGCGGCGGCTCCAGCCAGATTTGGACGTTCTAACAGCGCCGCGTAAATTTGCTTGAGTGCCTTCTTTTTCTGTAAGTCAGCAGGATCAAGGGTTCCTAACGGACGCAATAAGTAGGGAAGATTTTTAGAACGAGCGACGCTAGCCGAAAAACTACTGATGGGAGAAAACAGGGCATGGATGTGAGCCAAGTCAAATTCATCGGCATGGTCAGCTAGCCAGCGCAACAACCCCAACGAAAACTTGTAGCGGCGGAAAGGGGAGCAGCGAAAGTAACGAACTTGATAACCTTCTTGAGCAACGGGGCGATCGAGCGGTACATCTAAGGGTGGCTGACCTACGTCGCCATTTGAGTCAGTCGTTAGTACTGTCACCTCAACGCCTTCAGCCGCTAACGCCTTGGAAAGACCCAGCACCATCTGACTCGGCCCGCCATAAACCAGGGAAATCGAGGGAACAATTTGGAGAATCCGCAGCGGGTGATGCATAGTGGCTGGACTTAGTGGCGGTTGCCAAGAATTTGCTTATAAAATTCAAGCTGTTGCTTTGCTAGAGCCAGGTTGGTGTAGTGGGTCATGGCTCTGCTGTAGCCCCGCTGGGCAAGATCACGAGCTAGCTCTGGCTGGTCAATCAGCTTAGCTAAACAGTCTGACAAAGCAACCACGTTCCCTTCTGGGAAAATCAAACCTGCATCTTTGATCACGTAGGGAATTTCGCCCGAATCTGACCCGACAACCGGAATCTGACACGCCATTGCCTCAATTAAGACGTGTCCAAACTGTTCTTTCCAGCCAGCAGAAGTTAATGTTTTAAACTGCTTATCAGTTTCAGAGGGTAAGACCAAGCAGTTCATCAAGTTGATATAGCGAGGCACGTCATCGTGGGGAACGCTCTCGACCCAAATGATGCGATCGCCAATTCCCATTGCGGTTGCTTCATCCATTAGCGTTTGTTTTAATGGACCGCGACCAAGCAGCAGCAGTTTCCAGGGGCGATCGCCCAATTTCTCAACGGCTTTAAGCAGCGTTAGGAGTCCCTTTTCTGGGACAAACCGACCGACAAAACCCACCACAAATTCATGCGGCTTAACGCCAACTTTAGCCACTAGTTCAGGTTGAAGCCGAGGGCAAAACAATTTTTCATCTACCCCAAGCTGAGGCATCACTTTTGTGGCTCCCCGATAGCCTCGCTGCTGCAAAATCTCGGCTCCATCCTGATTTCCTACAATTAGTCCTTGCGTGTGGCGCAGGTTGTAGCTCTCTAGCCAGGAGATTGGAAACTTCAGGTCGTAGGGTAAATTCCACCAGGTAAAAAACACGTTTTTAGCGTTGAGCCGTAGGATGCGATTCAGGGTAATTAACTCAAAGTAAGCCAGTGCTTTAGAACCTTGCTCAACTTGAATAATTTCAGGACGAAATTTTCGCAGCAACGAAACTAGGTCAGCCCCAAATAGTAAAAGCCCCTGGTTGTTTTCGCTGAAGTTAGAGACAGGTACAACCTGAAACGAACCTTCCTGTCGAAATCGCGTTTCAATCAGCTTATTTTGTACGCCTCCGGGTCGCCAGCGTCGAGGCACTACAATCGTAACTTCAATACCTGGCTCCAACGCAGCCATGAGTCTGAGTTTTTCGCAGTTCAGGTCAACGATGTAGGTGTGACTCGCTACCAGAATTCTCACTTTACAACTCCACGGCTGATTAACTTTGCGGCTGATGGTTAGTCTTTAAGGTATGGATTAAGGCGGACTGCAAGTCTGAGAGTTTCAAGCGTTTCAAGCAGATGCAGGCAATCGCCCCTTACCCACTGACTCCGGATTCTTGACTTTTAACCTCCGCCTTCTGGCTATTCAGGCTGATTTTGGGACTACTATCTTCCTGATCTAGACGGCTATAGGACTGTCCATCATTCCAAAGTGATTGGATCACTGTCCATAGAGCGCTTAAGAAGCCAGCCGTGTAGAATCCGGCTCGACTTAAAATCTTAAGGGGAGAACCGCTTTTATGGCAGGGTGGACGACCCAGCACATGGCAGTCAAACAGCCGGGCGAATAGTCGCAGTGCCTGAGAAAAGGTGAGGTTTTTTAGCCCCAGAAGGAAGTGGTTGTGGTAGAAGGTAATTTGGTATTTGAGCGATCGCGTACTGATGTCATGACAGCCGCCCGTTTCCTCACCTAGATGCACCAGGTGTGCCTCCGGGTCATACCAAATTTGCAGCCCCGTTTGGCGAATGTGCAGGCAAAAATCTGACTCCTCCCGCACTGCGCTACCCCGGAACCGTTCGTCAAACCATAGCCCATACTTCTCAAACAGGTCACGGCGGAAGGACATATTGCAGCCTCTTGCCGTCAAAACACGCTGAGGCTTAATCGTATGCACCAAATCAATGTGATACCAGGCAATTCCAGGGTCCATCGCTTCAGCAGGCAAATATTCGATCGTCAAACCTGGATCAGCATCTGCCAGCTTCATCCGGTCAAATACTCGCCCCGCGACTGCACCAATTTCTGATCGGGAAAAATTTTGAGCGTGGGCAGCTATAAATCCGGGCGGTAACTGCACGTCATCATCAATAAAGAGAATAATTTCTCCTAAAGCACGACGGACTGCGTAATTTCTAGCACCCGGCAAACTGGCCCAGCCTACCCGAAACAGGCGAATCTTCTCGGTAGCCGCCAGTTCGTTTAAGTAAGCCTCAGTTTCAGGCTCATGGTTCTGCGTTTGGTCTACCACCAGCACTTCATAGTTTGGGTAGTCCTGCTGGATGACATTGGTTAAGGTGTCCCGTAGAACTTCCTCGCGGCCATAGGTTGGAATGACGACAGAGATCAGAGGCAAAGTCAAGGGAGACGCTCCTAATAAACCTTGATAAGCGTATACACCAACAAAAAACGATTAACAAAAAGCGATCGCAACTCATTTGACTGGATTAGGCTAGGCTAACCCACACCCTTCTTAACACAAAACTAACTGAATCCTGCTCGTTTCAAGCGCTTCCTCTTCCTACCCACCGGCTCTTCTATGCCTTGTGCAGCTAGCTTTTCCTGACGGTCTAACTCAGGTAGTTTTAACACGACCCCAGCAAAAAACCAGTAGTAAACGGCAACCGGATCAACATCTAGCGGATAGTAATAGGTGTTGTAGCTGATCAGTAGGACAAAGACCCAGAAAGAGGCCCCATAACTTCGCAGGTTGCGCTCCTTGACAGAACGATAGGCCCTAAACGTTTCAATGGTTAAAACTGTGACTACTGCCAAAAATGCCAGTACACCCAGAGGTCCAATCTCATAGATTAGCTTGGGGTAATAAGTTTCAAAGAATGCCGTATCGCCAAATACCCTTGCCGAGTTTGTTGCTCTGCCTAACCCTTTGCCTAGTATGCCTTCTTGAACTCCTAGTGCCCACTCAAACTGACTCATAATAAATTCTTGAGGAGGAGAAGCTTCCCATCTGCTCTGAAAGCTCTCAACCCGCTCCTGTAGAATCGCTGGGTTGTTGACTGTAGCAATACCTAGGATGATTGCCAAGATAAAGGCAGCGGGAACGAACCGCTTCAAGTTGACAACCTGACCTGTCAGGATGAGAAGGACTCCTATTGAGACTGGAACAAGTGCCAGCGCAATCCTCTGACCCGAGAGAACAGACATGACAAAGACAGCTGCCATGGACAATAGTCCCATTGTTCTCCAGCGAGCAAAGGGATCGCTAAAGGCAGAAGCGAAACCAAAGAAACCTGCTGAGATGAGAAACCAACCCCACTGCCAGGGTGCAACGAATGTTCCCGGTAAACGAATTTGCCCCTGCTCTGGACTGTAAAGTAAGGAACCACCCACAAAGCACTTGGCATCTAGAGAAGCTCTAAACAAACTGGACCCTTCTGCAAACCGGGTACCCTGGCACCGTCCTGTTTTAAGGAATAGGTATTGGATGAAGGCAAGACCGCAGCAGACCAAGATTACAACGAGGGTCGTTCGAGTCAGAAACAACAAATCATTCTTGTCTCGAATCAGATAGTAGGCACAAACAATCAGGGGAATGTAACCCATTAAGACCTTAAACCCAAGAATCCCCATCAGGATGGGGCTACCACCTGCCGAAACGTCAGCATCTTCATACATCCCTCCTTCTGCCACTGCATACAGGGTTCCGTCTAGAGGGGCATGAGCTGAGAGCTGCTGCATTCCGTTGACGAATACTAGAGTAAACAAACAGAGGACAAACAGAATTGCCAGGGGGGTAACGAGCCGTTTAGGAATCAGGATGGGCAGGTTTTCACGACGGCAATACTGAATCACACCGAACAAAGCCGGAATGTAGAAGCCGTCCTTGGCAAGCTGAAGTAGCGGACTATTGCCGATGTAGTAGGTGATAGTGCCGCCAAAGGGCAAGTAAATTAGGAAGGCCCATAGTGCATGGCGGGGATATTTGAAGGACAAGGAGGTGTAGAGAATGCCGACTGCTGAGCCGACTCCTGCCTTCCAGCCACCTGCTAAGCCTACAATCAAGCCGATGATGGCAGAGAAGAAAGCTGCAAAGGTGGTGAAGCGAATTAAGTCTTGACGAATTCGTGCAGCTTTTTTCTTTTGGGCGATCCGCTCTTTGAGCGACAAAGCTGGGGCTTCAGGGGTGTCTTGCTGTTTCGATTTCCGCTTAGATTTCCGGGTCGGTTTCGTTTTCAGCATAGGAATTCAGTAAAAGCGTTCGCAAAATAGGTAGCAAGCGGATTGGTCGGATGCAGCTTGAGGTCGGTTATATATTAATCAATACGCAGACACGTCAGTACCGGTTGGGTCAGATCTTCATTTACTTCTTTGAAAATTAAAGATTTGGTAAGTCATTATCCGCAACGAGTTATTGGACTGTTGCCCGCAGGGGGTCAGGCGACAAGGATTGCTCCTTTACCGATGAGTAAGGAGCTTTATCCGATTGGGTTTCGCCGTGGTGCGAATGGCAGTTTGCGCCCTAAGGTAGTCTGCCATTATCTGCTGGAAAAGATGCGGCAGGCGGGCGTTACAACAGCGTATTTGGTGCTGCGTCCGGGAAAGTGGGATATTCCAAACTATTTTGGCGATGGTACGATGCTGGACATGCATCTTGCCTATCTGACGGTGCACGTGCCGTTTGGAGTTCCCTATACACTGGATCAGGCTTACCCATTTGTGCAGGATGCGGTGATTGCGCTGGGATTTCCCGATATTTTGTTTCAACCACAGGATGCGTTTGCCAAAATTCTCGCACGTCAGGCAAACGGGAGTGCTGATGTCGTGCTGGGATTGTTTCCAACTGAGCAGCCGAGCAAGGCAGGAATGGTAGATTTTGATTTGTCGGGGCGGGTTCGTTATGTGATTGAGAAGCCGCTTCAAACTGATTTGCGCTATATGTGGGCGATCGCCACCTGGACTCCGAAGTTCACCCACTTCATGCATGAGTACTTGAAGGCGATCGCTTCCCAGTATTCCCCAGACTCAGAATCTTTGACTGAGCCGCGACCAGAGTTGCCCATTGGCGATGTGATTCAAGCAGCGATCGATCAGGGTTTTCGAGTAGAAGCTGAGGTTTTTGAGCAAGGTCGCTACTTGGACATTGGCACCCCCGAAAATTTGTCTCAAGCTGTTCGAGATGCGCATGAAGCTAATTGGTGATCGAGCATTATGACCTGGTGCGTTGCTACCAAGCAACGCACCCTACCCGGATTAGAATTAAGTGCTGCTAAGTTGATTAGCTCAACCTCAAAGCACGCCGCTCATAATCTTGTTGTCGCTAGATGTGGAAATTTGAATGCGAAACTTCTGGGCGTTTGCTTGGGGTGCTTTAGTCGGGGTTCTGGGTGGACTGATTGGGTTGGGCGGTGCAGAGTTCCGCTTACCCGTTTTAGTCAGCGTTTTTCACTATCGAACTTTACAAGCAGTTATCACCAACCTCATTGTCAGCCTCGTCACAGTAACATTTTCATTCATTTTTCGAAGTGGCGTTGTGGGGCTAGAGAATGTTGCTGCAAGTTGGGCAGTGATCGTAAATATTTTGGCAGGCTCTCTAATCGGCTCTTATGTTGGAGTGCATTATGCGACTCAAATTAACGAGCGAGTATTAAACCGAGTTGTCGTCGTTTTTCTGATTTTTCTTAGCGTTGTGCTGATAGGGCATCATCTCATCTTCAGTCTAGAGAGTTTGCAATTGCCGAGCCTTTTAAAAATCAGCTTGGGATTTTTGGCAGGAATCGTAATTGGCGTGTTCAGCAGTATGTTGGGTGTGGCAGGTGGAGAGTTAATTATCCCAACAATTATTTTGTTGTTTTCGGTTGATATTAAGCTGGCAGGAAGCTTGAGTCTTGCGATCAGCATTCCAACTATTGTGATGGGTTTGTTTAAGTATAGAAGTCAGAAAAAGCTCAGGGAAGCTAAATCAGAACAGAAATTTATCGTTTCAATGGCATCTGGTTCAATTTTGGGTGCATTTGTTGGCAGCAATCTTTTAAGGTACGTATCAAGCTCTCTGTTGTACTTAAGCCTGGGTACAGTTTTGTTGCTATCAGCGTTGAAGCTGGCTAAGCATAAGCCAACTGCCTAATAACCCTATTTGGTTGTGTTTCCTTTACACTTGCCGCTGTGCCCTTTCTAAGCGATTTAGCACTACTACATCTTCAATTGTGGAAATTAGCATTACGATCGCAAAACCAATCAGAAAGTAGCTCAGCCCTAGTTCTCCTGAGATCAAGCCGTAAATCTGAATTGCTAAGGGCACCAAAATTCCGATCGCATCGACAATGTAGTTCCCCTTTTTACCCATATCACCAATTGTGCGTTGCCACCAGGGAAATAGGCTGCACACCATAAGCGTCAGGGCAAATCCAGCTGCGAGTGCTGCTCCAGTGCTGCTGAGCGAAAACCAAATGATGGCAAATACTGTCGCTGCGGCTAAATAGATCAAGGTAAAAAGATTGAAGCGCCTCATTGCTGGACTTTCTCTTTTGCGATGTTGTCAATGATTAGACAGGTTTCTGGCTTTTGGCTCATCTAGCTGAAGGTTGAATTGCATTCTGTTACGTCATATCCAATCTCCAAGAATCAGGCTGAGTATTGCTAGATCGTTACATGATGTCAAAAAGCTACTAGTAAAAACCCATAGAGCCGAAGGGACTTTTAATAAAATCTTAAGGTGGCTTGGTTTAGAACGGGGAAATTACGGTTTAAATCTTTTGCCTACAGAGATAAATCTATAAGTCTGAAAAGGTTGGGAGCTTAATTTACAAGGATGGGGGCAAGTTAGTGGTCGGAGATGCTATTGGGAATCTACTGATTGTTGACGACCAGCCAGATAACCTACGGGTTCTGTCTTCGATTTTAGATCAGCAGGGATATAAGGTCAGGAAGGCGTTGAATGGGACAATCGCCCTGCAATCTGCACAAATTCACCCTCCTGACCTAATTTTGTTAGACATTATGATGCCGGGAATGAATGGCTATGAGGTTTGTACGGCATTGAAAGCTTCTGCTGAAACTCGTGAAGTTCCGGTAGTTTTTCTGAGTGGAGTGGATAGTGCTGCCGATAAGGTAAGGGCATTTGCAGTTGGCGGATCTGACTATATTACAAAGCCGTTCCAAGCAGAGGAAGTGCTGGCGCGGGTTCACCAGCAGTTGATGCTTCAATGGCAAACCCAGCGGCTTCAGCGAGAAATTCAGGAGCGCAAACAAGCCCAGTCAGAAACTCAGCTTTTGCTCACGATTATTCAGGCAGTGGATGAGGCAAATAATTTTGAGGCAGCGCTGGATGCGGTGCTGTGTGAGGTGAGAAGGGCGATCGCCTGGGACTACAGTGAAGCCTGGACTTCTGACCTGGATGATACAGCGTTTCACCTCAGTCGAGTTGATTATGATGTTGAGGATGTTCGGCTTCAGCAATTTCATGAGATGAGCCGAGATCTGTCTTTTGATCAGAATGTCAGCTTGCTTAAAACAATTTGGACTGCTCGCCAACCGGAGTGGATTGCAGATATTTCTCAGAGCACATCTATGTTTTTGCGATCGCCTGTTGCTCAGTTGGCTGGTCTAACGTCTGCGTTTGCGGTGCCGATTGTGTTGGAAGAGCAGGTTTTAGCGGTTCTGTTATTTTTTAAGCGTAGCCACAGTGAGTTTGAGATTAATTTGGTCAATTTGGTGAGTGCGATCGCCCTACAGCTCGGCGGGTTTATGCAACGTAAACAAGCTGAGGAAGCGCTGAGACGCACAAATTTAGAGTTAAAGCGGCTCGTTAATAGTGATGGTTTAACCCAAATTGCTAATCGACGATGTTTTGATCAGGTGCTTCAACAGGAGTGGCAGCGACTCAGGCGAGAACAGTTGCCCCTATCGTTAATTTTGTGTGATGTTGACTTTTTTAAGCGATACAACGACCACTACGGTCACTTAAATGGAGATGATTGCTTAAAACGGGTGGCGCAGGCGCTCGGACAAAGTATTAAGCGCCCTGCGGATTTAGCTGCTCGTTATGGTGGCGAAGAGTTTGCTGTAATTTTGCCAAACACTGATTCCAAAGGCGCTATCTATGTTGCTCAGTGCATTCAGAATGCTATGGCAGATTTACAAATTCCGCACAAGTCTTCTCAAGTAAGTGAGTTTGTCACGGTGAGCATTGGCATTGCTAGTGCCATTCCTCATTCACATCACAATGGATTGGAATCTTTGATTGCTACGGCTGACAAAGCACTGTATGCCGCTAAGGAAAAGGGACGCAACACATACTGCTACTAAATCCCTCTGATGCATATCCTGAAACCGCCTAATCAAAGTAATTCAGCTTGGATATTGAGACTGAAATCCTTCTCTAGACAAGTCGCATCTATAGTGATGGCGATCGGTTTTTTGGTCATTTTGGGATGGATGTTTGATATCCCATTGCTTAAGACCTGCTTTTCCCACTCGACCAGCATGAAGGTCAATATTGCTCTAGGATTTATTTTGGGCGGAGCAACGCTGCATCTTCTTTGGTATCAGCAACATGGTGTTCGGTCGGCACTGTGGAGACGGGCTATTCAATTTTTAATTCTTAATTTCTCACTTTTAATCACCCTGCTGGCTACTCTCACTCTGATTGAGTATTGCTTTGGCAAAGATTTGGGAATTGATCAGTTGTTCATGCAGCAACCGGAACCCTTTGGAAGTACGGTTGCTCCAGGACGAATGGCAATCAACTCTGCAACCGCACTTTTGCTGCTGGGATTGGCTTTGTTGTTGCAGCTTTGGCAGATTGACCTCGTTTCACAGGGGGTGTCGCTAGCGATCTGGTTTCTCGGTTTAGTTGGGCTGTTGGGACATATTTATGGTGGGGTCTATTCTTATACAGCAACTTCTTATGTGGGAATGGCACCGCATACGGCGATCGCCTTCCTGCTCCTGAGTAGCGGCATTCTCTGCAGCCGTCCTGATCGAGGAATTATGCTGCTGCTGCTAGGCAAGCAAGCCGGAAACCAAATGATTCGCCGTCTATTGCCGCTGGCGATCGCAGTGCCGATTCTCTCAGAAGGGTTGAGTGAAGTAGGACTGCGGCTAAGTTTCTACAGTTCTACAGCCGAATCTGCTCTGTCTAGTACTACGAATGTGTTTGTTCTTTCGGCATTAATTGGCTGGAATGGCTATGTCTTTAATCGACTGGACTATGGTCGTCAACGGGCAGAACAGGCACTGCAAAATCTGAACGTGAGCCTGGAACAGCAGGTGGCAGAACGCACTCAGGAATTGCAGCAAAACAAGGTACAACTAGAACGGCATGTCGCAGAACGCACTGTTGAACTGCAAGTAGCAAATAACCGACTGCAACGAGAATTGTTTCACCGAGAGCGCACAGAACGGGCACTACGAGAGAGTGAGCAGCGCTTTCAGACTTTTATGGATCAAAGTCCAGCAGCAGCCTGGATTACGGATGAGTCAGGACAATTGCTCTACACCAGTCAACGCTATGCTCAAATGTTTCGATTGCCTGTCCACTCCAGCGTTGATCAAACTGATACTCTCGACACGGTTGGGTTTGGGCAGGAATTTTTGGAAAGCATTCACAGAGTCGCCCAGACGGGGCAGGCGAGTGAGACGGTCGAATCTATTTGTCGCCTGGATGGAATGACCGGTGAGTTCTTGGTTTATCAGTTTCCTTTTCCAGGATCGCTCAATGAAATGTTAGTGGGTGGCGTGGCGATTGATGTGACGGAACGCAGACGAGCAGAACTGGCTTTGCAGGAGCGAGAACAGTTTTTAGGCAGTATTTACGATTCAGCGACAGAAGCAATTTGGGTGGTTGAGCAGCTTGAGGATGGAGAATTTCAAGTTGTCAGCATGAATCGGGCAATTGAAACGACTGGCAAATCGGCTGACAGCTTTGTGGGCAAACGAGTGGGCGAGTTGTGGGACGCTGAAATGGCTGCCCAAATGCGCAGGAATTATTATCAGTGTTTGTGGCGGGGTGAAGCGATCGCCTATGAAGAGTCGTTGCCGTTTGGGGATCAAGTCCACAGTTTTCTGACGACTTTAACTCCGTTGCCCGATCCTCATAGGCGGGTTCGGTTACTGGGCATCAGCATGGATATTAGCGATCGCAAAGCTGCTGAGCTAGCGACCCAACAGGCAAAAGAAGCTGCTGAGGCTGCGAGTCAGTCAAAGAGCATTTTTCTAGCCAATATGAGTCACGAGTTGCGAACGCCGCTCAACGTAATCTTGGGATTCACTCAAGTGATGCGCCGTGATGCCTCTCTTTCTGACAAACAACTTGAAACCATTCAAATCATTCATCGCAGCGGCGAACAGTTGTTCAATTTAATTAGCGATATTCTTGACCTGTCTAAACTGGAAGCAGAACGCACAACCTTAGATGAAAGCAGCTTTGATCTAAGGGCTCTGCTGAAATTTTTGCGGGAAATGCTGCAACAAAAAGCTGAGTCCAAGGGCTTGCAATTTCAAATTGAACTGGCTTCAGATGTGCCGCAATATCTCATTGCTGATGCAGGCAAGCTGCGTCAGATTTTACTCAATCTGCTTAGCAATGCCATTAAGTTTACGGAACAGGGAAGTGTAACGCTGCGCGTCAAGCAGTCGAACCCTGCTAAAAACGAATCAAATACAACTCACTTACTTTCATTTGAAGTGCAAGATACGGGTATGGGGATTGCCGCGAATGAAATCGAGCACATTTTTGATGCTTTCATGCAAAGTCATTCTGGAAAAGTAACTCCCGGTGGAACAGGGTTGGGATTAACGATTAGTCGTCGGTTCATCAGGTTGATGAGCGGCGAAATTTCAGTTAACAGTACCTTGGGACAGGGTAGTATCTTCTACGTTCACATTCCGGTTCAGATTGCCCAAGCATCTGATGTGACAAGTACTTCCTCCCCTCAACAGGTGATTGGGCTGGTTCCAGGTCAGCCGAACTATCGGATCTTAGTAGTGGACGATCAGTCTGAGAATCGCCTGCTTTTGACTCGTTTGATGACGCAGTTAGGGTTTGATGTGCAGCAAGCAGCCAATGGGCAAGAAGCGATCGCCCTCTGGCGACAGTGGCAGCCCCACTTGATCTGGATGGATGTCAGAATGCCTGTGATGGATGGCTATGAGGCAGCCCAATCAATTCGCGCTGATTCAGAGGAGCAGCCTGTAATTATTGCGCTGACAGCTCAAGCTTCAAGGAGCGATCGCACTCAGGCACTCGCATCGGGCTGCGATGATTTTGTCACCAAACCATTTCGGGAGAATGTACTTTGCGACAAAATGACTGAGCATTTGGGAGTGCAGTTTATTTATGAGGCACTGCCACCTTTAGCACTTGAGACTGGTGAGGAGGGCGATCGCCAGTCCCTAACCCGCGAGAGCTTAAGGGTCATGCCAACTGACTGGATCGCAGCACTGTGCGGTGCATCCCAACTTTGTGACGAGGAAGAAATCAACCAGCTCATTCAACGAATTCCAGCGGTCCACACCTTCTTGGCAAAACGTCTGAGCCGCCTTGCTCATAATTATGAGTTTGAGCAGATTAGTCAGCTATCCACTCCTGAGTAGTTGCGGGATACGCAACTACTCAGATCAACAAGAATGTTGATTGGAATAGCTTTTAGAAAATTCAAAAATAAGCTGGACTAAATTTGGACTAAATTCAACCGCTCTTTTTGCGATCGCCTTTGCACAAGATACGATGAATTTCTGTCCTTATAAACCTTGAGGTTGATAATCCAAGAAGTGGATGCTTGATCCCTATTGCCTGGAAAACAACCGAAAATAAACAGACTGCAATAACTCCTTCACCGGAAACGCCACATAAGTGATTGGGTTAACCGTGACGATGATGTTTCTCAAGTCGCGCTTGGCAAGCGCCACGATCGCCCAAGCGACCCAAGTTGGACTCATCACCCCAACCGGATTCAAATTGCTCTTGAATGGTCCCAGGATCAGTTTGCGAATGATGCAAGGGGCATCCAGTCGCCGCAAAGTAATCAAATCTCCAAGGGTGCGCTTTGACAATTCATACAGAGGGCTGAGTGCCGGACTAACCTCTGCTTCAGACGTGTTAATCCAAAGCTCCTTGATTGCCTTATGCTCTGACTTCTGTACAGTACTCAAAAATAGCTCCGCCAACGCCCAGACAGAGAAGGTATTGATCTCAAACGACTTTTGGATCGCTTCAGGAGTGCGATCGCCATGCACATTAATACCGTGGTTGATGATCAGAATGTCAACCGTTTTGAGGCGATCGCCCAACTCATTCTCCTGTCCCGGATGCCATCGGATCACCTCAGTCGGAGTATCAAACTCCAGCCCATCTGAAGTCGTCAACGCAACCACCTTTGCCCCTTGCTGAGACAACTGTTGAATCAGCGCCCGTCCCATAGAGCCAGAAGCACCCGTTACCGCAACCACTTTTCCCTTAAGCGACAAACTGGTTCCTAATAACTTATCGAAAATAGTAAAGTGACCAGAATAATAGGAATTTCCCTGATCAAAATGGTGTCGCCAGTGATAGGCTCGATTCACCGTCCATCGAGTCGGAATTTCAACCAAATCTCCTGGCTTATGGGTTAGATCAGTTTGCAGCAATAGTCCTTGAGAACGAGCTAAAGCTGAGACTAAAAAACCCAACGAATAAACGCAGCCAATTGCAAATCCATAACTTTGAGCAAGACCTGCGATCGCGCCCGTAATAAGGGTCATGGCGATCGCTTCTGGCACATCATTATAAAGCTGCGCCTTGCAATAAGCCTCAAGACTGACCATCGTTAAATCTCGACGATAAGCCTTGTGGTGCAACGTATGAAAAGCTTGAATAGGCTGCCAGTAATGCCCTGCCAAATGATAAAAATCTCGAATTAATTCTGCTAAAACGATCGAGAAACACCCAAGCAGAAATTGACTTATAAGCAAATTAAAATCCATTTTTAGTCTTTTGAAATTGCCGTTCCTTCAACACCTAAAACTAATTAGCAAATTGAAACTAGCAGAACCAGAACAACTTACCCGCAAAGTAATTTAACATTCATACCCTGGTTTTTCATCCGCACGGCCATTTACTCCTGCATTCAAGTTGAGCGTCTTATGTTAAGACCAACTAATTTTACGGCAAGACTTAATTTGAGACGCTTTAACCTCGAAGTAAGACGCTAACTGGCTACTCAGCCCTTTCTACTTAAAATCTCGCCAGTACTTCTCTTAGCAAAAAGCTTTAAGACTCGTATGACCGTGATTCACAACAGCTTGTTACTCAGCAAAAATTCAGGCGAGAAACACAGCAGAACTATGCTTCTCGCCTGAATAATATTAGATCTTTAGACTTTAGTTCAGCCAATTCTTAAGCAGAACGCCGCTGTTCCTGATGTTGTCCTTTTGCAAACTCCTCGACCATCTTGTCTATAAAGGCAGGAATGTCGCTAGGATTCCGACTCGTTACCAATCCCTGATCAACTACGACCTCCTGATCGACCCAGTTTGCACCTGCATTCCTTAAGTCAGTTTTAAGAGAGGGCCAGGAAGTTACCGTGCGCCCCTTCACAACATCTGCCTCAATCAACGTCCATGGCCCATGACAAATTGCGGCAACGGGCTTGCCCGCTTCAAAAAACGACTTAATGAATTTCACTGCTTTTTCATTAGTGCGTAATTGGTCGGGGTTCGCTACGCCGCCCGGCAACAAAAGAGCATCATAATCACCAGGATTTGCATCATCTAGGATCAGGTTAACCGGAAAATTGTCACCTTTGTCAAAGTGATTCCAACCTTGAACAGTGCCACTTTTGGGTGAAATGATATGGGACTGAGCCCCTGCTTGCTCAAGAGCCTGCTTAGGCTCAGTCATTTCCACCTGCTCAAAACCATCCGTAACTAGAATGGCAACTTTTTTCTGATTGAGCTGCTGTGTCATCTTCAATTCCTCTATTCCGTCTCATCCACCATGAATTTCCAGCCCAGAAAAAATACATAAATTTTCTGTTGAGACTGTTTCACACAGCGCACAAACACCAACCTATTGCAATTCTTCTGGCTGATCCTCTGTTTTCAGGGTGACCTTATTGAATGTCTCATTCTTCCTTTAGAGACATAAGTAAATTCTGCTCAGAAAGATACTTGGCACATAATCGGCTTCAGCCGAAACAGGATCAACCGCGTTTGTACAAGCTCTGAAATGACTTAAACGGAATTATTACTCTAGTCAACAATCTCAGAATTCACACTCTAATTTAGACTCAGCTGTATCAAGACTGGACTCATAGAAACGAGCTTAAGTCTTATTGTGAGACTAAAAAGGCTGTGCTAGAGCGGCAAAGCTAGTTGAAAAGTAATACATGTCAAGCAAGCATCTTGTAGAACTTGTAGAGGTCACACTCCATTGCATCTCTGTAAAAGCTATTGGGGGCTAGCTACCTGTATCTAGAAGTAGATATGGCTTCATCAACTCGACAAATTCAAAATCTCAAGATTGCAGTGAGACTAAGCAGTATCAAATTTAGACCAACAGCAATACAAGCAAGTCTCATTCTAAGACAAAGCTTAAGGAAGTGTGGTGATAAAGAGGATCATCGAAGCAGGCGATCGCTTTGTACAAATTCTTACTTAAAACAAAACCTAAATTTCAAGGGGCATTTTCTTCAAAAGAATGAATTTCAGAGGTGTCCTTGAAATGAACTCGCGATTCTTGCTTGAATGCTACGCCTCTAAGTAGGGAAAACAAATCAGACCTTAAAACCTTTTCTCAATTCTAGACTAAGCAAACTCAGATATAGACTCATTCCGATACAGTTGAGTCTATATCCGAGACAAAAACTCTATCTCAATAGAGACTCAGTAGTATCATCTCTGGACTCAAATTGAGACAAGCGAGTCTCAATATAAATCAGCTTTTGCAAGAATTAAGACTAATCATTCTAGAAATAAGACTAGTATTGATACTAATGAGTCTCAAGATGGAAAGAAGTCATGGATGTTGAAACTTCAAGCAACCCTCAGGGATTGATGTCAGTCGAAGCCGTGCAAAAAGCTTTGAACCGCTCTCGCGCTTCGGTATATCGCTACGCCAACACCGATCCAGAGAACTCTAACCTGCCCTATGACCCTCAGAAGCTAAATCCTGAACTGCGACTCGACAAAGATGACCCGCTGCTGTTTCATCCCAATGAGGTAGCCCGATTTGCAAAAGATGTATTAGGAATTAAGCAAGTCACCATCGAAATTCAACAACCTGCTGAGACGGTTACTCATGAATTGCTGCGAGCAATTTTGGCAGAGCTTCAGAGCATCCATGAACTGCTCAAAAACCGCTCCTAAATCGTTAAAACGTGAGTTCAAACGCAAGTCAAAATAGCTCCCTAATTTGCCAGAGGAAACCCCTACCAAAACAAGGTAAAAGCCGCTCTGCTTAAGCAATCCAAGCTTCTGTTGTAGAAGCGATAATAGGAATAGAGGTAAGCAGGAAGAAGCACAACATTACATGAAAATTCAGTCATCTGTATTGGTTCATTTAGGATTTGGTAAGTATGTGCGTTCAGATCAAGTGACTGCCGTAATACCAATTGAGGAAGACCGCGGACCCGGTCGTAGAACCTTTATTCAGCTTCAGGGGCAGTCTGACCCGTTGATTGCATCACGTGCAGAAGATTCCATTGTGCGTGACCTGGTGCAAGAGCCGCGTGAAGTGACTCAGTCTCGGCAGCAGCAGGAGATTCTGAGAGATTTGGTGAATGACTTGAGTAACGTCAATGCTACGGTTCGTCGGATTGCTCGTGACGAAGGTGGACTTGACTTGGAGCGTCTAGAGCGACGCATTCGTGAAGTACTAGAGGATTAGATTTTGCAGAATACTGACACAACCACTCTTATCCCAACTCAGCCTGTACGGTCTGCCCGGCTCTGGATGCCCGAGCGGGTCATGTTTACCCCGGCAGCTTTGGAAGAGCCTTGGGGACAGCAAATTCTTTCACGAGTACAGTCCCTCAACTTGCCTGTTGATGAGTTGCCTCGCAATCGTCTGACAGGGCTGAGAGGAGAGAGCGATCGCGACACCTACGACATTTCTAAACGTACTCTTGCCGTCGTCACCGCTCCACCCAGTGCCCTCAAACTTAGCCCGATTCCTCCCTCTGCCGACTGGCAATTTCACTTAGCAGAGGGCTGTCCGGCTCACTGTCAGTACTGTTATCTGGCTGGTAGTCTGTCTGGACCTCCTGTGATTCGCGCCTTTGCCAACCTACCGCAGATTTTAGACAACCTGACTCACTATAAGCAGCCTGGACAGATAACTTCCTTTGAAGTGAGTTGTTACACCGACCCGCTGGGTATTGAGCATTTGACAGGTAGCCTCGCCGAGTGCATTCGTCACTTTGGTCGGCAAGAGGGAATGCATCTTCGTTGGGTGTCCAAATTTGACGCAGTAGATGGACTGTTAGATTTACCACACAACGGGCACACTCGCTGTCGTGCCAGTGTCAATGCCACACCCATCTCCGGTCGGTTTGAAGGAGGCACTGCATCCGTTGCAGCCCGGCTCCAGGCATTACGCAAATTGGCGCTGCCGCGATCGCAATCTGGAGGAGGTTATCCCATTGGTCTGGTGATTGCCCCAATCATGGTCATGGAGGATTGGGTTGAGCATTATACTCAGCTTCTAGACTCCATTAGCGAAGCTCTAGATTTTGACTGTGATCTGACTTTTGAACTCATTTCTCATCGTTTTACACCCAAATCCAAAGAAGTGTTGACCACCTGGTATCCACAGACCAAGCTGGACATGGACGAAACAACCCGTAGCGTTAAGCGCAACAAGTTTGGTGGGACCAAGTATGTTTATGACACTGACATCATGAAAGAGCTACGGCAGTTCTTTGAGCGTGAGATTGCTCAACATTTTCCCAAAGCTCGAATCCTTTACTGGACATAGATCATCAAGGGTTGGGGGTTCGCCTTCCAACCCTCTTTTTTTCGGCTCACGTTTAGAGTAGGCAGAGCGAGCAAACTATAATCCTCGGCAATTGTACTCACTAAAGGTAGAGAAAAAGCTACTTATTTTTACTTATCATCTACGTCATAATCGACGGGAGACTTATGCAGTCAGAATTGTCTGCCCTAAAGGCTTTGACAAAATTCAAAACCTGCATGACAGCCTTATCCTCATGCTGTCAAACGTTGTGCTAACAGGGATTGCCTTTAGCAACTTCTTTTTGGCTGGAGGAATTCGGTCAGCAGTTGAGCGCTTATGAATTCAGAACTGCAATTTGGCTCTGGTTTGGCTCTTTTGGCCGGGGTTTTGGCGATCGCCCTCTCCCTGGTGCACTTATTTGCGCGTAACATCCGATCCTTCAACACCATTCCGCGTAGCCGCTGGCTTTCCTTCAGTAGCGGAATTTCTGTAGCTTATGTATTTGTTCACATCCTGCCTGACCTGAGCGAAGCTCAAGAAACTATCCGTCAAACCTTGGACGAAACCTCGGTAAACCAGTCTCTATTATTTTTAGAACATCACATCTACCTGATGGCTCTCCTGGGCATCTCGGTCTTTTACGGACTAGAGCGGGCTGTTACCGTATCACGACAGCGCAACCAGGACTCCGGCAAAGGCGATATTCCCGAAATTGGCATATTCTGGCTACACATTGGCTCCTTTGCACTCTATAACGCCCTAATCGGCTACTTGTTGTTCCATCGTGAAGAACCGGGACTTTGGAGCCTACTCTTGTTTGCGATCGCCCTAGGGTTTCACTTCATCGTCAACGATTACGGGTTGCGCGACAACCATAAACACATTTACGACAAAACAGGACGCTGGATACTGGCAGCCGCAGTCCTTGTAGGAGCAGCAATTGGCTGTGGCACTCACATTCACGAAGCAGTGATCGCCCTCCTCTTTGCCTTTTTAGCAGGAGGCATTATCCTCAACATCCTTAAGGAGGAACTACCCGAAGATCGCGAAAGCCATTTTGGATCGTTTGCTCTGGGAGCAGGAATCTACGCAGTACTGCTGATCACTGTTTAAAAAAGCTGATTAAAAAAGCGGCGTTGCACAATGGGTGAATGATCATTTCAAAGTAGGCACTTGTCGATGCTTCAAGTAGTAAATTAACAAGCGAATCGATGCCTGAAGCATCTCAATGGACTTGGAATAGCAGAAGGTTTTGCGGTGCAGCCGCGCCAGATGGTGCCGTAATCGACTATTTTCTCCTTCAACCCGAGTCATGGCTGTTTTGCTCACCAGATGATCGCCATCT
>NZ_JACJOV010000137.1:0-124155 GCF_014695745.1 Leptolyngbya sp. FACHB-671 | reverse complement strand
CCAGCTTAGTAAATGTCATCGCAATCGCTGTTTGATGCACTCATACTGGAACTGTAGCGAGCATAGCTCAACTTAACCACCCCCTATCCCTAGTGCCGCTGCGTAAGTCCTGAATTAGTTAGAAAAGGACTTGCATCCCTAGTTAATCAACGTAATTCCTCGATATTCCAAACTCTAATTACTCCATCTATACTGCCGGTAATTAGCTTTTGACCATTAGGGGTGAAGACAACAGACCTTGCCAACTTGGAGGAGCCACTGAGGGAACGTATTAGTTCTCCAGTTTGAGTTTCATAAATATTCACCGTCTCAACTGAATCTTGAGTGCCAGCAGCGGCGACTAGGCTGCCATCTGGGCTAACGGCAACGGCTGCTAGGTCTAAGGGAATGTTTTGTGTGATAACTAACTCTGCAGGACTTGTTTGAAGACTCCAAATTTTAATAGCTGAGCCAGGCTGAGCCAGATCCCTACTTCTTGTTTTATAACCCAGGACCAGTAGACCGTTTTGACTAACAGCGAGAGTTGAAAATCCGTTGCGGTCTAAAGTATTATCCTGGTTCATCGAGCTTAGGAGGTTAATCTGCTCTCCAGTACGCCAGTCCCAAACTTGTACTTCGGGTGAAATAGTGCCACCCATTACAGGTGAAGTCGCAGTAAGAAGAGTATTATCACTTGGGTTAAAGCTGACCGAGTCAGATCTGGCTTGAAGGGTTTGAAGAGTTTCCCCAGTCGCAACATTCCAAATGTAAATTTGACCAAACGAACTTCCTGCGAGAAATTCTCCGTCTGGACTAAATTTGACCGATGCTCCAAATGTATTTTCAGCAAGTGTTCGCAGCAATTCTCCAGTTTGAAAATTCCACAACTGCAGCGTACCGCGAAATCGCTCCTGCTCGTCATCACTCAGCTCAATACCGTTCAGCGTTTCTGGATTTGTGGATATATTTATACTTTGACTGGCTAGGGTTTTACCATCCGGGCTAATGGCTACCGAAAATACTGGATGATGACTTGTCAGCGTGTGCAAATTTCTACCTGTCGTTAAATCCCATACTTGTAGGTTGCTGTCGTGAAACTCTTCGGCAACCCCAGAATCAGTAGATGCTCGACTGTCATCATTACCACTAACCAGCGTTCTGCTATCAGGACTGATCGTTAATGTGACGACCTGCCCACGGGCAGCAAGGACTTGTGTTGGTTGAACTGGGTTTGTGAACTTTGGACCTGGCTCATCGTCGTTTGGAGGCAACCCTATAGACCATCGTGGATCGGAAATGTGAGAACGGTCATGTGGAAGAAAAAGCAGAAACGACCGCACCATAAAGAAACCAGATACGAACATAAGTGCTATCAAAAAGATCATCACTGCTATGTTGCTAGAAGTACGCAGATTTGTTGGTCTTGGTGAAGTCTCTATGAGTGATGGTTTCTGGGGTGCTCTGGTCTGTTCTATAGGGGCAAGCTTGCCTCTCGCCTCAAAATTCGCGTTTATAAGCGCTGATTGCTCTTCAAGTCTCGGCTTAAAATCTACAGAATTAGAAGGCTTTGAAGCGTATTTAGAGGTTGCACTAGGTTGCCGGAAATTCTCATTGGTGGGAAAGCCGGAGTCTTGCCTCTGATCCAATTGCTCCAAATCCATGAGTATCTCATTTGCCGATTGATAGCGTCGATTGGTCGGAGCCTCCAACATTTTGTTTAAAGTTCGACTGAGCAATTCAGAGATCACACGAGGTGCATAATCTAGCCAGATCCATCGACCTTCACTGCTGTCATATAGATCAAAGGGAGATATGCCAGTCAGTAGGTGAACGCAGGTAGCTCCCAGACTATAAAGGTCGCTAGCAAATACAGCTTTCCCTCTCGATTGTTCGGGTGCAGTATACTCAGCACTTCCAATGACCGTCCCGGTCATTGCCAGAGCAGTTCCCGTTGCGTATTTGGCTGCGCCCAAGTCGACTAGAAAGAGTTTTTGGTCTGTGGCTCGACGGATGATGTTAGCAGGTTTGATGTCTCGATGGATGACCTGATGCTCATGGATATATTGCACCACAGGTAGCAGATCATTCAATAGCTGACGAATTTTGGCTTCGTTAAAAATGCCGTCTTCTTCCAGTTCCTGCGTTAGATTCTGACCATCAATAAACTCTTGGATTAAGTACTGACGACCATGCTGCTCCAAATACGCCAGTAGATCTGGAATTTGGGGATGCTCCCCTAACTCCTTCAGGCGCTGAGCTTCCTGCCGAAACAGTTCAGCTGCTTTTTCCAGGTCCTTCGTACCTTGTTGTTGAGGAAGGAATTGCTTAATAACACAGCGAGGTTTTAATAGGCGAGACTCATCAATTGCCAGAAATGTTCTACCAAACCCTCCTTGTCCAATAGGCTTGAGAGGTAAGTAGCGGCTGTGCAATCGCAGAACTTCATCACACTGCTGGCAGTGTTTTGCATCCCCTAAATTTTCTGGATGGGGGCAAGCTGGATTAAGACAGTAACTCATAATAATCGGCACCTTGAAAGCTAAGATGTGTCATTGACCAATCAAGTCAGGAATAGTCAAAAACTTGTAACGCTTTCTGATCCCAATCTTCACTTCCTCCACACTAAGTTTCGGCTTCAGCGTGAAATCTTAATGTTTCAACGTATAGTATCCTGCACGATTTCAGGGAGGAAGCGATCGCCCCCTCTCCCTCCCTCTTCCCTCTCCTCTTACCCTCCCACTCTCCGATCGCGGGTCAAAATACTCATCACTTCACCAGAGTTAGGAGCAGGTAGCAAGGGACTCCACATTCCTACTTCAGCAAAGTCGCGTCGATGCAGGTCGTGAATGGTTTCGATTACACCATCACGAGAGCCGATGATCAGGACTCGCAGGCGGTGCGAAGCAGTTCCCCCTATGGGGTAATCGCGCTCACTATTCTGAAGTGCAGAAACTTCTCTCTCCACAGTGGGTATGTTGGGAGATTCCAAGAAACATTGAGACATGAGTTGTGACTCCTGTTTAGGTTTTTGAGGAAACCCCAAAAACCTAGCCACCCCACTTTTTTGACACGACAAGTCGGGGTGGCTAAGGGAGTGTTAAAATTCACCATTAGCCGCCAGACTGGTACGACAGTTTGGGGGTTAGCTGCTCAGGGCTGTTGTCACCAGCCTTGGGTAGCGCTAGATCTTTGGGTAGTGTAGGGCTGTGTGCAAAAAGACAACCTTAGCGTGACAGCATATCTGAGCGAACGGTATCTCGTCAAGCTGACAGGCTACGAATTTTGGGGCGATGATTGAATGGGAGCGATCGCCTTGTAACATGATTAAGCTAAAGCATTTAAGCTAGTGTAATAGTGCAACTCAACAACCCTACACAAGTCATCATCGTTGGGGCAGGGCCAGCCGGTGCGACCCTAGCACTACTTCTTGCTCAACAGGGCATCACAGTCAAACTCATCGAAGCTTCACGTACCTTTCGCCGCACCTTTCGCGGTGAGGGGCTGATGCCTAGCGGACTGGATGCACTGGTGCAAATGGGCTTTTCATCGATCCTCAACCGCATTCCTCATCGCCCTCTGGATGCCTGGAAAGTTCTAATTAATGGTCGATTGCTGTTTCAGGTGAAGGAGCCAATCGAACCAGGAGGACAGCCCTGTACGCTGGTTTCACAACCCGCTCTGTTAGAGGCATTGGTAGAAGAGGCGATCGCCCTTCCTAACTTTGAATTGCTCCAAGGAACTGTGGTTCAGGAACTGGTGTGGGAAGGTGAGAGGGTAAGCGGTGTAAGAGTGGGGGGCGATCGCACTCTAACTGCCGATCTGGTGATTGGCACAGATGGGCGTAACTCACTTTTGCGCCAAAAAGCCAATTTATCATTAGAGCAGCAGAGCAAGAATTTTGATATTCTCTGGTTCAAACTGGCAGATAGCCCTCAGTTTGAATTAGAGAATGTTTTTTATTCCATCGTTCAAGGACCACACACCTTTGGACTGTTTCGCGGTTCTGAAGGCAATCTTCAGGTAGGTTGGGCGCTACGAGATAACACGACCGATTGGAAACAGGTTGATTGGGCTGAGCAGTTAGCATCAGCTTCACCACCCTGGTTAGCAGACCATTTCCGCACTCATGCTGACACACTAGAACATCCTGTGTTGCTGTCAGTTGTGGTAGGACGTTGCCCTCGCTGGTCAATTCCAGGACTGTTGCTACTGGGTGACGCAGCACATCCAATGTCGCCCATTCGCGCTCAGGGAATTAACATGGCGTTGCGAGATGTTTTAGTTGCGGCAAATTCTTTGATTCCCCTGTTAAAGCAAGGAGCAGGACAGGAAGCAATCGATCAGGCGATCGCCCAAGTACAGGAGGAGCGATCGCCCGAAATTCTTCGGGTTCAGCAGCTTCAGGCAGAAGAAGCGGCTCAGGCAGACAAATTAGGCAACAGTGCCTTATTTCGGTGGGGAGTCAGCCAGTTCGCGCCGCTGCTGAGATATCCCGTGCGCTGGTCGTGGCTCAGACGACAGCGCCAGTTGCGGCAAGGAACCACACCCATTCGGTTACACAGCATAGAATGAAAGCAGCTTAAAGGTGTTGCCTACTCTCCCACAACATCATGACTTATACAAAACCTCGATTTCTCAGTTTTGAAGAGTATCTGTCTTATGACGACGGGACGGAAAACCTGTATGAGTTGTTTAACGGGGAGCTGATTAAAGTGCCGCCGGAGTCAGGAGAGAATATTCAAATTGCCAATCGTCTTTTTCTTTTCTTTGCTTTATTGCTTGGCACTGATCGAGTTCGAGGACACGGTTTAGAGCTTGAAGTGAGAGGAGAACCCAAGAATCGTTATCCTGACCTGACTATCATTCAGCAGGAACATGTGCAACTACTCAAGCCACGGAATACAATTCGGTTTAACATGGTTCCTCCTCTACTGGTAGTTGAGGTTGTCAGCCCTGGAGAATTGCAGCGAGACAGAGATTACATTGCAAAGCGAATGCAGTATCAAGACCGAGGCATTCCTGAATACTGGATTGTTGACCCGCAGCAGGAAACTATATTAGTTTTAGAACTCACTAATGCAGTTTACACAGAGGTTTATACCTTTCAAGGCAATGAGTTGATGCGATCGCCTCAACTGGGAGAATTCACCATCACCGCAGCCGAAATCATTGCAGCAGGCTAAGGTCATTGCGCTAAGACACAGTTCAGAAACTCTCAATCCGGTCTTGCCCAAAAGTTTATATTGCATGATTATTCCAATGAAGTGAATTCAAGGTAGGACAACAATTTTTCCAAGTTGTTGACCAGATTCCATATATTGATGTGCTGCAACAATTTCATTCAGTCGAAATGTTTTATCAATCCGAGGCGTGACTGCTCCACGCCTGACAGCATCACGTAACCACGCTTCTGCTCGACTCATACGTGCAGGATTGAGCATGATCTCGAATACGGAATAGAAGCCAAGCATTTTGGAAAATAGTAGCATCAGCGGCAAATCGACTTTGCTGCCAGATACGCCCCCTGCATCTAGAAAGCCGTATTCGTAAATTCTTCCGCCTACCGCAGTTGCCTGAACAATCGCTGGCAAAAGCTTTCCTCCAATGGCATCGAAAGCAATATCAACACCGTTTCCCTTTGTCATCTCCTGTACTCGCGCAAGCAAATCCTCTTCTTCAGTTGCGATGACCTGATCAGCACCCGCCTTGAGAAGCGCTTGACGTTTGGCTGAGGTGCGAGTGGTGGCGATCGCTACACCGCCTCGATCTTTCACCACTTGAATAGCAGCCAATCCAACAGAAGAACTAGCGGCAGTAATTAAAACTGACTGACCTGGCTGGATATCACTATATTCAATGAATGGGCCGTAAACCGTGATGTAGGAAAGCCAGAGAGCCGCTTCATCAACATCAGTAGAGGAATCAACAGATCTGACAAGCGAGGTGACTGGCACATTTGTTCGCTCTGCATAAACACCACTTTTACTCATCGGCAACGTTGCAAGTACAGTTACGCGATCGCCAACTTGAAATGTATTGGTGTTGGGTCCAAGAGCTTCCACGATGCCGACCGCTTCTCCACCCAAGCGAGAAGGAAACTCCGGTGAAATGGCATAGTTATCTTCACGGAACATGATCTCGAAGCGATTCAAACCAATCGCACTGATGGCAATGCGGGCTTCCCCTTCTCTCGGCGGCAGAATGTCTTCAGACTCTATCTTTAAGACATCTGCTGAACCAGGCTTATAGAACTTTACAACCTTATTCATTAGTAGTTTCCTTTCAAAGAGTAATCACGATTTTGCCGAAGTGTAATCCTTGCTCCAGATACTCAAAGGCTTGCTGCGTTTGCTCTACCATGAAGGTTTTGTCAACCACAGGGTAAATGTGGTGAGTGGCGATCGCCTCATTCATTGCCTCAAAATCTGCTGTGCTGCCTACTTCCATCCCGCGAATCGTTACCTGTTGATGTAGCAGCGTGAGTGTGTTGAGGGTTGCTTCAAAGCCGTCTAGCAAACCTACGATGGAGATGTGTCCGCCCATGCGAAGGGCATTGAGCGATCGCTGTAGATTCCGTCCTCCCACTGTTTCTACCACCACATCTGCACCTTGACCCTCTGTAGCCTGGTGAACTACCGTTTCCCACTCAGGTGTAGTTTTGTAGTTGATCAAAGCATCAGCGCCTAACTGCTGTGCCCGTTTCAGCTTCTCATCACTGCTAGAAGTGATGATCACAGTTGCGCTCAGAGCTTTGGCGAATTGCAAAGCAAAGATAGAGACGCCACCGGTGCCGTGTAGCAGAACCGTCTCTCCTGGCTGAAGCCCGCCATACTGCAAGGCATTCCAGGCAGTCAAACCAGCAATTGGTAAGGTCGAAGCTTCAGCTGCAGAAAGGTGAGTCGGATAATGAGTGAGTTGGTTTGCCTGAAACAGTTTGTATTCACTCAATTGTCCTGCAACAATCCCTAATCCTGGCCGAGTTTCATAGGAGGTTGCACTGGCAGTCGGTTTGCCGTTCAGCCAGTCAGGAATAAAAGTGGTGACAACGCGAGCGCCAACCTTAAACGCGGTTATTTCATTTCCCACTTGCTCAACCACACCTGCGCCATCACAGATCGGAACATAAGGAAGCGGCAAGTTAGGATTTAACTGCCCTCTCACGACTAACAGATCCACGTAGTTGAGAGACACTGCTTCCAGCCTGACCAATACTTCTCTTGGTCCGGGAATTGGGATAGATTGTTCGATGAGATGCAGGCGATCGATACCAAAACTGTCTCGAAGCTGAATTACTTTCATGACTGTTCTTCAACGCTGTTATCCCTATCATGGGAGGGTTTTCACAGCTTGTCCAAGACCTGCTTTGAGCTATACTGATACTCAAACAGTATCAGCAGTCATGGAACTCCGACATCTCAAATATTTTGTAGCGGTCGCAGAAGAGTTAAACTTTCGCCGTGCAGCCGAACGGTTGTTTATGGAACAACCACCGTTGAGTCGTCAAATTCGCCAGCTTGAAGATGAGTTGGGTGTGGAGTTGTTTTATCGCAATCGACAGGGTGTATCGTTGACTGCAGCGGGACGAGCCTTTTTAGACGAAGCCCGATTAGCATTAGCTCAGGCTGATCGCGCCGCTCAAGCTGCCAGACAAGCAGGCGAGGCACAGCAAACCAAACTGGTGATTGGCTTCTCCATTTGTGTGTTTAATCGCTTGCTCTCTAATGTGATTCAGACGTTTCGTGAGCTTGCTCCAACCATATCAATTTCCCTAACCGAAGCGAGTACTGTAGCACAGGTGCAGGCGATCGCCACTAAAGATATTGATGTCGGCTTTGTGCATCTCCCGCTTGACCATCCCGATCTCTGTTTTGAAACCGTTTTAACCGAACAGTTAGTCGCTGTATTGCCACAGGGACATTCTCTCGCTGCATTACCCGCCATTCCGCTGCACCTGCTTGCAGATGAACCGTTTGTGCTGTGTCCAGAGCAGGTGAAACCCGATTTTTATTACCAGATCATGCGCCTGTGTGAACAGGCAGGATTCCAACCCAAGGTCGCCCAAGAAGCAACCCCACCGGAAGTAGTTGTGAGTTTTGTAGAAGCGGGTGCTGGCGTTTCCCTGGTCGCATCGGGTGCCCAAACGCGACACAGCGCTGGAGTGGTGTATAGGGCGATCGCTGAATCAACTCCTCCAATTGAAGTTGCCGTAGCATGGCACAAACAAAACCAGTCACCCACTTTATCCCAGTTCTTAAAAGTTGTTCGTGACGCTCGATCCAAGCAAATTTCTCTACCAGGTCATGACGTTTTTGCTCAAATGCTTCTTTAAGTAGAGGCAGTGTACAAGTCCTGCGATCGCCTTCAGAATACTGGAGCTAAATTCAATCCTGGCGTGGTGCTTAGCCTTAGTAGATGGGTCAGTTGGATGGAGTGAACCAGGCTAATTTCATCCAGGTACTCACAAATGGAGCCATCTGACGGTTATGGTGTTGTTCCCTACTTTGGTGCGTAACAAAAGCTTGTGTCGTGCGATAGATATACAGAACCTGAGAAAGAGAGTTATATAGGACTTTATAGTTGCGGTTTATATGCCTCTCAGCGACAACCAGTTGACGGTAAAACAACCAACGATTGGTAAATTAATCCGTGCCCTACGGCAGGAGATGAAACTCTCTCAACAGAAGTTTGCTGCCGAATTTGGAGTCACGTTTCCAACCGTTAATCGGTGGGAGAATGGAAAAGCGATGCCTTCTCCACTAGCAAGACAGCGAATTGATTCCCTGCTCGAACAGTTAGGAGCGCAGGGCGAGCTCCTGCGGTCAGCGTACCTCTTAACCGAGGAGGAGAGGGATGACTAATGGCGTTTCTGAAGATGAGATCCTGATCACTCATGAGTTATTTGAGCGATCGCCCAGGCAACCTGATCTAGCAGCTGAAAACCAGGTATTACGAAGCCTGGGGCAACAGTTAATTAAACCGCCTCACATTATCCTCAAGCATTTTGCGGAGATTGCCAGAGAGCTATGTCAGGCAGGCGCAGCGGGGGTCAGTCTGGTTGAAGTAACTCCAGACGGGGAAGAAGTTTTTCGCTGGGTTGCCTTGTCAGGAACCTATGAACCGTTTCAGGGAAATACAACACCTCGCAATTTCAGCCCTTGTGGGAGTTGCCTGGATCAAAAAAACGCCCAGCTTTATTCCTATCCTGAGCGCTACTTCACCTGTTTACAATCCTTGACTCCGCCACCTGTGGAAATGCTGATGGTGCCGCTGCTGTTGGCAGATCGGAATCTGGGCACCATCTGGGTTGTGACACACGAGCCGCAACGACAGTTTGATCGTGAGGATGCGCGGGTGCTAGCAAGCCTGACGGAATTTTTAGCCGTAGCTTTGTCTAGTGCCCAAGCCCGTCAGATTGCTGAAGAAAGGCAAGAAGCTTTGCGTGAAAGTGAAGCTAGGTTTCAAACGCTCGTCACTAATATGCCAGGGATGGTGTATCGATATAACGGAAATACAGAGTCCTTCACTTATGTCAGTTCTTGTTGCCGTAAGCTCTTTGAATTAGAGCCAGAGGCAATCCTTGAGGATGCTAATGCACTGTGGACGTTAGTTCATCCTGATGATTCCCAATCTCTAAAAGATTCGATTGCTGCCGCCATTCGAGATTTTTTGCCCTGGCAGTGGGAAGGACGCATCATTACTCCGTCGGGTCAACTCAAATGGATTCAGGGCAGTTCCAGTTCTGAAGAAACAGGTGAAGGAGCCGTTTGGGATGGTTTGCTCTTTGACATTAGCGATCGCAAACAAACTGAAGAAGCACTTCGTGATCAAAAAGCTCGTCTACATTTAATCCTTGAGAGCGCTAAAGACTATGCCATCTTCACCCTGGATCTAAAAGGGCGAATTACTAGTTGGAACGCAGGAGCAAAACGACTGTTGGGATATGAAGAAGCTGAGATTGTCGGAGAAAGTGGAAGGATCATCTTTACACCTGAAGACAGGGCCTTAGGGGAACACGAAAGGGAACTGCAAATTGCCTTCACCCAAGGGCGGAAAGAAAACGAGCGTTGGCATGTGCGAAAGGATAGGAGCCGCTTTTGGGGCAGTGGTTTAGTCATGCCTCTACGCGATGAGGACAACTCGGTTCGAGGGTTTGTCAAAATTATGCAGGATAAGACGATTCAACGACAGTCAGAAGAAGCTTTACGCCAAAGTGAGTCCCGTCTCCAGCTTGCTCTACTGGAGCGGGAGCAGTTGCTCGCCCATGAGCAGGCAGCACGGGAGGAAGCAGAAGCCGCTAACCGGATTAAAGATGAATTCTTGGCAGTGCTGTCCCATGAGTTGCGATCGCCTCTCAATCCCATCCTGGGCTGGATCGGGTTACTTCGCAACGGTAGGTTAAACGCAGCAAAGACGGCCTATGCCCTAGAAACAATTGAGCGCAATGCCAGACTACAAACACAGCTGATTGAAGATTTGCTAGACATTTCTCGAATTTTGCGCGGCAAACTCACCTTTAATCGGGTTCCTGTGAACTTAGCCGCAATCATTAGTGCTGCCCTGGAAACTGTGCGGCTTGCCGCAGAAGCGAAATCCATCGACTTGCAGTTCACAATTTTAGCTTTTGGCTCAGACAGCGGGCAGTTCTCAGCATCTACTAAGGCTGATCAGCCGTCCAATCAACCAAATCCTGGAACCCAAAATTCCATTTTTTTGGTTTTAGGTGACTCTGCTCGGCTGCAACAGGTCGTTTGGAATTTGCTCTCCAACGCCATCAAATTTACACCCAACAGAGGTAAGGTTGAGGTACGTTTGACGCAGATTGAGTCGGACAAAAGTGAGTCGGAACGTAACATCAGCTCTCCCGCTGCTCCTACCTACGCTCAAATTCAGGTCAGCGATACAGGCAAAGGCATTCCTGCCGATTTTCTACCCCATGTATTTGAACATTTCCGTCAGGCAGACAGCACAACAACTCGGCAGTTTGGTGGGTTAGGGTTAGGCTTGGCGATCGCTCGTCAATTGGTCGAGCTACATGGCGGAACTATTCAAGTAGAAAGTCCTGGAGAAGACCAGGGGGCAACGTTTACGGTGAGGCTGCCACTGTTCAGAGATGAGCGAGAAGCAGCAAGCAATAAAATGACCAATCTTTTCCGCTCCCCTCCTCTTCCTTCCCTGCTTTCAGGCGTTCGGATACTGTTAGTTGATGATGAAGCTGATGCGAGAGATTTAATTAGCTTCATACTAAAGGGAAGTGGCGCAGAGGTATCTACTGTGGGCTCTGCGTCTGAAGCATTAGAAGTTTTCAGACAAACCAAAGTGGATGTATTGGTGAGTGATATTGGAATGCCGGACATGGACGGTTATATGTTAATGCAGCAAATTCGAGCGATGCCAGAGGGAGAGCGAATTTCGGCGATCGCTGTGACAGCATACGCAGGCGAAGTAAATCAGCAACAAGTGCTTGCGGCTGGATTCCAGCAACATATTGCTAAACCGATAGAACCTGTCGAGCTAGTTCAGGCGATCGCCCGCTTAAAGAATGCTGTTGGTCGGTAATTACCCCTTTCACCAGACCTCCTGGTAAATCACTTTTTGACGCAAAATAGTAATGTAGTTCCGTCTCACTACATTTACACGAGAGGTCTACCTAAGGATGACTTGCAAATGGCTCAACTTCTCTCTTCCTACTGAGTATGAGAGAGAGGCAATTTTTATAGGCTGGGGTTGAGCTAAAATTAGAGGTGTGAAAGGAATGAGTTCTTGGCGCGATCGCCTCAACCGAGCCAGCGGCAAAACCCGTTTTGCAGTCTGTCGTATCCTGCTCCACTTGGCAGGCAGGGAAGTTGCACCCCTGCTAGGAGTGCTTAACCAGACAGGGCGGCAAGCGGTAGAGCATGAGGGAGATATGCATGTTTTAGGAGAAGGGTTGGCTGAGATTTGCCAAACGCTCCTACAGTACGACCTCTACTGGCAGTCAGCTACCAACGAGGGAGATGTCTTTTGGGATGAAGGGGAGGCTGGTGACTACGTCGATGAGTTGTTTACAGACTCTGCTGGGCGTTATCAGAGCGGTTTAGACCTGGATGCTTCTCCGGAAGACGCTTTATCCTTACCCATCACTCATAACTTAGTTGTCATGCTGACAGTAGCGTATGAGGGAGAATCACCCGATTTAGAAACTGACCTGGCTGATCTAGCCGCTCTTAAAGCAGGTCTGAAAGCAATGATTAATCTTCACTATCAGGGCAGATTACGAACGGTTCAGGTTCACTTCTCTCCTGCACAGTTGGGAGATGAACTGACTTCAGAACAACTATTGCTCAACTTTCCAGAACTTCTGCCTCTCTAGCTTCAACAACTCTAAAAGAATAACTATGAATAGTATTCAAACTTTAACCACTAAAATTCGCCAATTCCTGATCTTTTCAATGGTTCTAGCATTAGGAGTGACGACTGTTTCTTGTGGTGTTCCTTATGCTGGAGATCCCTATTCCGGTACTTCACCCTCGCCTCAAAGTCAACCTGCTAGCTCGCCAACCCCTCAAAGTCAGTTGTCGGATGGACAATATCCTGTTCAGCAGGTGACATATGACGATGCTTCAGGGGAATACAGTGCGATGCTTCTCAATACGGCTCCTGGTGAGTCTTCGGTTTTTCGGACGAGCAACTTGGCGATGGCGCGGTTGACCGACGAGGAGATCAACAGTGGGAAACAAAGTTATTTGGCGGTTGAGCAAGGACAGCCAGCTCTGCATCTCACAGAAGACTTTAGAATTGAGTATGTTCACAATGTGGCTGAGACGGTCACCGATCCTCAAACGGGTCAGCAGGAGACGGTGATTGTTCAAAGGGACACAAGCTTCTGGACACCGTTTGCTGGAGCATTGGCAGGGCAAGCTTTGGGCAGTCTACTGTTTACGCCCCATTATTACGTGCCACCCGTTTATAGTCCTGGAGTAGCTCTGGTTGGCTATGGCGGATATGGCAGAACTTATAATCAGGCAGTGCAGCGCTATCAGACTCGCTATCAGGCTCCTCCGGCTGAAGTTCGCAACCGTCAAGTGTTGAGAACCAGTGGACGACTGCGCTCGCCCACAGCCGGTCAAACCAGAACTCGCCGAACAACCAGTGGCGATCGCGGGACGGGTTCAGGTTATGGTTCCTCGACCTTGCGTCGCAACCGTTCTGCTCCCAGACCTACTTACCGTCAACCTAGCGGTTTTGGCGGCAGGTCAAGTAGACCCCGTAGACGACGTTAAAAACCTACGGTTCCAGAATCTCGACCAGAATTCGCAAAAGATCTTCTAAAACTCCCAGAATGGTTTGGGCGCTCGCTGCCATTAGTGTAGTCGTTTCTTATACTCTTCTAAAAATTAGGGATACAGATGGAAGGGCACCCCACTTAACGGGGTGCCCTTCCATCTGTAGCTTGTTCTTGTGGAAACGGTATTACAGCAATTTTTTTCGGGGGATTACGAATGAAAAAATGGAGGTAATTCCAGAAGAAGTTGGTCGTAGCAAAGAGGTACAGACGGTTCGGTAAGGTTAGACACGGTTAAACCCAACAATCTGACTTTTCGGGAGCGGTCAAGATGCTCTAGCAGCAAAGCAGTTGCCAGGTTGGAGAGCACGCTGGCTTCTCGCAACAATACATTCACCGTTTGAGCACGAGTAATCTGCTGGTAATCAGCGTATTTGATTTTTAGGGTTAACGTGTATCCATATCGCTGATGTTTGTTCATCCGTTCGACGACTTCCTCAGCCAATTTCTTCAACATTGCCGTCATTGTCTCAAGCTCTTCCAGATCTTCCGCAAAGGATTCCTCTGCCCCGATTGATTTACGAATTCGATTAGGGTTGACGGGTCGATCATCCTCAGCCCTAGCGACTCGGTAGTAATAGCGTCCTGCCTTACCAAACCGCTGCACCAAGTCGGTTTCTGACCATTGCTTCAAATCCAAACCGGTGTGAATACCCAAAGATTCCATCTTTCGCGCAGTTGCAGCCCCCACACCATAAAATTTTTCGATGGGCAAACTCTCTACAAAAGATGCGGCCTGTTCGGGTGAAATCAGGTACAGTCCATTTGGTTTATCCAACCCTGAAGCAATCTTTGCAAGAAATTTGTTGATAGATACACCCGCTGAGGCGGTCAGGTGAGTCTCCTGCCAAATCGCTTGTTTGATCTCACGGGCGATCGCCATTGCAGAAGGAATACCCAACTTGTTTTGAGTCACATCCAGGTATGCCTCATCCAGTGATAATGGCTCCACCAGGTCAGTGTAACGATAAAAGATTTCTCGAATTTGCTGCGAGACAGCCCGATAAACCTCAAATCGAGGTGTGACAAACAGCAAATGAGGACACCGCTGTTTGGCAATGCGAGAAGGCAGCGCCGAGTGAACACCATACTTGCGGGCTTCATAGCTAGCCGCAGCCACTGCTCCTCGTTGCTCTGGCTTGCCGCCTACTGCGATCGGTTTATTGCGATAAGGGGGATAGTCACGCTGCTCGACGGAAGCAAAGAAGGCATCCATATCAATGTGGATGATTTTGCGAGGAGCAGACATACTCAGAGATTGTTCAGCGGCTCCAATATTTTAGTACATTTGTCCTCTCAACTTTCACTAGGGTCGGTGATTTGGGGCGATCGCAGCGCAGCAAGAAACACCCAAAGTCGCTGAGTTCCAACGATTAACAGGATAAGCAACAAAGCTCCTGCAACCAGAGGCACAGTGACAGCTAAGACTGAAAGCGTAACAGCTAACACTAACTCAATTGTCGCCAAAATCGGATTGGTTAACCCGCCTGATGCAGCAGTTGAGGTAAGCCGAAACAGGTTCATCACTCCTTTTGTCAATCCGGCGGCTCCACCCCCCGCTATCAAAGCAAGGGTCCACTGGGCGACCGGGTTAACATCTGGAGTTAGGGAAGCTGCAACCACGGTCCCAGTGATTACGGCTGCTGGGGTTGAGACGATATCAAGTAGATGATCAAGCCAGGGAACATAGTAACCCGTGATCTCTAGAACGCAGGCGATCGCAAACACAGCGAGTGCTTGGGGTGTTTCAAGCCAATCAAAGTCTGTTGGCAGATTTAGGTGAGCCACGACAGAAGCCCCACTCAGCACCAACAGCGGCACAAAGACTCGAAAGCCCGCAGCCACACTAAGACTAATCCCCAATAAAACTTCAATCAGCGTATCCAGGCTAAAGAAGTGACTCATGACTCTAACAGATATCTCTTCACCGACTTATTGTCCTAGTCTATCTAATGCCAATTCTTAGAATTAGGGCGATAGGTGGAAAGACCTTCCTCGACGGGGAAGATCTTTTCATCTGTTGTCCGTTTTTATTGAAAAGGTAGTGCAAACACAGGTATTTTTCAGCCTATTAGTCGACTTTTGTCTGTCCATATGAAGAGTTTGATTAAGACCCAGATTAGCTAATGTGCAGATATAGATACCGAGGCTTTGCAGGATGACCAGTATGGAAAATGCTAGAGAACCAGAACAAAATGCAGACTTCGAGGCAATTCGAGAAGAAGTTGAGCAAGAATTTGAAGCCGAGTTTCCTTTGAAGGATTCAATTAGCTCAGAGCCAGGAGCACTTCCCGATATTGAAAACGAAATTGGTTTAAAGCAGGTTGACCTTAATCAGGCTGTAATTGACACCGTTGCAACAGACGACACGGATGACAACCTGGATGCTGATGATGATGGCGTTATGGATGCTGATGACAACGAAGAAGCAATCAGCAACCTTCCACAAGAATCTACTGAATCCTACGGTACTGGGCTTCAAGGACAACCGAGCGATCGCGCCGGTCGCTACTCACGTCGTGGCAGCCACACATTAAACGAACCCGACTACGTCCTAACTGGTGGAGATGTAGATGCCAACTATGAAGATGCAGAGGCAGTAGGTGAAGAGGGAGTCGGTGGAACTGTAGACACTCCTGATCAAGATGTGGTTGAAGAATTGGCCGCAGCGGTAGGGATTCAAACCGACGATCGCAGCTTTTTGAGAACAAATGACATGTTAGAAGAGCGCGACGATCGCCGCTGGGAGCTAGACCCAACATCCTCAGAAGACTATCAAGACCGTCGAGGTTAAGGATATAGCTGCGTCTGTTTCTTAAGACAGCACTTTAGTGTAAGAAAACTCCCACGTACGGGAGCTTTCTTACACTAAAGTGCTTTAACCAAGGCGCGTAGTACTATAACCCTCTTTTTATGATCGCCTCGTTTCCATACTTTGCTCTAGAAGTGAGCGATCGGAGGTAAAGCCTCAACATTGGCTTCCTGCTAGGAACTACAGCAATTTCCACTTGTATCCTACAAATTCCTGTAAGGGCGGTTCGCGAACCGCCCCTACGCTATGGTTTATCCACTTTAAAGTAGCTGTAGGAACTAGGGAACAAGCCAAGAACGAGAGAACAAAGAAAATTGGGCATTGCTGATCTAATGTACAAATTTCGTAGAGGCATGGCAATGCCCGCCCCTACCCAGGGAATTGAGATCCGTGAATCATACCCGCATTCAGCAACGCCGAAAATTGAAGTCAGAATACAAATAGAAGGGCACCCTATTTAGCAGGGTGCCCTTCTATTTATAGCCCGTTTTATTGGAATGGCAGAACTACAAAAGCTACACTGTCATTTCCTGCTGAATCCTGCTTTTAGCAGCTTTGAACTCCGTCGCCATTTGTTCCTTTTGCTCAGTACTACAGTTCTTATCAATCGCTGCAAACAAAGTACTTTCTTCCTGACGAATGTGATCACCCACAACATCCATCAAGTCCTTAATCCGAGAGCGAAATTCATCCGCATTTGAGTTGGGATCAAGCGATCGGATCTGATCCAACATCCGCTTCATTTCAGCTTGCTCGTCATAAAGCTCTTGCGTATCACCATCCCCATAGAAGGGGCGTACTTTTGGATAAACCAATTCTTCCTCAGCTTGAGCATGGGTGAGCAAATCTTTGTAGAGCTGCCCAAAATACTCTTGCAGCTTTTGCGGATCTTTAGTCGCACCAATTTCGGTGAAAATTGTATTCACTTTATTGTGATCTAGCCGGATCAAGGTCTGGATGTTCATATCCTGCTTGTCCGAATTTTGGGTGACAACGCTGCCAGCTACACCAGAAAGGGCAGCGATCGCATCCTGTACCCGTGCCCATAGCCCCTGATCAGCATCCTGCCCAGTCATTTCCCGGACACCGACCTGCTCTAACATTCCTTTAAGCTGTTCCTGATGGGCACGTCCCTCAAAGTTGACTGTGTTCAGGGGAGCGATCGCCACTTCGATATCTGCCCCTACTTTTTGGGCTGCTTTGTGAATAGTTATCCCACTCATAGCTTGACCATGCTTCATCAACTCATGGTGTATGAGTTTTTGGTAGAACGTAAACTCATCACCCGACATCATCTGCTCAAACTGCTGAGTAAATGTCTTAGTTGCAGCACTGGGTTCAACTTGAATGCCATATTGAACAATTACAGTTTCAATAATGCCCAGATTTTTCTGGTCATCCTGGAGCATATTTTGGAGACGCTCACGCACATCGTTGTAAGGGCAAGCCTTAATCAGTTTTTGATCGTTAGAGATAATTAAATTCTGAAAGGACTGTAAGTCTGCCAGCCTTTCACCAATCATACGTCGCTTTTCGTCGTTCAACGATACAGCCATGCTAAATAACTCCTGCAAAAATAACTTGAAATACCATCGCTGGAATACGGCATCAAGCTTTGAATTGCTTAATGCCGCAGTACCCAGTACCTTAGATTCTGCAAATGCATAGATTTATATCCACCTAGCCAAAGTTAGATGTAGGTGTTCTAAACAGGTGACTTGTAGGTACAACATAACCCACCTCACTCTCCCGCTAAAGGGGGATAGCTCCGATCAACCGGTTTGCTAGCGTCTAGATAAGCCTGTACTCCACAGGATGAAGTAGTAAAGTTAACGAATTAGAGGTACGAGTCATGACTCAAGATAAGAATAGAGAAGGTATCGATCTTGGAGGTGCCCCCTCGCCTCAAGAACAAGCTCCTGCGGCATATCAGGATGAGCAAGAAAGAGAGGAATACAGAAAAATAGGAGCTGAACAGGTAAAAGCTGAACAAAAGAAAAATGAGGTTGAAGGGTCTCCTAACCAGGGAACAGACTCTCGCTAGTTTTTGTGAAGTCGCTGACCTGATAAACGCAATGACCCGATATAAGACTGTTTTTCGGATTTTTCTGGCGATCGCAATGGTTGTGATTGGCATCAAGCATTTCACTGACCCGGCTCCCTTCGTCAGCATTGTGCCATCCTCTCTTCCTCATCCGCTGGCACTGGTTTACGGCAGTGGCTTCTTTGAAATATTGGGCGGAGCTGGATTACTCATTCCTCAATTTAGTCGTGCAGCAGCCTGGATTCTCGTCATTTTATTTATTGCCGTTTTTCCAGCCAACCTGTATCAGGCCATCCATAACATTCCAGTACCCGCTCTACCCAATGATCCGCCCTTAATTTGGCTGCGACTTCCCTTCCAAATACTTTTAGTCGTTTGGGCAGGGTGGTTTACTCGTCAGGATAGTCCCGGGTTCTAGTATCACCGTAGCAACTTCACGTTCAAAGACATACGGCGTTGCTGAATGCGGGTATGATTCATGGATTTCAATCCCCTCCGTAGGGGCATGGCAATGCCATGCCCCTACGGAATTCATACTATGTGCTACTGAGGTGTCGAAGAGCGGCAAGCGATCGCAGTGAGCAACACTGAATGAAGCAATTTAACCACTCTCCTCATCATTGGACTCGACGACGGCTACTCCGGTTGGGAGTAACAGGTGCTATACCAATCGCTGTTGCTCAAACATCAAGTTGCACAACACACAACCTGCTAAGCATGGGATCTTCAAAGCAAACCAATTTAACCACAGGGCGATTGCGTGCCCGCCCTACACAACCTACAGAGACTGGTTCTGTGGAGCTTCATCCCCTAGGACTAAGTGATAGCCGAGATGGTGTTATTTATGTACCTGCTGGTTATCGTGGCGAGCGCTCCGCTCCCCTAATCTTGATGCTACATGGGGCGGGAGGAGATGCCGAGGGAGCTATGAATATACTCCAAGACTTGGCGGATCCATTCGAGACAATCTTGCTGGCTGTAGACTCACGTCGCCAGACGTGGGACGTCATCATGAGCCAATATGGGCCTGATGTTGCCTTCATCGATCAAGCACTAACGCAAACGTTTACCCGGTATGCCATAGATCCTAACCGGATTGCGATCGCAGGTTTCTCTGATGGGGCTTCCTATGCCCTCTCTGTTGGACTCACCAATGGAGATTTGTTTAAGCACATCATTGCTTTTTCACCTGGATTCATGGCACCAGCAGATCAGGTTGGTTCACCCCGGCTGTTTGTTTCTCATGGTCAGCGGGATACGGTTTTGCCCATCGATCGATGTAGCCGTCGAATTGTGCCTCGGTTGCAGCAAGCAGGTTATGACGTGCTGTATCAGGAGTTTGACGGCCCTCACACTGTTCCAGGTGAGATCAGGCGTGCTGCTTTAGAATGGTTTATGAATGAGACTGCCGCTACTCCCTAAGCCACTACAGGCTACGCTCACTTAAGTAATGAGTTCTAGGTAATGAGCTGCATCATTCGCTTAACCTGTAGTCAACGCAGCTCTTGAACCAACAAAACAATCCAGGTGCAAATAAAAAGTAGTGGCACCACGACCGCAGGCATCTGAGCCAAACGGCGAGTGGTTGTCGTACCTTGAATTGGGGGAAAATGTTCTGTAGTGTTGTCTGAGGGATAGGTTTGAAATGACTTTCGCAAGCTAGCCATGTAAACCAGAGAAGTCAAGATACCCACATAAATGAGCAGGCTAGTAATCAAAGAAATGCCAGGAATAATCCAGAGTAGAAGATCATGCAGATCAGCATAGCCATCATTCTCTGGCTTTGGAGGCGAACTGAGTAACGTTGCGAACCCACTAAAGAAAAAGGATTGTGAAATAATGAGCCAGTTCACCCGTTGATTCATTGAGTCATCTTCATTGCTGATCTGCTCATGAATCAGCTGATAAAAATCAGCCGTAGGTAAAGATTTAGGCGGGTCAATAACTTCAGGCGGCTTTTCTACACTCTCACGGTCAATTACCATTTTTAGCAAACCAAGATTTTGTAGAATACAATCGTCCTCCTGTAGAGTAGCCAGCGATTCTCTATTGCGTCTCTACCCCAGGAATAATAACGTTTCTCTAAAAAGAGGCTACAGACGGAAGGGCACCCCGCTAAATAGAGTGCCCTTCCATGTGTAGCCCTAATTTTTGGACTTGGTATAACCTAAGATCGCTAGAGAAATGAACTTTAATTGAGCGACTTGTGAGAGGAGTATTGCATGATCCAGGTTTTACAGAGTTGGTTGGAGATTGGTAACGCAACACTGTCATTGCAACATCAGGAATTACCGACTCACATCACGGTTCAAAAAAATTGGGATCAGTTTTTGCTGGCTCAACAACTTCTACATACGCCTAAACAGTCTGCGATCCTGGATCTTGGCTGTGGCGACTGCTGCACCTTGAAGTTTTTAGCTGCGTTGGGTTTCACCAACCTGTCTGGGATTGATCTTCATCTTCCCCCATCCTCCTCCATACTGCCTTACAAGCTGCATCAGGGAGATCTGATGAATACATCTTTCCCCGATGAATCTTTTAATTGGGCAGTTAGTATCTCTGTGATTGAACATGGAGTCGATCTAAAAGCCTTTTTCCATGAAGCTTACCGGATTCTCAAGCCAAACGGGATGCTTTTTGTCACGACTGATTACTGGGAAGACAAAGTGGAAGTAGATTCCTCTATTCAACCGTTTGGGCTTTCCTGGCAGATTTTCTCCAAGCCTCAAGTTGAAGAAGCGATCGCCATCGCCCAGACTTGTGGTTTTGACCTCGAACAAGACAACATCCCAGCTTGTACGGATAAAACTGTCACCTGGTACAAAAAAGACTACACCTTTCTTGCTTTAACCTTCAAAAAAAACAACTTGAAGGTGCTCCAAATGTAATTTTCATTACTTTAGAGAGTTGCCTCTAATTCAGGCTGGTTACTCCTTTGGAGCTAGCTGAGTTCGGTACTTAGGATGAAGTAGTTCAATCGAAATCATTCTTGAATGAACTCTAGTCACGTTCTGAATTTTTAGCCTCGTAAACTGAGAAACCGGAACTTGCCCTTGTTTGTAAAAATCCATCACAACTCAATTGCACCTGAAAGGAGCGCAACATAACTTGGCTTACGACTATGACCTTTTTGTAATTGGAGCGGGTTCTGGAGGGCTGGCAGCAGCGCAGCGGGCAGTAACCTATGGCGCGAGTGTCGCGATCGCAGAACAGTCCAAACCAGGGGGAGCCTGCGTTAACCACGGGTGCATTCCAGAAAAATTGCTGGACTATGCGGCTGGCTTTCGTAATTTGGAGCAAGTAGCGGTGAGCTATGGCTGGAAGGAGAGCAACCGTGAGTTTGACTGGTCACAGTTTGTCAGGGCAGAGGAACAGCATATTGAGCACCTCAATGGGGTGCATCTTCGTCACCTGCAAGAGGGGAATATTCAAGTCATTCAAGGACAAGCTCACTTCCTTGATGCTCATACGGTAACTGTGGGCGATCGCTCCATCACAGCAGAAAAAATTCTCATTGCCGTTGGTGCAAAACCGAGCAAACCATCAATTCCAGGAATCGAACATACGATTACCTGGCACCAACTTTATCACTTACCCCAACAACCTAAATCGCTTGCTGTAGTTGGTGGTGATCCGATCGGGGTAAAGATTACCGGAAGCATAAACGCGCTAGGGTCAAACGTGACTCAGATCATCCCTGAAGACCACATTCTTGCTGCTTTTGATGCAGAATTAGCCCAGGAAATTCAGGAACAGTTGAGCAAACAAGGAGTGCAGATTCTACCCAAAACTAATGTTGCCAAAATTGAGAAAACAGAGAAAGGTTTGTGTCTCACTTTGTCCAATCAATCGAACTCCAAACAGCCAAGTTCCCTAACTGTTGATGCGGTCTTAATGGATGTACCTCGCAAGCCCAATTTAGCAGGACTGAATCTAGGAAAAGCGAATATCCAGTTGACGGAAACAGGGGCAATCAGCGTTGATGAATCGAGTCGTACCACTCAGAGCAACATTTTTGCAATTGGGGATTGTACAGGACGTATTCCCCTTACTCCCAGTGCGATCGCCCAGGGAAGAGCCTTTGCAGATGCCGAATTTGGAGGAAAATCTTCCAGCGTCAGGCTCGATTGGGTACCTATTTCGCTCGCGTCTCAGCCGGAAGCTGCGACAGTTGGCTTATCTGAGTCGCAGGCACGTCAAAAGTTTGGTGATGCTGTTTTCTGCTATCAGACGCGGTTTCGTCCCCTGCTCTATTGCTTGGCGGCAGGGAATGAGCAGATGTTTGTGAAAGCAGTAGTGAATCGGCAGGATTCAGAACGAGTTTTGGGAATTCACATTATGGGCGATCGAGCAGTAGATATTGTGCAAAGTCTAGCCGTTTCGCTCAGGCTAGGTGTAACAAAGCATGACCTGGATAGTGCGATCGGAATTCATCCATCTAGTGCCGAGGAAATCTTTTCACTATAGAGCTGGCACAAGGGGCGATCGCAAGAACCCCTCTACACCACCGTGCTGTTATACCAACTCCAAAACTTATCCAAACCTTAGGGCTACAGATGAAAGGGCACCCCGCTAAGCGAGGTGCCCTTTCATCTGTAGCCTCTTTCTAGAGAAACGTTATTAATCTTATTGATCACTGATAACAATCTGGGAATACTAGCACTGTTGTCCAGTCTGCTCGCTCCCTGGAGATTAGAAATTGCAGCGCTTAAAGGAAGATAGTAGTTATTGCGTTATCGATACATATCGTTACGGTTGTTTTTCCTTTGCAAAGTATTTCAATCTGAATCATTTCCTTAACATTCAGACCTTCCTCACCAGATCCCCATATTTCATTTCTAAGGTGAAAACATCAGGAATTTCCTCAACAGAGTCACGAGGAGCGACTCAACATCACCGAAAATCAATGAATTTTTTTTAAAATAAAAAGGATGAGGTTTTATGGCAAGTTGTCCCTGCTGCTCTGATCAGATGCTGCGTCATATTCGTCATAACCAAACCTATTGGTTTTGTCGGAGCTGCTGGCAAGAAATGCCCTTGATGCAACCCAGCTTGAATTTAGTTTCAGCTTCATTGGAGCGACGTTTTGTGCTGGCAAATGCAGAGCGATCGCTCGTTACCATTTGAGAAATTGCATTAAACTTGCGTTTTCTAGGTTTAGTGAATCAACCGCATAGATATCAGAAGTGCCACTGGTTCAAAAGAGTTTACCTGCATCAGTGGCTACCCCTGCAGTTAGGAATTGTTGCTACGATCGCAGCTTTAGGATTGTGGCAACAATTCCTTGTGCAGGATCAATTACACATTGCGATCGCACGATCGTCCTGACCGCAGGCTGTAACGATACATGAGTAGACCTTTGCAAGGCGAAACAATATTTCTTAAGATGCGGGAATATTTAGATTTAGAGTATCTTGACGCTGAGCGACCCTCCAATCCCAACCCGTTGCCTGCTGATTCATATAGGACTAATGCAGATGTACCAGCTCTCTTTGACTCAACTTCACTTGCCTACTTGGCAACAGATTAGCTGGCGGCCCTGGAAAATGCAGCAGTGCATGGGGACGATGGGGCGATCGCAGACCAGCTATCCCAAATCTCACCAGAATTTGCCTCATTGCACGTCCAGTTAATGCAACTTGCCAATAAGTTTTAGTTTGAGCAGATTGTTTCACCGATTCACAGCAATCCTTCCCCATAACTTTCATCTCTGCATTTATCCCCTTTGAATCCAGTCGTGCTTGTTGAAATGAACGCCTTAACTGCCTTTAAACAATCTGCATTTACGCCTGCATTACTAACTACATTAGAAAATTGCAGCGAAGAATCGGTATATGCTCCTGGCTATATTCAGCCGTATGGCATTTTGTTGGTGCTGCAACCCGACCTCAAAATTTTGCAGATCAGTGAAAATGTGGAGCAGTTTTGGGGCATTTCCGCCGCCGCCCTGGTTGGGCAATCCCTACAGCGGCTCTTTTCTCGCACTCAAGTCAAACGAATTGCCCAATTCCTGCAACAAGACAATTTGGAACTGTGCAATCCATTTGAGTTAAAAGCACGGATCAAAGCCTTTTCCCCTGAGAGAGCAGAGCCGAAGGTGAAGACACAAACCTTCAGAAGCATTCTGCACCGAACTGAAAATTCTCTAATCCTAGAACTGGAGCCTCAGTTTCCTGCTGATAGCTCCGATTCCATTCAGTTTTATCATCGCCTTCAAGCTACAGTTTTGAGCCTCCGCAGTGCAGCGAGTCTCAGTAACTTAGCCCAAACCCTGGCTACACAAGTAAAAGAAATGACAGGGTTTGATCGTGTCATGATCTATCGATTTGAAGCAGATGATCATGGAGTTGTGATTGCAGAAGAAAAAGAGAATCACTTAGAGAGCTTTTTAGGATTACACTTTCCAGCGATTGATGTTCCTGCCCCTGCCCGCAGGCTGTTTCTTCGCAACTGGGTGCGGCAAATTCCCGACGTTCATTATAGCCCTGTCGCTCTCATTGCGGCTGACGGTTGCTCAGTTGAAACACCAACAGACCTGCGTGACTGTGTGTTACGAGGCGTTTCTCCCTATCACATTGAATATTTGCAGAACATGGGGGTTGCTGGGACGTTCACAATTTCACTGATCAATGATCAACGTCTGTGGGGACTGATTGCCTGTCACCATTACAGCCCTAAACAGATCGATTATCAAACGCGTAAGACCTGTGAATTTATCGGGCAGTTTGCTTCAATTGAACTCGTCCACCAGCAAGAGCGAGAATTGGAGGGTTACCGTACTCAGGTCCAAACAATTCAAGACAAGCTTCAGCAGGCATTTTTGCGGGAGCCAAATTTCATTCAACAGGTACTCACTCGTAATGCTGCTGACTTGCTTAATCTGGTTCGCGCCGAAGGAGTGGCGATCGCCCTTGATCAAAAGATCTTACTGATCGGGCAAACTCCACCTTTGGAAGCAGTTCAAAATCTTCTCACTTGGCTGCCCCAACTCAACCAGCCTGAAATTTACCTAACCAACTGTCTGGTGCGACCCTACCCGCCCGCCAGAGCATTCACACAGACCGCAAGTGGCATTCTGGCGATCTCCATCGTGCTGCACCAAAAGTCTTACCACTTAGTCTGGTTCCGACCCGAGCAAATCCAAACGGTGAACTGGGCGGGCAACCCACAGGATGCAGTGAAGATTGATGAGTCAGGTGAACCGCAACTGTGTCCCCGCCAATCTTTTGATCTGTGGAAGGAAACGGTGCAAGAAACATCGCTGCCCTGGCAATCCGTCGAGATCGAAGCGGCAAGAATGATGCGGAGTACGCTGATGCTGGCTCTGTTGGAGTTCTCTCAGTCGGCATTAGAGCAAGCTGCTGAACGGGCAGCGATCGCCAACCGAGCCAAAAGCCACTTTCTTGCCAAAATGAGTCACGAACTGCGAACCCCCCTGAACGCGATTCTGGGGTTTGCCCAAATGATGAACCGTAGTACCAGTACGCCTCCAGAGTTCCAGGAGCATTTAGGTATCATTAACCGCAGTGGAGAACATCTGCTAACCCTGATTAATGACGTGCTAGAGATGTCTCGCATTGAGGCAGGGCAGCTGATTCTAACCGAAAAGATTTTTAATCTGCACCAGTTGCTGCGATCGCTCCACGAAATGTTTGCACTCAAAGCCAGTGAGAAAGGGCTAACTTTCTCACTAGAGAAAGATCAAAGTGTTCCTCACTATGTGTGCAGCGACGAAGCAAAAGTGCGGCAAATTTTGATTAATCTGATCAGCAATGCGATCAAATTTACAACGCAAGGCAGCGTTACTATTCAGGTGCGAACCAAGCCAGCAGAGACGAGTAAACCAAGCTGCACCTGTTACCCCAACACTTCATCACCTTGCCGTGCGCTGACTCTCGCCTTTGAAGTTGAAGACACGGGGTGCGGCATCCATAGCAGTGACTGGGAGTCGATTTTTGAAGCCTTTATGCAAACTGAGCAGGGGCGTTATGCTCAGGGAACCGGGCTGGGCTTGTCAATCAGCCGCCAGTTTGCTCGCTTGCTAGGAGGCGACATTACGGTTCAAAGTACAGTCAACCAGGGGTCAACCTTCACTTGTCACATTCTTTTACACTGTCCAGACATAGTCGATCTAGTTGAGTCAGAGACTGCCAATCTGGTGATAGGTCTGGAGCCAGGGCAGCCCACTTACCGGATTTTAGTTGCAGAGGATGTTCCTGAAAATTGGCAACTCTTAAAGGCTTTGCTAGAACCCGTTGGGTTTGAAGTCCGTACAGCTGAGAATGGCGAAGAGGCGATCGCCCAGTGGCAATCCTGGCACCCTCACCTAATTCTGATGGACATTCAAATGCCAGGAATGGATGGGCATGAGGCAACTCGGCAGATTCGCGCTCAGGAAACCTCTGAGCAGCGACAACCAATTCCCATCATTGCGCTTACGGCTTACGCTTTTGAAACCGATCGCACTGCCAGTCTCCAAGCAGGCTGCAATGAACATATTGCCAAACCATTCACAGAAAGCACTGTTTTTGAGGCGATCGCTCGTCATCTAGGAGTTCACTACCGCTACAAAGACGAACCGCAAACACCATCTCGTTCAATCCGAAAAACGCTTGCTCCACAAGACTTTGAGGCAATGCCAATCGAATGGATCAACCAGATTCATGAAGCTGCACTTGACTTAGACGATGAGAAATTACATCAGTTGATTGCCCAAATTCCAGATAACGAACTGCTGCTGGTTGAGAGCATGACATCCCTGGTCAATAACTTTCAGTTAGAAGCGATCGCGTCTCTAACTCAGGGTTAAAGGGGGAAACAGGACTGCTCTACTGGCATTGCACCGAGTAACAACCCGTCAAAAACCGGATATCAAAAGGTACGAAACTGCTTGACCCAAATCTCCCTATTCTGCCTAAGGATCAGACTTTCCCATGAGAGTGTTGCTGATTGAAGATGATCAAGCGATCGCTGAGTTACTCAGACAGTCCTTAACAGCCCAACACTACTTAGTTGAGGTCGCAGCAGATGGGCAGACAGGATGGGATTTAGCAGAAACTTTTGAGTATGATCTGATTCTGCTGGATCTGATGTTGCCAAAGCTAGATGGAATCAGCTTTTGCCAACGATTGCGGCATGAAAGACGTTCTTCGCTAAAACCGTTTAATCTTAATACTCCCATCCTTTTGATGACGGCTGAGGGTGCAAGCAGCAGTCGAGTCGCAGGGCTAGATGCAGGAGCCGACGACTATATTGTCAAACCCTTTAACCTGGATGAACTCTTGGCGCGAGTTCGAGCCTTATTGCGCCGAGGCAATGTGGGGCGATCGCCCTGCTTAGAATGGGGACAGTTGCAGCTAGACCCCAGTGCTTGTCAGGCTAGCTACCAAGGTCAACCCTTTCATCTCAGTTCCAAGGAATATAGCCTGTTAGAGCTTTTCCTGCGGCATCCTCAGCGCATTTTTAGTCATGGAACATTGATCGAGCATCTTTGGATGCTAGAGGATACGCCAACTGAAAATGCAGTTCGAGCGCAAATCAAAGGGTTACGCAAGCGGCTTAAGGAAATTGGCGTTGAAGATTGGCTGGAGACAGTTTATGGATTGGGCTATCGGTTAAAGGAAGCTCAGATTGCAAGAGAATCCGCAGCGGTAGGAGAGGCAGATATCCCCCAACAGCCTACTTCGCTATCTCCTTACTCTTCTATCCCGACCAATCCCTTCTGGGAGCAGTATCGGGCGCAGTACAGCGATCGCCTCTCAGTGATTGAACGGGCAGTTTCCGCCTTACAAACTAACTTGCTCAGCGAGGAACTCCGACAGCAGGCGCAGCGAGAAGCCCACACGCTTAAAGGTTCCTTAGGGTTGTTTGATCTGGACGATGCTTCTGAAATGTCAGGACAGATTGAGCAACTGCTTAAAACAGCCCTATTGAATCAGCCAGAGCAAGCGGATTTGCTTGAATTAACGTCAAAGTTGCGCCAAGCAATACAGCCGTTTCCTCAAATGCAATCACCGTCAACAACTGAAAAAGGGTATCATTCCAGTTCTTCACCAGAGAAGCTTGCATTACCCCAGCGATCGCAATTACTGATTGTAGACGACGATACTCAGCTCTTAGCTTTCATGCAGTCTATGTTGCAGCCTTGGGGCTTTCAGGTGGCACTACTGAATGACCCACAGCAGATTTGGAGCAGCTTAGAAGCAGTGAAACCCGACCTGCTCATGCTAGATATCGAAATGCTAGGGACAAATGGCATCGAGTTGTGTCAGAAGATTCGCAACAATTCACGGTTCGGAGATTTACCTATTCTGATGATCTCTGCTAGTAATGATGACGAAACCATTCAACAAGTATTTATGGCAGGAGCAGACGATTATGTTAGCAAACCCATCCGAGCAGCAGAATTGGTAGCCCGAGTGATCCGACGATTAGAACATGCGATGGTGTTGAAAAAATTACGGGGAATGGAGAATTAAGCAGCCATGTTGAGCAAAATGCGTCACACCTCCCCCTATGCTGTCGCGGTGCTGTCAGTTGTTGTGGCGACTGTTCTAACCCAGCTACTCTACTCCCTGATTGCCTCGGTATCATTTAGCTTATTCTACGCAGCGATCGCCATCAGCACCTGGATCGGTGGCACCAAACCGGGATTACTCGCAACATTGCTCTCCCTGCTCTCAAGCGACTACTTCTTTCTCCCTTCAGCCTCTTCGCTCCCAATCACTGACCCAGCTAGACTGCTGCGATTAAGTTTGATTGCCATTGTTTCATTTCTGATTAATTACCTAATTTCAGAATTGAGGAATGCTCGGCATCAGATTCAGCAGATCAGCGATCGCCGCCTGCAAGAAAGGAAAGAGCAACTGCGACTTGCGATGCACGCTGCCCGCATGGGGATGTGGAACTGGAATTTAATCACCGGAGAGATTACCTGGAGCCCAGAACATGAGCAACTGTTGAATTTTGCTCCCAATACATTTGATGGTCGGTTTGAAACATTTGAGGCTTGCGTACATCCACACGATCGAGAAAAGCTAAATCAAGCCGTTCAAACTGCCATTCAAGAGCACAGTATCTATAAACATGAGTATCGTATCTTTTGGAGAGATGGCAGCGTTCATTGGGTTGAAGGCAGAGGGCAAGCCTTTTATGACAAAACGGATAAGCCAGTTCGCATGAGCGGAACGTTAATGGATGTTGACGATCGCAAACGGTTAGAGCTTGCATTAAAGCAAAGCGAACAACAATTTCGGGCGATTTTTGAAGCCGAGCCGGAATGCGTCAAGGTAATTACGGCTGACGGAATTTTGCAAAACATGAATCCCGCCGGACTTGCAATGATTGAGGCTGATAGCTTAGAACAAGTGTTGGGTCAGTGCATCTGCCCCCTAATTGAACTCGCTCAGCAGCAAGCGTTTCTAGAATTCACGCAACAAGTCGCCCGGGGAAAGACTACGACCCTTGAGTTTGAAATCACTGGATTAAAGGGAACTCGACGGTGGTTAGAGTCTCATGCAGTACCCCTACACACCTCTAATGAAACAAGCTCCCTGGTTTTAGCAGTGACCCGAGATGTGACTGAGCGCAAACAGGCAGAAGCAGCCGTGAAACAGCTAAATGCAGAATTAGAACGACGGGTAGCTGAGCGAACCGCTGAACTTCAAAGAACGAGCAACCTTTTGAATAACTTTTTTAATGCAGCATCTTCAGCAGCGATTGGGCTATGCATTCACGATCAAGGTCTGCGCTTTATCCAAATCAACGAAGCCCTTGCAGCAATTGATGGACACTCGGTAGAGGCTCACCTTGGTAAGACAGCCACAGAATTACTACCAGAACTGGCTCCTGTTGTAACCCCTCTGCACCAGCAGGTTCTCACGACAGGACAGCCAATTCTCGACATGGAGATTGCCACAGCCGTGCCAAGCCAGCCCGAAGTAATCCGGCACTGGTTGGCATCCTACTTTCCGATTTTGGATGACGACAGTCAGACTCAAACGGTCGGAGTAGGAGTAATTGTGACTGAAATTAGCGATCGCAAACGAGCCGAAGCCATTCTGGTAGAAGCCGATCGACGCTGGCACTTTCTTTTAGACAATGTGCAGCTAATAGTTGTTGGCTTAGATCAGGATGGCAACGTCGAGTACATCAATCCCTTCTTTCTAAAGCTAACCGGATATACAAAAGAGGAAGTGTTAGGGAAATACTGGTTTAACCACTTCCTTCCTTCGAGCCAAAAATCCACCGTCCAAATTTGTTTCCAGGAAGTGTTGGAACAAGGTTTTCATCCACACTACCAAAACTCAATCGTAACCAAGCTTGGAGAGGAACGCATGATTGCCTGGAACAATACACTACTGCAAAATGCAGAAGGGAAATCCATTGGCACGATTAGCATTGGTGAAGATATTACCGAACGCCACAACCTGGACCAGATGAAAGCTGAGTTTATCTCGATCGTCAGCCATGAGCTGCGAACTCCATTAACCTCGATCAGTGGCGCACTGGAATTACTATCCACAGGTTTAATTCAACCCGAATCAGAGCGAGGAAAGGAAACCCTTAGCATTGCCGCAGCCGAGACCGATCGCCTCACTCGCCTAGTGAACGATATTTTGGACTTGGAACGGTTAGAATCGGGCAAAATTCGCCTGGAGCAAAAATCGTGGAATCTAGCAGAACTGATGAACCGAGCAGCTGACTTTATGCAGCTTGCAGCCACTCAAGCAGCGATTACCTTATCCGTTGAGCCTCTATCAGTCACTTTGCAGGTTGATGGCGATCGCATTCTCCAAGTCCTGACAAATCTATTGAGTAACGCGGTCAAGTTCTCGCCTGCCCACAGTACAATTTGGCTAACTGCCGAGATCTGCAAAGAGGCTCAAACCAGTCAGCAAGCAGAAACAAATCAGCAAGCAAAACAGCCACTACAAACTTTCCCACCCTATATCCTGATTACGGTTCGTGACCAGGGACGCGGCATTCCTACCAATAAACTAGAGAGCATCTTTGAGCGATTCCAGCAGGTCGATGCCTCAGACTCTCGCAAGAAAGGCGGAACCGGGTTAGGACTAGCCATCTGCCAAAGTATTGTGCAGCAGCATGGGGGAGACATTTGGGCCACGAGTAGCTTAGATCAGGGAAGCAGCCTTCACTTTACGTTACCTTTTTCAGCAGAAAACTAAAGAAGCCATGCCAAAACGGATTCTGCTCATTGACGACGAAGACGGAGCACGGCGAATTATCCAATTCAGCTTAGAAGCGGCGGCTGGGTGGGAGGTGTTAACCGCAGCTTCTGGAGCTGAGGGATTGAACCTAGCTGAGGCAGAACCATTCGACGCAATTCTACTGGATGTGATGATGCCCGATCTAGATGGAGCCGCCACCTTTCAAAGATTGCAGGAGAATCCAGAAACGCGATCAATTCCAGTTATTATGCTGACCGCCAAGGCAAATCCCGCAGAACATCAACCCCTGGTAGAACTGGGCATTGCAGGAATTATTACTAAACCATTCAAGATACCAGCCCTGATTGCCCAAATTCGAGCAATCCTGAATTGGCAAGAATAGATAAGGTTTGGGACACTGTCACAAAATTTTCACACTCTCGATTTAGCTTCAAATCATCGGCATTGCACATTTAACGAATGATGTCGTAGGGGCACGGCAATGCCGTGCCCCTACAGCGGGCAATTCGGATATTAGGAATTTCCGCATCATTCTCAATTTGTGCAATACCAAATTATCGATCTGATAATCCAATGTCATAGCAATCCTGTGCCTCAATTTCTTGCTTCAAAGGCAGTTCCCATAAGCCCTAACCAATCCCAACAGGTTGTATTACCTGCCTGTACAGATTGCATGAGAGCTGTCTGTTTAGTTCACTCACCTTCTCGTTCTAGTGAAGGAATTCCAAAAATGGCGAGACAGCCCCAAAACTACAGTGCGTTTCAAGGCGTTGCTGTTGAAGTATTCAAAACTCAAAACCTAGCGGCAATCCGATCGCTGAAGAAGTTTCTGACTGCTTTACCCAGTCCCAGCTACATCCGAGATGCCTTGCTACAAGCGATCTACGAATTAGCCGAACAAGATCCAGAAGCCTGTCGCTGGATCTTGCATCATCACCAACATCTAGAACCGGAACTCAATTTAATGGAAGTTGCGCGATTTATCGTAACGGAAAGATTACAAAGCCAAGGATTGATATTTACTCAAGATTTTAACTTTACAGTGAATGGAACACTGGAAGCAGGGGAACCCATCAAGGCTGCATTGCTAGAAGACGCTTCGATAGGCGATCGCCTGCTAATTGAGGAAGTTCTCTTTATTTGTTAAGTAGCTGTGTCTAGATGCTTTGAAGCATCAACACTATTTACTGACGCTTTACTGATGATTGCTTGTGTCCACACTTCTTTCAAACTTCCAATCCTTTCATTAGTTCCAATCTCCTTCACATCTCCTCACCTGTTAATGGATAGCAAGATGCTAACATCCCTGCCAGAATCACTTCCTGAAATTTGCTCACAGTTCTTGTCTAGTCTGAGCTCAACCGATGTTGATTTAAAGGCACAGATGCAGGGTTGTGTTGTACAGCTTCAACAAGCATTAGAGATCGAACAAACACTATCTCGCATCAGCGAGACAGTACGAGCTTCGCTGGATGAAACCTTCAGCTTAAACGCTGTCGTGCAAGAGCTAGCTCTAGAATTAGAGGCAGACTGCTACATTGTCTTACGAACAGATACTGATCAACAAAGATTGATCTCTAGTTCCTCGTCCCAAGCCCCTACTTCTAGCTTTCAAACTAAAGTTCTCTCGCTAGATCACGATCCGGAAATTAATCATTGTCTTCGAGCAACAGATTATCTTCAGTTCTGTTTCAACACAAATTTGCCTGAAGAAAAGTTCACACTGTTTGCCTGCTCAGTTAACCATAATGATGAAAACCTGGGAAACCTATGGGTGATTCAAGCAACATCTAAAACATTGACAGAACTTGAAATCCATTTGCTGCAAAAAGTTGCGAAGCAATGTGCGATCGCCATCCAGCAATCACGCCTTTACCAGGCAGCCCAAAGCCAAGTGGAAGAGCTAAAGCAACTCAATGAGGTAAAAGACAACTTTTTGAACCAGGCGATTCATGACTTGCGATCGCCTCTTGCCAATATGCAATTAGCAATCCACATGTTGGAGCATCAACTAGCGGCAGGAAGATCTGATAGCGGTGATACTTCGCAACAAAATCCTGCTTACATCAAAACGCTGACTCATTTAAAGATTCTGCAAACCGAGTGCGAACGAGAACTTACCCTGGTCAACAACTTGCTAGAATTACAGCGATTAGAGTCTGGACTAGCGTCTGAAAAGCAATCCTTAGATCTGGTAGATGCAATTGATTTAAGGGATTGGCTGATAGATTTGATCCGCCCGTTTGAAGACCGCATTCAGCAACGGCAAATCACGCTAGAACTTCAAATCGCGCCTTGCCTTCCAACAATAGTATCTGACTCAGACACCCTGCACCGTGTGCTGTCCGAGCTTTTACACAACGCCTGCAAATACACACCACCTCATGAAACTATCTCAATCCATGCTCGATCGAGTTCAGAATGTGTGCAAATTGAAATTAGGAACTCCGGAGTTGAAATTCCGGTCGAAGAACAGCTTCGGATTTTTGATAAGTTTTATCGCATTCCCAATAGCGATCGCTGGAAACAAGGCGGTACAGGACTGGGGTTAACCTTAGTCAAAGAAATGCTTGTTCATCTACGCGGCTCTATTTATATCGAAAGTGGGAGTGGACAAACCTGCTTTACGATACAACTACCGCTGAGATGATTGATTCCATACCTCATCAGCCGTACGTAACCTGTCCATAGCGCAACCCACAGAGTAATCAGGAATCAGAAAAATGTGTGTTCCAGTAGTTGAGCATGAGCCCGCAAGGCTCAACGCCCTTTATCAATACCAAGTTCTTGACACTGAGCCTGAACCTGAATTTGATAATTTGACTCAACTAGCGGCCGACATTTGTAGTACTCCAATTGCTCTAATCAGTCTAATTGATCAAAACCGTCAGTGGTTCAAGTCAAAAGTAGGGCTAGCCGTATCAGAAACCCATCGCGACATCGCTTTTTGTACCTACGCAATTCTGCAATCAGACCCATTCATTATCAAGAATGCTGCTTTAGACCCAAGATTTGCTACAAACTCGTTAGTCACGGGTGCGCCTCATATTCGATTTTACGCGGGCTTTCCTCTGGTGACGCCAGCAGGCTATCGAATTGGAACGCTGTGTGTGATTGACCGGGTGTCCCGTCAACTCTCAGCAGGGCAAATCAAAGCCGTGCAAGCCCTCAGCCGTCACGTTATGAGCCAACTAGAACTGCGGCGTAGTTATGCAGCAATCAAAGATGCAAGCGATCGGGATCTGAACAAGAGCAAAACATCTGAGAGGGCACTGCAAAGATCTCTGAAAGAGCTAGCAGACATTAAGTTTTCACTTGACCAATCTTCAATTGTTGCTATTACTGATGCTAAAGGAACGATTACCTACGTCAACGATAAGTTTTGTAAGATTTCTCAATATTCCAAAGCGGAACTGATCGGGCGAAATCACCGCGTTATCAACTCTAGCTACCATCCTAAAGCGTTCTTCCAGAGGATGTGGAGCACTATTGCTCAAGGACAAGTTTGGCGAGGTGAGATTAAAAATCGGGCGAAGGACGGTACATATTACTGGGTTGATACTACTATTGTTCCATTTCTGAACGGCGAGAGTAAACCTTACCAGTACGTTGCAATTCGCAACGATATCACCGAGCGAAAGCAGCTAGAAGAGATGTTAAGACAGCAATCAGAGCGAGAAAGCTTAGTTGCAGAAATGGCTCAGCGGATTCATCACTCACTTCAGTTTGAAGAAATTCTCAATACCACAGTATCCGAGGTTCGGCATTTTCTTCAGTGCGATCGCGTGCTGATTTACCAGCTAAAACCTGACGGTAGTGGCTATGTGGTAGTAGAGTCGGTCGGTTCGAAGTGGCACCCCATTACGGGTACGCTGGTTTACGATCGCCACTTTGCCGAAACATACATTCATCTTTATCAACAGGGACGAGTCCAGGCGGTTGCAGACATTCACACCGCAAACCTGACCCCCTGTCATCGGGAGTTGTTAGAAGGATTCCAGGTGCGGGCGAATCTGGCAGTACCGATTGTCAGTGAAGCAAGACTATGGGGATTGCTGGTGGCTCAGCAGTGCAGCGAATCTCGCCAGTGGCACCTGGATGAGATCGAGTTACTGAAACAATTGGCAACTCAGACGGCGATCGCCATTAACCAATCAGAACTTTACCAGCAAGCCCAGGATGAAATTTCTCACCGCCAGCAAACAGAAATAGCGCTGCGGCAGCAGGTTGAACGAGAACATCTCATCAGTGAGATTGCTCAACGGATTCGCCAGTCTTTGGATCTCGATCAGATTCTCAATACGACTGTCTCAGAGATTCAGCAGTTTCTACAAGCTGATCGGGTTTTGACCTATCGAGTTCATCCAAATGGCACCGGATATGTAACCAACGAAGCAGTTGCTCCTGGATGCACATCGCTGCTCGATCACCCCTTGCCCGAAGAGATTTTTCCCTTAAGCTGTCACCAGATATATCAGCAGGGGCGGATTCGCGCCATCACTGACATCGAACAGAATGAAATATCCTCTTGCCTAGTCGAAACCCTGCGAGAGTTAGGCGTGAAATCAAAGCTGGTTGTCCCCATCCTACACAAAGAAGAACTGTGGGGGCTGATGATCGCTCACCAGTGCAAGCAGTCTCGTGAATGGCAACCCTGGGAAATTGAATTGCTCCAACAGCTCTCAACTCATGTGGCAATTGCCATTGCTCAGGCTAATCTACTGGGTCAAACTCGGCAACAAGTCGAATATGAAGCGACTCTTAACCGCATTAGTCGCCTGCTTCACTCCCCCTGTGAGATATCAGAAATTCGACAAACGGTGCTGGATGAAACCGTTCGCGCCTTTGGAGGAATTGGGGGTCGGCTTTACATTACCGCCGACTCAACGGGACAAGCGGCTCAACTTTACACTTCTGGAGATCAGCCCGCGCTAGTGCAGCTAGAAGAGAGCCATTTTTGGCAACAGGCAATGGGCATTGTCGCTGGCTCATTGACAGTATCCACAGACTGCTACGAAGCGATCGCCTACAAATTGTCACCTCAATCTCGCCTGGCGGTCACTGCACCTGTTCCTTGCCCGATTAGTCAGCACAGTCAGTACAACACAGTTTCCCCCAATCACTATCCTTGTAGCATTCACAGTCGTGACCACAATGCTCAATTTCAAGCTTTAGCCCCTGCATTTGAAGCCACTTCGATTCGCGCCATTCTAATCGTGCCGCTTCAATATCAACAGCAATATCTTGGGTGTTTAAGCATCTTTCGTCAGGAGATTGGTCCAGAAATCCTATGGAAGCATTGGTTGGAGCAGAATGAACACGGCAGTCACATACAGGATGCATCCGCGGCGTGGCAGCAAACAATCCCTCAAAGTTGGACTCCAGAGGAAATTAAGCTGGCTCAAGCTTTGGGAACTCATCTATATATGGCAGTGATGCAAAGGCGCGTAGAAGATACGATACGACATCAAGCCTCCCATGACCGATTGACTGAGTTGCCTAACCGATTACTGTTTGACGAGCGTCTCACCTTGGCGCTAGAGCATGTTCATCAGTATGAAGAGATGCTAGCGGTTATGTTTCTAGATCTAGATCGGTTTAAGTCGATTAACGATACATTGGGACACGCCATTGGAGATCAACTATTACAACAGGTGGCACAACGAATCGCTAGGTGCCTAAAGCAAAGTGACACCATCTCTCGTTGGGGCGGCGATGAATTTACCCTAATCTTGCCCCACCTTTATTCCGCAGAAGATATTACTAAAATTGCTCAAAGAATTCTCACTGTGCTGGAAGCTCCGTTCCAGTTTGAGCAGCAGGAGTTACACATCACAGCGAGCATCGGGATTGCACTTGCGCCTTATGACGGTGAAGATGCTGAGACATTGCTTAAGAATGCAGATACTGCGATGTATCGAGCCAAACAACGAGGCAGAAACAGTTTTGAGCTTTATGCTGCTGATATGAACCTCCGGGCGTTAGATCAGTTGGTATTGGTCAACGACCTTTACAGAGCGTTGGAGCGAGGTGAGTTCCTGTTGCACTATCAGCCCCAAGTCAATTTACAAACCGGACAAATTGTGGCGCTAGAGGCACTGATTCGCTGGCAGCATCCGCAACGTGGACTTGTTCCTCCCGATCAGTTTATTGCGATCGCCGAAGAAACCGGACAAATCAACACCATTGGTGAGTGGGTGCTGCGAACTGCCTGTGCCCAAAATCGAGCGTGGCAACTAGCCGGATTTCCCCCTATTCGGATTGCCGTAAATCTCTCAGGTCGCCAGTTTCAACCCAATTTGGCTCGGCTAATCACTCAAGTTTTATCAGACACAGGACTCGATCCGCACTATTTAGAAGTAGAAATTACTGAAACAATCGCGATGCACGATTTGCCGTTGACTATCTCAGTCCTTAAAGAATTGCAAGAGATGGGCATCTATATTTCAATTGACGATTTTGGTACAGGCTATTCATCGCTCGCTACACTAAAGCAGTTTCCACTCCACACGCTTAAAATCGCACGCGAATTTATCCAAGATTTTGCCACCAGTCCTAAAGATGCAGCGATGATTCAAGCGATCGTCACCTTAGGACACGGTTTAAATTTGGGAGTGGTTGCCGAAGGGGTAGAAACATTGGAGCAGTGGAATTTCCTGCAATCGATCGATTGCGATGCCATGCAGGGCTACTTTTTTAGTCGTCCTTTAGCCCCTAGAGAAGTCACCCAGAAAATTGTGCCATTAAAGTCGGTTGACCTGTCTCACGCCTCCTGGACGTGTTATGCTAAAGCTGACCTGGACCCATGCGATCACAACGCCCAAACTTTGTCAGGACCGGAAGGTAGCAGCAATACGGGATGCTTGTGATAGGCGTGGTCTCCGGGTCACTTTTGTTGAGGGGTACTTGAAGAAGCCCTGGGTTTGAGAGACTTTTGTAAAGTCGGGTAGGCAGTTTGGCAGATTTACTCCTATTCTGGAAGCATCTCTCTTGATCATTTCCTGTGATATTTAAGGAGTCGCTGTAGCGATGGCTGGCTTTGGAGATTTAGTCCAAAAGGCATTTTACTTAGGGGTTGGGATCGCCTCCTATGCAGGCGAAAAGGCTGGCATGACGCTAACCGAGTTGCGATCGCAAGCCCAAAAGATTGCTGATGAAATGGTGGCACGCGGCGAAATGACCACCGAGGAAGCAAAGCGGCTGGTCGATGAAATGGTGAATCGGGCGCAACAGGCTCCAGCAAATCCCCCAACTGATGCTAGACCTGGCGAACCCCGCCGAATCGAAATTCTCTCTGAAGACGAAGCTCCATCCGAAGCGCCCCCCGAAGCAGTTGATGATTTGCGCGATCAGGTCACAAAACTACAGGAAGAACTGCGACGGCTGAAGCGAGACTAAGGGAAAAATAAAGGGTGAAGGATGAGCAGTAGTCGTAGTAGCGTGTCAAGCTTAGAATGTTGGGTTACGCTGCGCTTCACCCAACCTACACAACCTGTAGATGGCAGAACTGTAGGTTGGGTAGAGCAGGGCGGAACCCAACAAATCCTCAGGGATAAAGCTTTTACAGGGTGGGCTACTAGCGTTTCAAGATCAAGAATTTAGCTTCTGTAGGGTGAGCAATGTCCACCTCATCTACACGTCAGGGCTATAAGTTCAGTTGCAGCTTAGGTTTGGGAAATTATGGAAGGTTGGTCGCACGATTGGGTGAAGATGTTTGAGACGGTCGCCGCCGGAGTAGAGCAGTTTTTCCTGGAAGCCACGAAAGAAATGACTGAAGCTCTAGATGCCTTCGCAGAATTTTCTGAAGATGTTGCGTCTGAACTCGAAAGCGCGATCGCCCCTGAACTCGCGAACCTCGACGCAGAGCTAGACCCGTGGATCGAGTCAATTTTGCAGGCTTTTACCGGGCTAGAGGCTACTTTGAGTGAAGCCGCAGAACCCGTCACTCACACGCTGGAGCCGATGCTGAATGAGCATCCTGCCTGTGTCGGTTGTCGCCACTATCACGGACAGATGTATGGTGGCAATGTCCTAGTTTGCGCGATGTACCCCTATGGCTCGGAGACGGAAACCTGCCCAGATTGGGAGTCAAGCTGGAAGGATTAACGAATTAGTGGGAAGAAATGCCCGACGGGTCCTTGTCCTTTGCCAATCCGCAAAGAATAGTTTAGGGCAGTCGTGACGTAATCCTTTGCTAGTCGCACGGCTGAATGCAGGTCTTTACCAAGGGCAAGGTTAGCCGCGATCGCCGCTGACAAAGTACACCCCGTTCCGTGGGTATCAGTCGTGTTAACGGTTGAAGTTTGTAGAGTATCGAGACGATCGCCATCAAATAGCACATCGACCCCGCGCAAATCGCCTTCCATACCGCCGCCTTTAACTAACACAGACTTTGCCCCAAGCTGAAAAATCTTTTGGGCAGCAGCCTGCATGTCTTCTAACGTTTTGATCTCTAAACCGCTGAGAATCTGTGCCTCGTAGCGATTGGGCGTGAGAATGGTCGCCAAAGGAAGCAGGTCGTTTTGGAGGGTGGCGATCGCCTCATCGTCAATCAGTTGCGCCCCCGTACGCGACACCATCACCGGATCGACAACTAGATTGGGCAGGTGAATTTCTGCTGCCTGCTTAGATACCGCTGCAATAATTTCCTGATTCAGCAGCATTCCGGTCTTAACTGCTTGAACACCAATGTCTTCCACGACTGCTGCGACTTGAGATACCACCGACTCCGCAGGCAGCGCATCTACCCGACTCACCCCTAACGTGTTTTGTGCGGTGATGCAGGTGAGCGCACTGGTGCCATGCACCCGATGAAAGGCAAAGGTGCGGAGATCGGCTTGAATGCCTGCACCACCACCGCTATCTGATCCGGCGATAGTTAGAGCTACAGGAATAGGTGAGGGTAAGGAAACAGTCATACAGGTTCAGGAAGAGAATATGCTGGTTATACTCGTTCCCAGGTAAAACCTGGGAACGAGAAGCTGACGAGAAGCCAAGTTTTCAACGCAGGGGCCACCAGGACACTTTATCGCGGGTTGCCCCATAGACTTCCTTTAGCCCTTCGGGATCAAGCACTCGTACTGTATCGCTGGAAGGATCGGTGGATTTTGCGGAATCTATCAGCTTCACCTGCCGCATTCCTTTTAGCACTTGCTCAACGGTGCGGTGATTGAGCTGGCTGGCGCGGGCAATGATGTCAATCGGCAAATCAAACATAAAGGTGCCGTCTGCCTGGGGCTGATTTCCCAGCGATCGCTCCTGATAGATCAGCGCCCGCAGCAAAGCCGCCACTGCTTGAGGTGGATGGGTGCTGCAATTGAGCAAATGATATTCAAACTTAGCCCGTAGCTCAAACAGCAGGTGATAGCGATCGCGAAACACTTCACTTTCCTCGTAAAGTGCTTGCACCGACGCAAGTGGAATTTTGAACACATCGGTCGTTTTATACGCCTCAACCAGACTGGGAAACGCCTGGGAGATTTTGCCATAGGCAAATGCAAGATTTCGCATTCCAAAGCAGCTTCCCGGATAGCTCAGCGCAATCACCCGATCCAGTGGCGTACTGCGAACGATAACCGGGCCGCCCGCCGAAATTGCATACAAAAACTCTAGTGATACCCCTGGTCGAAAAGCTGTGTATACCGGACGACTGGAGTATAACTTTTCTCGAATAATTTGCTCAGGCGACACATAGTTCGCCAGCCAGTCCATATCCATTCCCCGAAACAGGCAATTGCCCTGAATCAGCAGTTGCAAAGAATCGGGTTCTAAAGACTGCTTGGCTTTCACTGCCATGCCATTGCTGCTCGATTAGGGAATACCCCATTCTGGCAAATATTCTGACAAATTTAGTTTTATATCGAACCCGAAATTCAATTCGTTTATGATTCACTTGTATTTTATATATGGTACAGTCTTATTCAAACTAAATCCGGTATTCCGATCCGTTAACCGGTGTTTAATAGGAGTATTCTCTCATGTACCTGTGGCAGCGTTTCACTCGATTTTTTGGCTTACGAAGGTTGAAATCTCCAGTTGCGGGTGGGTTGTCCCCGCTAACGCTGGGGCGATCGCTGCGTCTGCTTAAGCGGCCAATCTCCCTGTTTTTAGTAGGAATAGGGCTGAGTTTAGCGATCGCTTCTTGCAGCCCCTCCAGCACAACCGAAAGCGAATCAACATCCGGTGGTGAAGCGGCAAGCGGACCCGTTGAGCTAACCCTGGTTTCCTACGCTGTCACCCAGGCGGCTTACGAGCAAATTATTCCTCTATTTAACGAGCAGTGGAAAGCCGAGCATGACGGACAGGAAGTTATCTTTGATCAGAGCTATGGCGGCTCCGGCTCTCAAACTCGCGCAGTCATCGATGGCTTAGAGGCAGATGTCGTAGCTCTTGCTCTCGCCCTTGATACCAAAAAAATCGAAGAAGCCGGACTGATTGAATCAGGCTGGGAAGAAGAAGCTCCTAACGGCTCAATCGTTCACTCCTCTGTCGCTGCACTGGTAACTCGTGAAGGCAACCCCAAAGCAGTTCAAGGTTGGCAGGACCTGACCAAAGAAGATGTAGCTGTCATTACCGCCAATCCTAAAACTTCAGGTGGCGCGCGGTGGAATTTCCTGGCGATGTGGGGCGCAATCAACCAGACGGGCGGAGATGACGCAGCCGCTTTAGATTACGTCACTCAAGTTTATGGAAACGCTCCTGTTCTGCCCAAAGATGCGCGTGAAGCGACTGATGTATTCTTCAAGCAAGGTCAGGGAGATGTGCTGATCAACTACGAAAACGAGGTGCTGCTGGCAAAATTGAATGGGGAAGAACTACCATACGTGATCCCTGATGTCAACATTTCCATCGACAATCCAATCACAGTAGTCGATGCCAACGTAGACAAGCACGGCACTCGTGAAGTTGCAGAGGCTTTTGTACAATTCCTGTTTACCCCCGAAGCACAACGAGAATTTGCAAAGGTTGGCTTCCGCCCGGTTGAAGAAAGCGTCAAAGCGGAAGTTGCTAACGACTATCCCGAAATTAAAACCCTATTCACCGTTGATGACTTTGGCGGTTGGGACGAAATTCAGGCAAAATTCTTTGATGACGGTGCCGTCTTTGACCAGATTCAAGCGGGTGCTTAGTTTGTTTTGTCTTTAATCATTGACGCGATGTCCAAATTGCAATCTGCACATCGCGTCAATAGCTAATTCTGACCCATGTTACTAGAGTCTTGACTAATGACCCCTTCTTCAAACTCTCAGTCTGCATCTTTTCTCAGCAGACTGCGTCAAGTTCCCCGACTGCCATTTATCTGGCAGTTTACTTGGGTGTATCTGACGATTATGCTGTTTGTGCCAGTGATCGCCCTTTTGCTGAAAGCCAGCACACTTAGTCCGGCTGAAATTTGGCGCATCGCGACTTCTCCGATCGCGCTTTCTGCTTATGATGTCACCTTTGTCACCGCATTGGTAACAGCCGCGATCAACGGTGTGATGGGCGTGATCATCGCCTGGGTCATGGTGCGCTATGAGTTTCCATTTAGACGCATTTTAGATGCCGCCATTGACCTACCCTTTGCCCTGCCTACTGCGGTTGCAGGTCTAACTCTGGCAACGATCTACAGCGATAGCGGTTGGATTGGTTCGCTGCTAGCTCCCTTTGGCGTTAAAGTATCCTTCACCCGCCTTGGCGTTGCGGTCGCAATGCTATTTATCTCACTGCCGTTTGTGGTTCGCACCGTTCAGCCCGTCTTAAGAGAACTAGAACCTGAACTGGAGGAAGCCGCCTGGAGTTTGGGCGCATCCCAATTTCAAACATTTTGGCGAGTGCTATTGCCACCACTGCTGCCCTCGATTCTGACAGGAGTAGCGCTGGGCTTTTCTCGTGCTGTAGGGGAATATGGCTCAGTTGTGATTGTGGCAGCAAACGTTCCGTTTAAGGATTTGATCACTCCGGTGCTAATCTTTCAGCGTTTGGAGCAGTATGACTATGCTGGCGCAACAGTAATTGGTTCCGTCATGCTGGGTGCTTCACTGGTGATTTTGCTGGCAATTAATCTATTACAAGCGTGGGGACGGCGTTATGACATCTGAAGTTTTTAATCCATTCTCGCGTAAGCCATCCCCTAAGACGGACAGTAAAGAATTAGCCAAACGAGGGGAATGGCCAAAGCTAGTTCTGATTGGAATTGTGGTCGTTTACCTGGCGCTGGTGTTGCTGGTTCCAGCAATCAATGTGTTTGTGCAAGCCTTTGATGGCGGCATGGAAGGATTTCTTGAAACAATCAGACAGCGAGAGTTTGTGAATGCGCTAAAGCTGACACTGCTGATGGCAGCGATCGCCGTTCCGCTCAACACCGTTTTTGGTATTTGTGCAGCCCTGGCGCTAGCCCGCAAACGCTTTCCCGGACGCACCCTGCTGATCAGTATTATTGACCTGCCCTTCTCCGTTTCCCCCATCGTCGCGGGTTTGATGATTGTGTTGCTGTACGGGCGAAATGGCTGGTTTGGGCCGTTGCTGGAATCTGCCGGAATCAAAATTATCTTCGCCATTCCAGGAATGCTGCTAGCGACGATTTTTGTCACCCTTCCCTTTGTCGCCCGCGAAGTCTTACCCGTTTTAGAAGAAATGGGGCCAGAACTAGAAGAAGCAGCTAAAACGCTGGGAGCAAGCAGTTGGCAGGTATTTTGGCGGGTGACGCTGCCCTCGATTCGGTGGGGCTTGCTTTATGGCTTAATCTTGACCAACGCCAGAGCAATGGGAGAATTTGGGGCGATCGTTGTCGTCTCAGGTAGTATTCGCGGCAAAACCCAAACCCTGCCACTGTTTGTTGAAGAAGCTTATAAGCAATATCAAACCCAGTCCGCCTATGCAGCGGCAGTGCTGCTGGCTTTGCTAGCCGTTGTAACGCTGGTACTCAAAGAAATTCTGGAACGGAAAACAGCGATTAAAGATGCAGAGTAAAGCTTAAGGCAGGAGGTTCTATGACAACCCTATCTGACGATCAAAGGCGGACGCAAACTCGCATCAGAGTGCGAATTCCTAAGCGCTACCAGCAGGAACCTGTCATTTCTAACCTGATTTCTGATTATGGGTTGACCGTCAACATTTCGGCAGCTTTGCTAAGCGCAAATGCCCGAGAGGATGGTTGGTTTGACCTCCAGCTTCAGGGAACAGTGCCGCAAATTCGTAGCGCCTTGCTCTATCTCAATGACCTCGATCTGGAAGTTTGGAATGGCTCCGATGAGCAAGAGGATAGCTGGTAAAGTCCTGGAATAGTCCCACATGTGAAGCTGTTGTAAGCTAGCTTTGAGATGACTTACGACTTATAGAACGCGATCGCATGACCCTTGCTCCCCTCGGTTGGGCAGACCTCGAAGCCCTCACAGATTTTCAGATCGATACCGTTAATGGCCCCACCAATGCTCAAGCCCGGTTGCGTCTGTTTGGCCAAAGCGAATCAGATGTGCGGGTGACTTTGTATCGTGATAATCATGCCTGGTGCCCCTACTGTCAAAAAGTTTGGCTATGGCTTGAGGAAAAGCAAATCCCGTATCGCATTGAGAAAGTAACAATGTTTTGCTACGGGGAAAAGGAAAGCTGGTACAAACGCAAAGTGCCCTCCGGGATGCTACCCGCTCTCGAACTAGACGGACGGCTGACCACCGAAAGTGATGACATTTTGCTGGCTCTGGAACGGGCTTTTGGTCCGTTGGGTCAGGGCATGGAAGACTCCAGGGTACTTCCCCTGCGGCAATTGGAACGATTGCTGTTTCGCGCCTGGTGTAGCTGGCTTTGCTATCCTTCGTCACCTCCACAAGAGCAGCGTAGCCGTCAGCAATTTGTCAACGTGGTGGAAAAAGTTGAGCGTGCCCTCGGCAGCACTCCCGGACCCTATTTTCTTGAAGAATTTGGTACTGCTGATGTGATCTTCACACCGTATGTGGAGCGCATGAATGCCAGTTTGTACTATTACAAAGGCTACTCCATGCGGGAGGAAGATCCTCGCTTTGCAGACTGGTTTGCTGCAATGGAAAGCCGACCCACCTATCGCGGCACCCAAAGTGACTTTCACACTCACGTTCACGACTTGCCGCCGCAAATGGGCGGCTGTTGGGAAAATCGTGAACCTCAAACACGCGCCAATCAGCACCGAGTGGATAATGGACCCTGGTTAGGCTTACCGGATGTGACTTATCCAGAACCTCCAAACTCTCGCCGAGAAGCCCTGTATTACGTGATCAAACATCGCACTAATATCGTTCGGGTAAACCCCGCCGATGATGAGTTATTTGATCAGGCTCTCCGCTGTGCCCTGACTTCAATGATGACTGGCGAAGTGTGTATTCCACCCGATGGCTCAGATTTTGGACTGCGCTACTTGCGCGATCGCATCAATGTCCCCCGCGATATGTCCATCTATGCTGCTAAGCGACTCAGGGAAGCGCTAGAGAAAACGGCAGCTTTAGCGGGCGACAGACAAGGACCGCCGATTCCCATGAAGCATCGACGTGACCAAGACCCCGTTTATTTCGGCGGAAAGTAAATTTCAATGTCTCCCTGAAACTGGGACTGGTCAGCAAGGGTGACCGTAAAGGTGCGATCGCCCGTCCAGGTGAAGCTGTCTAACTCGGGCTGTGCAGGTATTTCGTCGGAAATGCTCGATTCTCCTGACTGTAAGTCCATTATGATAAACCAGGCTGTTCCTTCCAGTTTTTCCAGGAAAACAGCATAGCGATCGTCAGCAGACCACTGCACCCAGTCGAGCCCACCATATTTGCCAATACTCACAGTTTGAACGGTTTGCTGAGCGCGATCGACTTTATAGATTGCCCAACATAGCCCTTCGTCTGTGACTTCTTCACAGGCTTTGAGAATGGTGTAACGACCGGATGGAGAGGTCGGTGAGACAATTAACCGTTTTGCATAAGTTACGGCACCGTCGCTACTGGTGGATACCGGGATTTCAGACTGTAGGATTGTGCCCTGATAGGATAATGCTCCCGTTTGAGTAAAGGAAAGGTCACGAACAGTTTCTCCTGGGAGAAGGTCAAGCCAGTCTTCCTGATCCAGGGCATCTTCAGGCGTTGATGGCGTTGGAGAAACCGCTGTGGGTGTTGTAACCGGGGGAGATGACTCACGCATTTGAGCTTGAGGTGAAGTGCATCCGGCGATCGCAATCACCATTCCAATCCATACAATGTGGATTGGTTTTAGCCGTAGCGTGTTGAGTTGAAGCATGAGTCGTAAAAGTCCATTGTTCTCTTTTAGCTACAGCTAACTACAACAGATCAATGCGACTCTCGTGAATCCAGCAGTTTAAATTTGTGACTTGAAACCAGGATTCACCAGTGCGATCGACAGTACGGTTATCGATTTCTACAAACGCGTTACCTGGAACTGTGGTTATGATTGATCCCCAAGCGCTGGCTCGACAGTTATTGTTTTCCTGCTCAGTTCCGGCAGTATGTCCCATCCGAGGGAAAACATCGGCATCATCCGGTAAGTTTTCATCTTCGTGATAAATATTGTCTTGATCGGCTTCAGTCGGTTGGGTAGACTGCGCGACAGCCCGTAGCGGTAGGAAAATAGAGAATGCAACGAGCATAATTTGGGTGGCGATCGCCGGGATTATTTTTTGAGTGTTCATCGCAATCGTCCTTGTTGGTAGCACGGCATTGCCGTGCCCCTACGAAAGTTGTTTGTCAAATAGGCAACGCAGCCATAGTGAGATCATAAAAGCGTAACCCTTGGTGTTACTGCCAAATTAATACTTGGGCTTCGTATTCACCCAAGTTAATTGTTAGCTGGTCATTCTGCGACTCAACTTTGTAATTCTTTGTCCACTCGTGCCAGGTTCCGTTTGCAGGAAAGTGAGGGATTTGGTAATCTGCTCGGAACTGATCAGAAAAACTGGCGACAACTACCACTCGTGCGCCTTGGTCATTCCAACGACCGTAGGCAAAGACTTTATCCTCTGGGTTCTCGTGAAAGAAGTCAATGTTAGCCGTTTGAAGTGCCAGGTTTTGTTTCCGTAGAGCGATTAATCCTTTGTAGTACTCAAACAAATCGCGATTGCGATCGCCCTGCAACAACAACCAGCCAAGCTGTTGATCTGGCTCATCTGCATTGATTGGCGTGCAGTCTCCAAACTCTTCGCCCATCCAAATTAAGGGCACGCCCACAGCGGTCATCAACAGTACTGCACCTAGTTTTGCTCGACTGAAGGCAGCATCGTCAAGAATATCGCGATCGCCCAATTCGAGTAACAGTCGCTTCTGATCGTGATTACACAGGTAACTAACCGCCTTTATTAACCCCTGCGGATAATCCTGTTGAGTGGGGTCGATCGCCTGCTTAATTTGGTCAAGGTCAAAAGCCTCCCCACACAAGGGAGGCTTCAACGTCTGGTAAAAATTTTCGTGCCAACAGCCATCCATTGGACCGTTCGGACTGATTAACTCGGGTTTTTCTGGAATGTGTTCCCCAATGTTGTAAAAAGGCTTTTGTCCCGCGACCTGCTTCGCGCCTTCGGTCATCCAATGGAGAAAGTCAAAATTATCCAATTCTTTCAGGGCATCGTAGCGAATTCCGTCGATGTGATACTCCTGCACCCAAAACCGCAGCACATCACCCATGAATTCCCAGGCTGGACGAATACCAAGTGTTTCATCTTTGTACTCGTAATTAAACTCAGGGCCCCAATAATCCTGGGGGTCAGCATCTGGATGGTGGCGATCGTGGTAATACCAGTAATCGCGATCGATGTGTAACAGTGGACTTTCTTCTGAAGAGTGATTGTAAAGCTGATCTAAAATGACGCGAATACCCCTGACATGACACTCATCGATCAAGTGCTTCAATTCTTGGGTTGATCCGTATTCTGGTTTTGGTGCAAAGAAATAGCTGGGAATATAACCCCAGTTGTAGTGACCAGGAGATTCGTTGACGGGCATGAGTTCGATCGCATTGATGCCCAACTCACACAAGTAGTCTAACTTCTCAATCACATTTGTATAGTGACCCTGGTGGTTATCCTGAGTGCCGTGAAAGAAGTCAGAAACTAATAACTCATAAATGACTAATTCGTGATTCTCAGGCAAGAGTTTGTCATCGTGGTGCCACACATAGTCATCAACGATGCGTTCTCCATCCTTAATTCGCACTACTCCATTGCTAGTGGATGCATCGATTTCTGTCACATAAGGGTCGTTGATCTCTACCCACTCGTCCGGCTCATGCGACCAGCTTTTAGACTGTATTCGAAATTTGTATTGATAAACGCCATCATCTAGCTCAACGGATGTACGAAAATAGCCTTTATCATCCTTTTGCAGCGGAATTTCATTCCAGTCGGAGAATGAACCTATGAGTACGGCAGCTTTGTTGTGAGGCGCTAATAGTTTGAACTCAACTGAGGTTGGCATATCCTATCTATTAACAATGGAAGCAAATATTTATTTTTGTAGCAACGCACTCAATACTATTAACTCTATATTCAGAACAGTTTCACGCCTGAACAACGTATATCTAAATGTAGTTTGTAGTTTGCAATACAAGCGTCTAGTCGTAATCTGTCCCCAATCTTGTCGAGTTGAACAGATTTCACGACGCAGCAATGTCTGTAAGGGCGCACCGCAGTGCGTCCCTATCTACTGCAACATCTTCAGATTAGAAATACTATAGTGACGAATACTATAGTGACGAATACTATAGTGACGAATGAAAGTCGATCGCAGGCTGAAGCAGTAGTGCGATCGCCCCTACCACCACAAACGACAAAGTGACCCACAACAAAGTCAGATTAAGTTGCATTATCATCTCCTATTAGGAAAAACTACTTTTATTGCTTCTATCCGTGCTTTGCGCCCTGTGGCAAAAAGGCGGCTGAATCGTAGTAGGTGCGAAAGTGCTGCACCTTTCCGTGATTGAATTCTAATATGCTGACACCCCGATAAGTAATCTCCTCAGAGGTTGATAGTGCTCCTTTTGAAACCCACTCTAAGACTGAAGAATCGTTGGCTTCAACAACATGAGTGAATTCAGAATGGATACGGTCAAACACCGAAAGGTACTTTTGCCAAAATTGACGAGCGCCCTCTTTTCCTTTGAGGGGTTCTAGCATTGCAAGATTCGTTAGCTCTGCATCATTTGAGAATAGTTCGACGAGTGGTTCAACCTCACCTGTTTTCTCGATTTGTTGGAGCGTCTGCATAAAGTGTGAAGTTGCTTCACCGACTGTTGTTGCGTCGACTGTTGTTGTATAGGTCATATCTGATTTCTAAGTTCTACAAAGTTCCAAAGGAAGCTGGATTTGAGTAATGTTCATGCTGTTAACCTTATCCTGCTGCCGACATCAGTTGTTGAAGGCGTTGAGGTTCTTCTCCCAGCCAGGCTGGATTCTGGGCAGTGCCGTCAAAAATAGAGGAGGTTTTGAATGGCTCAAACTCGCCTCTTGCTCCGGCTTCGGCTGTTTTGGTGAGTAACGCTTGTACCTGATCGTCTGTCATAGGCTGAAAGGTTCGCACCGCTTCAAAGGCTTGCTCAAGATACTCCAGGCTGTCCATGCCCGTAATTACAACGGAGGTGGGTAGATTCAGCGCATAGTGAAGACATTCGATCGGCGTTACTGTATTTGACCGGAGCAAAATTCCATTTGCCATACTCTTCATGCCCAGGATGCCAATGTTTTGTTTAACCAGTTCTGGCACGACGAGCTTGGCAAAACTGCGGTAATGGGCATCCATTACGTTTAGCGGCATTTGAACCGTATCCAACTTAAAACCCTGCTGGTTCGCCACTTCTAACATGTGCAGATGAATGTAGGGATCTTTATGTCCGGTGAAACCGATATATCGGATTTTTCCTGCCTTCTGAGCTTCCAAGACAGCAACATGAGCACCTTCTTCATCAAAAATGCGATGAGGGTCTTCAAATCGCAAAACTTCGTGATACTGCAATAGATCAACGTGATCAACTTGTAATCGCTTGAGGGATTCATCAATCTGTTTGGCAGCTTCTGCTTTAGAGCGGCCGTCAATCTTTGTCATTAGGAACGCTTTGTCGCGATAGCCATCCCGAAGCGCTTTCCCCATGCGAACTTCACTGGCTCCATCGTTGTAATCCCAACAGTTATCCATGAAGGTGATACCGCGATCGATCGCCGTGCGAACAATTCGGGTTGCCAAGTCTTCATCTACATGCTTCAAGCTGAGATGCCATCCCCCCAGCCCGATCGCAGAAACCTGCTCTCCCGTACTGCCAAGCTCTCGATATAACATCTCTGAATTTAATCTATTTTCTATCATTTTCTTTACCAACAAGTTTGCTGATCACCTGTTACTAACGCTGATAAACTTTGACTAACCGAACTTGCTGAATGATGTAGTTGGCGATCGCATCCAGCAGTTGCTCTTGATTCATATCGGGTTTGAAATCAAGTTCTGTATCCAAGACATATGACCAAAAATAGTAGTGGTGAGGCTCGTGCCCCTCTGGTGGAGCAGGGTTGAAGCATTCGCTGCCTTGGGGCAAAGTAAACGACACACTAGAGTTGGCGCTGCTCATTTGACGAATAATTTTCGTAGGGGCACGGCATTGTCGTGCCCCTACGGTGGGCGATTCGCATATTGGGAATTCCTGCATCATTCTCAATTTGTGCAATGCCCTAGAGTTAGTCGCTCACTTTACCAATCATTTACTTCCGCATTCGCTAACCATTGTTCATCGCTTTTGAGTTCATGCCCTTTAAGAAGTGAAGCAATACGGTTACTTGTTGGCTTAGCTGGGTTCCGTAAGCTGACGGTGTAGTTCAGCGTTGAGCGTATCTGGCAAAACCTTACTCACGTTGCCCTGAAGCTTGGTCATGGGTGACCCTGCGATAATCGAATCCTTGCCAGTCATCAATGCCTCAAACCCTTGCTTGGCAACCTCAGCCGGATCGTCTTTTTTGTTGGCACCTACTCTGGTGTCATCCATTCCAGCCCGGTGAAAGAAGTTGGTATCTGTCGGTCCTGGCATCAGCGAAGTAACCGTGACTCCGGTGTGCTTTAACTCGTTGCGAAGCCCCTCGGCAAAGGAGTGAATGAACGCTTTGGATGCAGCGTAGACTGCTTCAAAGGGGCCAGGCATGAGGGCAGCGATCGAGGAGGTAAACAAAACCCGTCCTTTGCCGCGATCGACCATATCTTTCACTACTCGCTTAGCCAGGTGAACTGACGACACGACGTTTAGATTGATCAGGTTGAGTTCGTCGTTTAACTCCGTTTCATGAGAAAACTCACCCCCGACCCCAACTCCTGCATTGATGGCGATCGCCTCCACAGGTCGCCCCATCGCTCGGATTTTGCTGTAAAGCGTCTCAACCCCCTCATAGGTAGCCAGATCGGCCTGGACTGTTTCAACGTTTGCACCAAATTGCTTGAATGCTTGAGCCGCTTCATTGATACTGGCTCCAGTTGCGGTCACCAGCAAGTCAAAGCCTTTTTGAGCAAACTGCCTAGCGAGTTCATAACCGATGCCATTAGAGGCACCCGTCACAACAGCCAGGGGGCGAGTTAGTGAACTATTCGTCATGGTCTAAATCCTCGTCTAAATTCTCTGCGGGAATTCGATCTTTAAAGGGGTTGCCAGTTGTGAGGGATAGCGAAACCTGCTCTACAACCGCAAGCCAACAGCCGTGTAATAAATAGCAGTGCAATAAATTGCTTAAAGCTGTTTTGCTCTGAGCAAGATCTGTGCCAGAGACATAGGCAGCAGTATGTGCCTTTAGCCTTTTGTCGATCCTAAAGAGGCAGTTAGGTTGCTGCGTCTTTCCAACGACGTATCCGTATCAATTGTGTCTTTCTCGAAAGCTGCCCTTAGCTGTCGTGCAACCTCTGCCCTAGGAATGTAGGTAAAGTTACACCCTCTGCCCTATGATGCAAGCCAATGTCCCTCACAAAACTCCTGCCCATTCCAGACTTGGCTTGTCACCTCCAACAGTATCTCAACTCCCAGGAGAAATCTGCTGCAGAACTAGACATTTCCCCTAAGGCTGTGAATTGCTGGGAGCAAAGGCACTGTATGTCTTTACCGATGGCACTAACGCTGGTCAGATTATGAAATCGAACTTGAAATCGATCGGCGAACCCAGGAAGAACCTGTTAAGGCAGTCTTCTTCAAAAGGAGAAAGGGATGTCTAAAACATCGTCCTCTGTGAGTTTGGAGGACATTCTAATTACGGAGGCGTTAGCTCAGAGATCGCTTCGAGCCGCAAACCTGGAGGCTGAGACTCAAGCCCTTCATACGCTGGCGCAGCAGCTAGCAGCACAGTCACAAACCATGCTAAGAACGCTGGTGACTGTGGCGAGAGATTTGTGCCAGGCAGGAACCGCCGGGGTGAGCTTACTAGAGGTCACTGCTGAGGGGGAGGAAGTCTTTCGTTGGATTGCGGTTACCGGAGCCTTAGCTGACCATGAGGGAGAAATACTGCCGAAAAGCCTTTGTCCTTGCGGTGTCTGTCTAGACCACAAAGCCCCTCAACTCTATACCTATCCTGAACGTTACTTCACCCACCTGCATTCTTTTCAACATCCTTTTGTTGAAGAACTCGTCTTGCCGCTCCGGGTAAACGATCAGCCGCTCGGTACTCTCTGGGTTTTGTCTCATACTGAGCAGCAACGGTTTGACTGGGGCGATCAGCGCTTAATGACCAGCCTTGCAGGCTTTGCGGCAGCAGCTTTGCAGAGTCTAAGCCTGTACCAGAAGGCTGAAGCAAGTTTGCTGCCAGGAACGGAACTGAGATCGATCACGAATGTCATCCCCGCTTCCATTGCCTTTGTCGATTCTGAGCAGAGATATCGCTTTACCACCCAAAAGTACGAAGAATGGTTTGGGGGTTTTGTAACCAACCTTTGTGGCAAGGCAATCCAGGAAGTGTTAGGGGAAACGGTGTATGCCACCCTTCGCCCTTATGTAGAGCAAGTCCTGACAGGAGAGCAAGTCACATTCGAGCGTGAGGTTTTGCTTCAAGATGGCAGAATCCGTCATGTAGAGGCAACCTACGTGCCTCAGTTTGCCGCGTCGGGCAGCGTTGAGGGTTTTGTGGCGTTGATTAGCGATATTAGCGAACAACAAAACGCCTTGCGGGGTCGCAGGCAAGCGGAAGAGGCATTGCGAGAGAGTGAAGAGTTAAAGCAAAGCATCTTGGAGAGCAGCAAAGACTGCATCAAGGTTTTAGCGTTGACTAGTGAAATTCTCTATATCAGTAAAGGTGGGCTATGCCTTTTAGAAATCGATGATCCGTCCTCTATCCTGAATACCATTTGGGTTGACCGTTGGCAGGGTGAAGACCATGAAAAAGCAAAAGCTGCGATCGCCGCTGCCAAAATGGGAAACACAGGTCAATTTCAAGGCTATCTCCCTACTGCTAAGGGCACACCCAAATGGTGGGATACCATTGTTACACCCGTGCGTGATGCCGCTGGTCAGGTTGTGCAACTGGTAGCAATCTCACGGGATATCACCGAAGCAAAGCGTGCTGAAGCCGAACGTCAGCATGCAGAAATGGCGCTGCGAGAAGCGCACGTGCAGTTAGAGTCTGCGCTGGCAGCAGGAGCGATTTACATCTGGCGTTGGAATATCCCTGTCGATCGCGTTGTGGTAAATGGAGCGTTTGCTTATTTGGTTGGGGTTGACCCAGACGTTGCGACAACTGAGGGATTGCCGCTTGAGTTCTTTGTCCAGTCCATCCATGAAGAAGACCGCCCTCGCGTTTCTGCTGCGATTCAGCAGGCGATCGAAACAGGCAGGGAATATGCGGCTGAGTACCGCATTCAAACGACTTGTGGAGAAGAGCGTTGGCTCAGGGCACGGGGACGAGTTGAATATGATGCAACAGGCAAACCCATTTCCTTTCCGGGTGCCTTGATTGATATTACCGATCGCAAACAGGCAGAAGAATCCTTGAAGCAGCTTTCCACCGAGCTGGAGCAACAGCTCCAAAAGTTTGATGCCGTTGCGTCTTCCGTGCCAGATTTTATCTACACCTTTGATCTCTCAGGACGGTTCACCTACGCCAATCAACCCTTACTTGACCTTTGGCAAAAAACGCTGTACCAAGCGGTGGGCAAAAACTTCTTTGAACTCGATTATCCAACCGAGCTAGCCGCACGTCTGCAAAAGAAAATTCAGGACGTGATCGCCACGCGACAGCCGCTCAAAGACGAGTCATCTTACACAACCGCATTTGGCACCAGAGCTTACGAAGATATCTTTGTGCCGATCTTCAACCCAGATGGCACTGTGCAAGCGGTAGCGGGAACAACTCGTGACATTACCGATCGCAAGCAAATTGAGATTGAACGAGAGCAAATCTTACAGCGAGAACAAGCCGCACGAGAAGCGGCTGAACGGGTCAACCGGATTAAAGACGAGTTTTTGGCCGTCCTATCGCATGAGTTGCGATCGCCGCTTAACCCGATTCTGGGATGGGTTCAGATGATTCGGAGAGGCAATCTTGACGCAGCCAAAACTGAAAAAGCCTGGACGACCATCGAGCGTAACGCCAGACTACAAGCCCAGTTGGTTGATGATTTGCTGGATGTCTCTCGAATTTTGCAAGGCAAGCTCAGTTTGAATGTGGGCCAAGTCAGTTTAGCGGCGACTGTTCGAGCCGCCATTGAAACGGTGCAACTAGCAGCCCAGGCTAAGTCAATCGAGATAGAAGCAACGCTGGACACTAAGATTCCATCGGTTTTGGGAGACTCAACCCGTTTGCAACAGGTGATCTGGAATCTGCTCTCAAACGCAGTTAAATTTACACCGGAAGCGGGCCAGGTCACTGTGCGATTAGAACAGTTGGATCACCATGCTCAAATCAAGGTGAGCGATACAGGCGTTGGCATTCACCCAAGCTTTTTGCCGTGCGTGTTTGACTGTTTCCAGCAGGCTGACAGCGCAACGACTCGCCGATTTGGGGGACTGGGGTTAGGACTGGCGATCGTGCGTCAGATTGTCGAGGCACATGGGGGAACGGTGTTGGCAGACAGCCCTGGAGAAGGACAGGGTGCAACCTTTACCGTGAGACTGCCGCTTACGTCTGCTCAGCCCACAGCAGAGCTAGACCGGCAGCCTTTAGAGGATTCTTTTGATTTGCAAGGCACCCAAATTTTAGTGGTTGATAATGAGCCAGATGCTTTGGAGTTTGCTGCTTTTGTGCTGGAGCAAGCGGGTGCTGAAGTCTTATCGACGACCTCCGCAGACGAAGCCCTAGCTCTGTTATCTCAATCGACACCCGACGTGTTGCTCAGCGATATTGGAATGCCAGATATGGATGGCTATACCCTGCTGCGGCGAGTCAGGTTACTCCCACCCGATCAGGGCGGTCAGGTTCCGGCGATCGCCCTAACCGCATACGCCGCAGAAATCGACCATCAGCAAGCCATCAAAGCGGGCTTTCAGCGGCATGTTGCCAAGCCCGTTGAGCCGGAGGCATTAATTAGAACCGTTGCGACTTTGGTACAGCAACAGCAGCAACAGAATGGACAGCATTAATAGACCGGACATAGCTGCTGGAGGATGCGCTTTAACTGTTGCCCGTCTTCTAGATAGGTCACATACTCATTGTCGCCCATCTGAATGTTTTGCCCTTCGAGGTCTGCCCCGTACCGCTCTGCCATGACGATAATTGGCGTGCGACTGTCAAGGACTGTGTTTTGACGAATCTTTTGTCCGATCGCCATCCAGCGATCGATCGTTTCTCCGACCTGGCTAATTAAAATCAGGTCAAAGCGATCGCCTTTTCCCTGAGTTCGTTCAAGGGCATCCACTTCATCAAGCGCTAGCGTCACTGAATAGCCCCAGATTTGGAGGTTATGCTTTAAGAGCGGTCGGGCATCGTCGTCTGAGTCAAGGACAAAAATGCGAGGGGATGGTGTAAGTAGCTGGTTCATCTCTTTGGTTGCCAATGAAATGATATAACGCGAGAAAGACGGGATGAATCGCTCCATTATTGCTGTCCTAGCAAGCGATTATATTCAGCCTTAACCATTCTGAAACACTCGCAGGCAGAGGCTTCTAGCCCATCCTGGTTGATAATCTGGACATTTCCTCGACGATATTGAATCAGTTTCCGCTCCTGAAGCTTTTGCGCCACCTGCGTTACACCTGCCCGTCGCACACCCAGCATCGTAGCCATAAACTCCTGTGTTAGAGGTAGACGGTCGGAGTGAATTCGCTCCTGCGTTTCAAGCAGCCAGCGCGGTAGGCGTTGTTCTAGCGTGTGCAGAGAGTTGCAGGCCGCGGTTTGAGAAACCTGTGCCAGAAATGCTTGGGTATAGCGCAACAGTAAATCGTGTAGCTCACCGTTGCGGTTAAACTCCTGCCGCAGAGCTTGAGCACCAATTTTCATCGCATCACCTGCAACCTGGACCGTGTATTCTGTTTGGGTACTTTCCTCTTTACCCATAAAAGCGTTAACACCCAACACATCTCGACTACCAGCCATCCCCACTTCTGCTGTTGCACCATTTTGCATCGTGATTGTGATAGAGAAGAGGCAGTTGATCGGGAAATAAAGGGAGGATATTGGCTCACCAGAGGACTGGACGAGCGTACCCTGCTTTAAGCTGACACGATCGAGATGAGGCGCAAGGCGATCGCGCACATCCGCAGAGAGAGCAGCCAATATTTGATTTTTAGCGGTCATAATAAACCTCAAAGGATTACGAAGAGGCTTTTCATAAAATGCATCTTGGTGTGGGCAGATCTAACAGCCCAGATTTTGGATAAAATCCAAGGCTCAACAGTGAAACCTGTCCTATGATAATTTTGGTCGATTACAGAGACTCGATACAACAGGCAAGGGTTATAGTTAGGGGTGTGCTTAGTGATACAGGCTATTGTTGCAATCAACCTACCAACGTCTAACAGTTTGGATAAGTGTTTGCAAAATCCCGCTTCAAGCGCATAAGTGCGATCGCGCTTCTCAGCACATGGGTTTCCTGGCTCATTTCCTGCTTGCTTTGCCCAAAACTGTGGCGTTACGGTAGTACTTTGTGATGGTTACCCAGCAAGCGATCGTATTCCTCCTTAACGGTGTGGAAACACTCACACGCAGAGGCTTCTAATCCGGGTCGATCTAGGACATGAATGTGCCCACGCTGGTAGCGAATTAGACGACGATCCTGAAGCGCTTGGGCAGTTTGGGTGACTCCAGCACGACGCACCCCCAGCATATCGGCAATAAATTCCTGGGTTAAAGCTATCTCATCTGCCTCTACGCGGTCATGCACTTCTAGCAACCAGCGAGCCAATCGCTGGTCTAACTTGTGAAGACTGTTGCAGGCAGTAGTTTGTGAGATTTGGGCAATAAAGGCTTGGGTGTAGCGTAGCATCACATCGCGCAGGTCTTTATTACTATCAAACTCTTTGAGCAAGACCCGCGCATCAATTTTTAAGGCATCCCCTGCGTGTTGCACAATATAGGTGGTTTGCGTCGTTTCTCGACCTCCCATAAAGGCGTTGACCCCTAGCACCTCCCGATTTCCGACCAGTCCCGTTTCAGCCGTTGTGCCATTACTCATCATCAACGTGATCGACAGCACGCAATCTAGAGGGAAGTAGAGATCGTAGATGATCTCACCCGGATCATGCAGGCGATCGCCCAGTTGTAGCGAGACTTTTTTGAGAGCAGGAGTCAGTTTTTCAAATAAGGGTTGGGGTAGAGAATCAAGCAGACGATTTCTAGCAGCCATAGCAATCTCGTAGCTCGTACCCATAGCATAGCTCCACAGGAGGCGATCGCACTTCGTACATAGGTGAGAGATTGTCCACCGTCCAGTCGCCCATTTCAACCAACAGAAGGATATCAAGATTTTCTCCTGTACGAAACTGGACAGAGCCTCAGATAGGAGAGCATCTAAGATTTAGACAGTCGTTAGCTTGTTCAGTTCAACCCATAGATTCAGGTTAGCTGCTATTCATGTACCATTGTTTGCCTCCTAACATAACCGTTTCACCAACAGAAACAACTGATTTCACTGATTCGGCTGACCTGGAAGACTTACTGACGTATCTTAAGCAAGTTCAGCAGATTGATCTCACGGGTTACAAGCGCCCTAGCCTCTTGCGTCGAGTTCGGCTGCGGATGCGGGACGTGAGAGTTGAGCATCATCAGGACTATCTTGACTATTTAAAGCAGCAACCGGATGAAGTTACCCATCTCTTAAATACTGTTTATATTAACTTCACTTCCTTCTTTCGCGATCGCCCCGTCTGGGATCATCTAGAGAATGAAGTGATCCCCAAAATCATTGCAAGCAAAGCACCCGACGAACCGATTCGGATCTGGAGTGCAGGGTGTGCTTCGGGAGAAGAAACCTACTCATTGGCAATCCTATTAGCAGAAGCCTTGGGAATAGAGCAATTTCAGCAACGAGTACGAATCTACGGATCAGATGTGGATTCAGAGGCCATCCTGCAAGCCCAAAGAGGTTGCTACTCCTCTTATGCCGTTGAGCCAGTTCCCCCTGACCTTTTGGAGAAATATTTTGAGCCTACAGCGGAGGGCTACTGTTGGCGGCGGCAGCTTTATCACTCCGTTATCTTTCGGACTCGCAACTTGATTCAAGCTCCACCCCTGCCCCGCATCGATCTACTGCTTTGTCGAAATATGCTGATGTACCTCACGTCAGAAACTCAAATCCGAGCATTGGTTCGGTTCCATTTCAGTTTGCAGCCAACCGGTTACCTGCTAATAGGACAAGCAGAAAATTTGGTTTCCCATATTCAAACTTCACTTTTCCAATCTGTCCATCGGCAAGCCAGAATATTCACAAAAGTGCCAAATGCTCATCGGGACAGACGCTTGCTCCCGTTGGCTTTTGGCTCGATGACCAGCTAGAGACGGAATTGGCTCACAGCACCAACTCACTCAAATCTTGAACTACAATATCGGCTCCATGTTGCAGCAGGGCATCAGCCTGTTGAGCGCGATCGACTCCCACAACCAGACCAAACTGACCGGCTTGACCGGCTTGAACTCCTGAAAGCGCATCTTCAAACACCACCGTTCGGCTTGGCTCAACTCCAAGCTGTTGGGCTCCTAGCAAGAAAGCATCTGGAGCAGGCTTGCCAGCCAGGTGCAGTTCGTCAGCAAGATTGCCATCGACGATCGCACTAAAGCAGTCTTCAATATCAGCTACTTTGAGCACTTCTTTGCAGTGATGGCTAGAGGATACAACCGCTGTCTTCAATCCCTGCTGGCGCAAATGGCGAACCAGGGTCACTGAGCCGTCGTACACCTCAATCCCTTGAGAATGCAGCACCTCATCAAAATAATTGTCCTTAAAGTTGCCCAGCCCACACACAGTGTCATAGTTGGGTGACTCGGACGGATCGCCATGAGGTAGCTGGATACCTCGCGATTCCAAGAAACTCTCCACGCCGACATACCGCATCTTGCCATCAACATAAAGCTGGTAGTCATTCGCCAGATCAAATGGCGCAAAAGGTTGACCCGTTGTTTCGCTGTGCTGCTTGAGAAACTGATCAAATAAGCGCTTCCAGCAGGCCGCATGAAGCTTAGCCGTTGCCGTCAACACCCCATCTAAATCAAATAGAGCCGCGTCAAAGCGATCGGGTGTAATGCGGTGGGTCTGGTTCATAACAGTTTGCTCTCAATTAGGTATCGTCAACGTTTCGTCTGCCCAATGGCTTTCTTCCAGAAACTCCTGAAAAGTTGTTAGTAAGCCGGGAAACTCCTGATCCCGCAGGTGGGGCACATCTGCCTGATAGCCATGATTGCGATACCACTGGATCAGGTCAAACAGTGACTTGCGAAACAGGAGTAGAAAGATCCACGGCGGCACTTCCTTATAGACGACTGGTTTTCCCTGAGCTTTGGCAAATGCGTCTGCCATTTGTCGGGGTGTCAACACATCTCCAGCTAGCTCGATCGCTTTGCCAATGTATTGTTCAGGATGTTTCATCACATAAGCAGCCACCCGTCCCATATCTTTAGTGGTGATCAGGTGAAGGGGCTTAGTCGGTTGCACTGCGAAGGAGAATGAGCCTTTAAGCACAGATGGACGCGTATACCGCTTCCAAAATTCCTCCATAAACAAGCAGGCTCGTAGCATCGTAGTCGGGAGTCCAGCTTGTTGAAGGATTTGCTCTACCTGATACTTTTGCTCGATATGTCCAATTCCTGAATGGCGATCGGCTCCTCCAGCAGAGTTGTAGACGAAATGGCGAATCCCGCTTGCTTGAGCCACCTGGGCTAATACTCTGGCTCTAGAAACCTCACGAGGGTCAGGCTTAGCAGAATCTCCGGCTGTCGCATGACAGTAAACCCGCTCAACTCCTGCAAAGGCTTTAGCTAGAGAAGTGGCATCATCCAGATCAGCTTCCACTAGCTCTAATCCGGCTTGGCTGAGTTGAGCCAAAGAGGGTCGGCTTAAATCAAGCTTACGGGTAAGAATTCGTGGGTCTGTAATGCCCTGCTCCAGCAGCCCTTGAATCGCATGGTGCCCTGTACCTCCAGTGACTCCAATCAGGAGCACCTTGCCAATCTGACCCTCTACACCGCTGGACGAATCAGAACTGCTCATTGCGATCGCTCCTACCCCACGATTACTTCAGTCTATCCAAGCAAAGAGATTTTACTCCTTGACCCAGGAGTTGTTTAATACCGATTTCAATAGATTTCGCAACACACCAATTTCTGTAAGGGCGCACTGCGGTGCGTCCCTACCTATATTTGCAACATGCTTAAGCTGACTTGATAAGCGCAACGCCGTTCTCCGGCAATGATATGTTCTACACGCTCAATGTTAATTTCATTTCCCAAGATAGATTGAAAGATTTCTAACTCCTTGGCGCAGAGTCCAGTGCAGGCAGTAGCAGCAGCGCAAATCGGGCAGTGATTCTCCACAAACAAAAATGAGCCATCTGGTTGAGCCTGCACCTCTGCCATGTAGCCTTCATGAGTGCGAATTTCAGCTAATTTGTGTAGACGTTGCTTGAGCGTTTGCTCCGCAGTTGTGTCGGGTGCTAGCTTACCTTCCATTTGCTGAGTGTAAGTTTCAAGCTGTTGCCGAGTGCGAACTTCTAACAAGCGGTCTAGCCCTGCTTCACCAAACGCTTCTTTGACAGAATTCAGCAAACTTAAAGTGAGTTCTGCATAACCATCAGGAAAGAGGCGATCGGCGGCCGGGGTCAACTGCCACAGTTTTGCAGGTCGTCCCATGCGTCGCGGTTGTTCCTGGTAGGTCACCAGTTGTTCACCCTGCAAGGCGTAAAGGTGCTGCCGCACTGCCATCGCTGTAATTCCCAGACGAGCAGCAAGGGTTTCTGCATCCAAGCTGCCCTCCTGCTTTAAGAGTTGAACGATCGCCCGCCGCGTCCGAACAGCCGTTTCTTGAGTTTGCGTTTTCTTGACCATAGTTAGATCTTTACCACACCTACAAAGTAAAAAAATCTCTTTACAAAGTCAATGGCGATCGCCTACTCTTTTTATAAAGGTTTTTCTTTAGAAACCAAGGCTTCTAAAATTCAACGTAAAAAATTTCCTGTATGTAGGAACTAGCGATGAAACGACCTGCTTTAATTGTCGCGATCGCCATTTTTCTGATCACCCATGCCACCAATCTACAAATTCCTTTGTATGGTACTTATGCAAGACTAGCGGGATTTGGTAGTAGCATCTCGGCGATCGCCTTCTCGACCTATGTGGCGGGGCTGCTACCCACATTAATTTTGCTAGGTGGAGCGTCTGACCGAATTGGACGCAAAACGGTGATTCTCACCAGCTTGTTATTGGTCTGTGTTGCCACGTTTTTGATGATTGCCCAACCTACAATTTACACCCTGTTAATAACACGGGTGTTGCAAGGAGTCGGGGTGGGGTTAATTACGGGAACCGGAACCGCTTATTTATCTACTCTGATGCCTCAGCACTCCGCTAAAGTTGCTGCTTACGTCAGCTTAACCACTGCTCTAGGATTTTCTAGCGGTGCCCTGTTTACCAATGCAGTTCTCTCCATTCAGGATTCATTGGTTCCATTTAGCTATTGGGTTGTCTTTGGTTTGATTCTTGGTTGCATCGGCTTAACTTTTGGCATTCCTGAACAGGCAACTACATCAACTCCCCTGATTCGACTGCCTGTATTTCCTTCAGCGACAATCTGGGCAGGACTAGCAATCGCCCTTGCTTGGTCATTAGCAGGCATTGTAGGCATCATCTTACCCGCTCAACTCACGCATTATGGGCTACCCAACTGGTCGGGTCCAATGTTATTCATCATTGTGATTGCAGGAGTTTTTTTTCAACCTGCTGCCCGACACATGGAAGCACGGCGATCGCTCCAGCTCGGTTCATTGCTACTGGTAATTGGATATGCCTTGTTTACGTTGGGTACAGCATTTGAAATTTTGAGTTTGGTGTTGATTGGGGTGGCGATCGCAGGTACAGCTTGTTACGGATTTACTTACCTGGGTGGATTGGCTGAAGTCGTGCGACTAGATAGCGCTCAACCAGCACGAGCCATTTCCGGCTATCTTGTCTGTGCCTATCTGGGATATGGCATTCCTGTGATTTTAATTGGCTTGCTCTCCGATCGCTTTGGTATTGTCAATACCCTTATCGGATTTGGAGCTCTTTTGTTGGTCAGCAATGCCTTACTCATTGCTGTTTATCAAGCACTCAAGCAGAAGAAACGCCAACCTCATGAGCTTCTGTAGAAACATACGATTTGGAGTAATGGTTTCTCATGCCTTCTTACAGCGTATTGGGTAATTTCCTGTTTTTGCTTGGCTCACTTCTATTCACATGGGATGCGATTAACAATACTTGGATAAGTTTTTCGCCAAGATCATTTCTCATTTTAATGGCGTGTTGTCTTTTCACGACTGGCTGCGTTCTATTTCTGCTAGACGCTCTGATAAAAACGAATTCTTCAACTCGTTAAGATACATAGGTTTTTCATCTAATCAATCAGAGGTTCAAATCATGAAGGAATTTATTCTCTCGTTAGTTGCAGGTTGGATTGTGGGTGTTTTATTCGGGTGGTTAAAACTGCCGTTACCTGCACCTCCGCTGATGGGATTTGTCGGGGCACTCGGAATTTTATTAGGTGCCTGGTCGATTGATCAGGTCAAACACATCTTTCACTACTAATTCAAGTATCAAACTTACACAAAGGATGTCTAAACATGGCACATATTCTACAAGTAGATTCAAGTCCGAGAGGAGAACGGTCTATCTCTCGTGCATTAACTAAACAGTTTGTTCATGCATGGCAACACACTTATCCAGAAGGACACATCACCTATCGGGATGTAGGAAGACACCCCATTCCACCCATTGATGAAGCTTGGATTGCAGCAGCATTTACCCCTCCCGCTGGGATGACTCTAGCCTTAGAATCTGCTTTGGCGATCTCGAATGAGTTAATTGATGAAGTGTTGGCAGCGGACTTTCTGGTTTTTGGTGTTCCTATGTATAACTACAGCGTTCCTGCCAATTTCAAAGCCTATCTGGATCAAATTGTTCGGGTAAGGCGAACCTTTGTGGTTAGTTCTGATGGCTATGAGGGACTCGTGAAAGGCAAGAAAGTAGTAGTCATCACCACGCGAGGTGGCAGTTATGCAGGCGAGCCACTAGATTTTCAGGAGCCCTACTTGCGGGCAGTGTTTGAATTGCTTGGCATCACTGAGATTGCCTTTATCCATGCAGAAAATTTGGCGATGGGAGCGGAAGAACGACAATTGGCGATCGCCACTGCCCAAAAATCTATTCATCAACTCATCACATCTTGGCAGCCGTCCATGCAGCACTCATGATTCAAACCGACTTGTTACCTGTGTTGCTGTAATAATTTGGAGGGTTTCTTACAGCCATTTTCGGATGGGTAAGCCATAGCGTAGGGGCAGTTCGCGAACTGCCCCTACAGAGATTTGTGGTTTATCCAACTGGAAATGGCTGTAAGGATAAATTTCTACCGTATCCCCCATACAGTTTCTACATGTTGCCGAAATGGAGTGGTAATTTCTCGTGGTGTGTTTTGAATGTATTCCACGACGCTATCCTGGTCAGATTTAGGAACTTGCTCAAGGTACTGCATTGCCGTCTCAACAGAAAATTCAACTCCTAATTCTTCGGTAAAGTTAGGAGGAATTGCTGTCCAAACTGCGGCGGGAATTTGCTGTTTGTGACACCATTGCCGCACAATGCGATCGACATTAACTTGTTCGGGATAGTCTTCGATAGAACTCAGATTTTGCTGTAGGTCGATGTAGCCAGTTTCTTCTGGACTTGCATTTTCTCGATCTTGGATGTCTTGAATCACATCAGCAAGATTTGTCCGCGAACTCCAAACAAACTGTGTAGGACAATCAGCGCCATTCACCGGATCAAGTACCAATGTGAGTGGACGGGCAGTTTTGACCCGTGTAAACTCTAGCGGAAGCACAGGGCCACCCTGCTGCCAAGTTCCTTCATAGGGGAGATCCTGAGGTTTCCAAATTAACGAACTCCAACCCAAAATTGCGATCATGCTTCTAACTAAACACGGAAATCCAACAGCTTCCCTATCCTAACGAATGCTCAAAGGTTGGACGGACTGGCTCCCTAGCCATTTTTCTAGGGGCATGGCTACCGATTTGCCTGATGCTGATAACCAGAACGATTTGGCATTCTAAGGAAAAGCATTGGAGAATTGCCATGACGACCCTATCAGACTTTTCGGATGAACTGGCAAATGCGATCACCCAAGCTGCTCCGATGATTGTCACCTTACCATCGGGACGCTTTGCCATTAGTGGAGTTCATTGGCGATCGGGACTTGTTGTCACCACTGTTGATGCGGTGCGCTGCAAAAGAGATATGACGCTGATGACTCCAGAGGGTGCGTTGTCTGCAACTGTTGTGGGCACAGATCCGGGAACAGATCTTGCAGTGCTGCGCGTTGATGCGCCTGATCTACCGACTGCTGAGTTGGGCGACCTGGATACACTGCGAGTTGGGCATTTAGTGTTAGCGCTTGGACGTTCGGATGATGGTAATATTCGCGCTAGCTGCGGCATTCTAGCATCACTGGGAGGAGAGTGGCAAAGCTGGACAGGCGGTCGAATTGATCGCTTAATTCGTCCTGATATTCGACCGTTTCCAGGATTTTCTGGCAGTCCGCTGCTCGATACTCAGGGTCATGTTTTGGGAATCAATACGACGCATTCACGCGGTCGCTTTGCCATTACCATTCCGATCACAACGGTGAATCGCGTCGTGGATCAGTTGGTGCAGCACGGACGAATTACACAGGGCTATTTGGGCGTAGGACTACAGCCTGTGGAGTTGACGAAACAGTTGAAACAGTCACTCAACCTCACTCAAGAGGTGGGTGTGTTAATCGTGAGTGTGGAAGCAGATAGCCCCGCCGATCGCGCTGGAGTACTCATTGGAGATATTTTATTAACGTTGAGGGGTGAGGCGATCGCCAATGTGCAAGCGCTGCGATCGCAGCTTCGGTCAGAGCAGGTCGGTCAGCCCATTACTGCACAAATGATTCGGGGCGGACAGCTAATCGAGTTGACTCTAACCGTCGGTGAACGTTAACCCTGCCTGTGAGGAAGCTCCGGTGATTCGTGTTTTGATCGTGACTCGCTCATTAATCATGCAAGCAGGGCTGGAGGCAATGCTAGTCCGCGAGCCAACGATTCAAGTCGTCGGACGTACAGTCGATCTGACGACGCTGGAGCAATTCTTCCGCTCTCAACAGACCGATGTGGTGGTACTGGAGTTTGCCCTGCTGACAGATACCAACCTGGAGATGCTGACCAGTCAAGAGGAAGTAGCGATCGCTCTCCTGGTGACCCCAACTGAAGCCTACTCTGCCACAGCACTGCTGAAATCAGGTGTTCGCGCAATTCTACCCCTGGATATCACAACGGACGAAATGATTCTCACGGTTGAGGCAATCGCGGCGGGTTTGGTAGTTTTGCATCCTGATGTATCTGACGTTCTGCTTCAGGAATTGCCTGAATCGAATGAACCCGTACATTCTGAGGATCTGGATGCCCCTCTCACTCCTCGCGAAGTGGAAGTGCTGCAACTGTTGGCAACGGGACTGGGGAACAAGGCGATCGCCCGTCAGCTCAACATCTCTGAACACACCGTCAAGTTTCACATTAGCTCGATCTTCTCTAAGCTCAACGCTTCTAGTCGCACCGAAGCAGTTACGCTGGGAATGCGGCAGGGACTTATTTTTATTTAATTCAGCTTCAATTCAGAGCTAATTCAAGTAGTGGTATTACGACACCAGTGTATTCTCTGCCCCTATTCTCGGTCTTGACGGTGTTTGCACTTTTTGAAGCAGTCGTAATAGATTTCTACCCAGAATCAATGCTTCCTGTTTAGGAGGTAAACCGAGCAAACGAATTTTGTGTAACTCTAGACCGGGATGTAACCAGGGACCATCCGAACCAAAGAGAACTTTGTGGGCACCGCCGCGCTTCACTGCTTGTACCACGTAATCGAAGCGTCGAACGCCTGATGTATCAGCGTGAACATTGGGAAATCGAGCAATTTGATCAATGACTCTCAGATGAGCACGCCAGTCATCAGCAAAACTGCCAAGATGGGGCAAGATGAAATTCACGTCTGGGTATTGTGGAGCCAACAGTTCAATGACATCTGTTTTGCCAGCAACATCGTAGAGGAGGGGAAGCCGAAAGCGATGGGCAACCTCACACACTTCGCGAGTAGCAGGGGCTTCATGTCCGTGAACTTTGATGCCGCAAAATCCCCACTGGTTAACTGCTTGCTGAATAATTTGATAGACACGACCGCGATCGCGCTGAGCATGAATAAAAGCAAAACCAATGAAGCGATCGGGATACCTGGCGACGATTCGAGCCGTATGGGCGTTCGCCTGTCCATAGTTACTGTGAAAGGGCGAAAAGATGACTGTTTTGTTAATTCCCACAGTATGTGCCCGCTTCAAGTAGAGTTCAACAGGTGCATCTGTATCCCAGGGGCCCGTGAGTAAATCACCTTTTCCAGCATGACAGTGGCAATCAATGATCATCGATAAGCCCCCGCCGTATTTTTCGAGGGAACCTCCTGAGTTGTCAATATCCTAATTCTAAGCTTGTCAAACTTCTTCTTCTTATCTGCTCTAACCAGCCCCTGTGCGCTCTTGCCAATTGTGTCAAGGGTCGATTGGAGCCTACGGGATAAATTTGGTGTAACCACTAAAACTTTGCCAAATGTTGCTAAATACCTTGTAATCTGCGCCATCTTGCGACCGTTCATTTTCTCAGCAAGTGTAATTTCGACAGGGGTACCTCTGTATTGAGAGTCTGGGTGCCCTGTACCTATTACTTTCTCTCCTGGTTTGAGCCTGAACTGTGCCCTTACAAGCCGTTCGTAGTCACAACCTGCACAGTTCTGATCAGTTTTTGCTAACTTTATTATTTCAGCTTGTAATTTAGCCGCTTCACCAGTAAAGGGTTTAGCTCCCTTGGTAATCTCAACTAGTGGTGGAGCTTTAACGGGCGCAGCCATGTATTCTGTATCAGAGCGAAGAGGTGCTTCGAACAACCATTGATTTTGCAGCGTCATTGTTTTCTCCTTATCCAACAATCTCTGGAGACGGCATCAGTTTCTTCGCGGGTACTTATAGAAATTGAGTGATTCAGTAAGGCGGTAAAGCCTGCTCAAAGAGCCGCGTTTGCAGGCTCAGATACCTGATCAAACAAGAATGAGTCTTTGAGGCTCGGGGATGAGATAGCTGAGGCTCATGAATGAGGCTTAAAGATTCATTAATAAGTGTCTGAATCTCGCTGACGAATATCTGAGACTCGTCAGCGATCGCCAAGCTATTACGCATGGGACTTAAAGATTCAAACTGGACACTCAGAGCTTGGTGTTTCGGACCCGCATATTGAACACGCTGCCCTAGCCCATCATTTTTGGGCCAGGCATCATTCCCCTGGGTCTGCCAATTATCGGTTCGCGACGCATTCCAGAGGGCGGCGCACCGGGCATGTAAACCTGACGCGGTGGCGGAGTTGGGCGGCTAACGCGCATTCCCTCTTCGCTCGAAATCCACTCTTCGGCGTATTCGGCGATCCGCAGCAGCAGAGCTTCAAACTCGCTGCGGTTTTTCTGAAGCACAAACGGTTCTGCTAACCAGCGAATAATCTCACGTCCAGCAACCGCCATCCGGTTCATCGTACTAGCATGAACTGATTCGTGGAAGTACTGCCACAAAACGAGTTCAATCAGTTCCCAGGCGTTGTCGGCTCCAAATTGAGCGCGAACATCAGACGATTCCAGGATCTTAAAGCATTCAGCTAGTGCTTGACTGGTTTCAACGCGCAAGACGTTGATGTAGCCGTAGGATGAGTTCTTCAGGTTGTTACGGAGGTCTAGTCCAGAGCGGCGAACGATCGCAATTGAGCCAAATGTTGGATCGGTAGCGCGTTCGCGAATTACCTCACTGATGCGCTTATCACGCCAATATTTTGCCGCTTCGCCAATGAAGTGTGAGAATAATCCGTGAAACTGGGGATTGGGACGCGCACCGGGTCCAGGATCAACCGTGGTGTAGCCAAATACGCGCCGATAGGCTCGCATCCGTTCGCGTTTGTGATAGCGCAAGATGTTGTGCTTGTCGAAGCGGTAGAGCCCATAAGCACCCTCACCGCTAGAAATTCGCAGTGTACCGGCTTGAAAGAGTTCTTGCAGTTTGTCGATCACGCGGAACACGCCGAGCCGTTCGTGCATGTAGAGGTAATAGAGGTCGGCGCTCGCCAGGATACGCTCACTCCTGACCGTATCATCATAATCCACTACCCCACTTGATACTCGTGCATCACCAAGATCGGTGGTGGCATCTTTACCGAATCCAATTAAATCAGCCAGTCCCCCATCTGCTGGAGCACCTTTCCCATTTTGAGAAGCGTCATATTTTTGTAGCTGGTCATCGACCATGCGGTTGAGCACTTCTGCCAACTGCGGGTTAGCAACCAGTTCTGGTCCGAGTTGTTCGATTGTGTTTTGCAACAGTGCCGCGATCTGGTCATTGCGGCGATCGTAGTCGCGTGCTTTCATAATCAGATTCCTTATCAATAGTGCAAACGAAATTCACGAGTGCAAACAAAACTTACGTCAAGCTGCTTTCAAAGGGCCGCTCTGATGAAATGCTGCCTACGCCCAGGCTGGCTAGCGTGTCGAGCTGATAGATTAGTTCGCTCAAGCTTTGCTGTACGCGCTCAAATGCCAGTACTTTGCCGAGCAGCTTGCCTTGGTTTCTATTGCTGAGCAGTCTGCCAGCCTGATCCTTTTGTGGCAGAACTGCATACAGAACTACACCAATCGTCCAAAACAGCGTATCAGCCTGGTCGGTGACAAAATCTAAGCCAAACTGACCAGAGGTTGACAGCACCGAAGGAGCCTCTAGACTGGTGAAGCGATCGACCCACTCATCAAAATCATTCACAGTAATGTCGGGTAAGATGATCGCGGCTTGGGTATTTCCCAGGGTAATCTTGCCTGGAATGTTTGGATCTTCCGTTGGAGCTTGCAGATTACTAAATAGGGCTGAATCTGAGCGTCGCTCGCTTTGGGTAAAGCCGATCGAATCCATTGCTGACATTAAGCTGGCGTTGCTGTCGGCAATTACAGGCAACATAATGCTGGTACGCGATAAACGATCGCTGTAGCGTCCGGCGATTGGGCTGGTGCTTGTCTTGGCAACTTCGTAATTTCTCCAACTCTGAAGCAACGTTGTAACATATCCAATCAACAGTTCAAAGCCTGCAACCTGTGTCTCATCCTCAAGCGTAACCGGGACAACTTTGAGTTCCAGACCAAACGCCTCACCCCGTCCCAAGTGAGCTTCTTCGCCTAAGCGATACAAGTAACCATCTTCCCGTCCAGTTTCATCTCTGCCAAGCAGCGTTTTGAAATAAGTATCGACTCGCTGTTTGCGGGGTTCATCAAGCCGTCCAAATTCGTCGATTAAGCTGCGAATTTGCGATCGCACCAAAGCACGTAAGGCTTCCACAGCATCAATGTCTGCCTTGGGGTCAAACGGAGTCAGTCCGTCTAGCACTTTCAAGGTATCACTACCAATAATTGAAGCTTGACGATACAGATTTGCCTGCTCAACCGAAAGCTGTCCGGTTGATCCCTCAGTAATGGGTGAGTGCAGAGATACTAAGCTGCGGGCAGGCTGCATCATCACTTGCCCATCTTTTGCCGTGGGAAAGGCACTGTTCAGCGCACTGATAAACCCATCGGGACCACGACCGGGCGATCGCCCCAGTACTTGCGTTAGTGCTCGTTCCACTTGCAAAGTGAGTGAACTTGCAGCGCTGGATGCCCCTGATCGAACTGAGCCATTGTCATAAACAGTAGTTTCATTGGTGGCAGAACGCCCCAGAACGCGCGTGATTTGCGCGAGTTGGTCGGCAATCAAAGCTTCCCTGGGAAGCGTACCTGCAATAGTGGCAGACGGTCCAAATAACTTATCGATAAAACTCTGACGCAGTTTTTGTAAATTCTCAGGAGTGAGGCTTATTTCGGAACCTGCTGTGTCCTTGAAAGGAAATGCCATCTTTGCAACCTCATTAATATTGAAAGGAATGTTTTGAGAAACCGCTTGAAAGTTAACGCTTAACGTCGTCCCAAGATGCGGTAGAAGTTGTCAGTAATCGTTTGGGGTGGGGCGAGACGCTGATCGAGCGCAAACCGAGCAGCGCTAATCATTAATCGAATTGGAACGGTACCAGGGTCTTCACCCTTTGCCAGCCGCCGACCTGCCAGCTCAATTAGCCCCATTTGTGCCGGGTCAAAGTTCACCACCTGCACCATTGACTTGTTGCCAAACTGTTTGTAAGGCTGAAACACCAGTGTATCCACCACCATTTCAGCCGCCGGATAAAAGGTCTTCATGAAACTGGGGGGAATGTCATTTGGCGTAATCCGAGGATAAAGCCGCTGCCACACTCGCTCTAACTCGGTTGCCATCTTGGTGAACCCCAGCCGCTTTAGCAAAATCAAATTGATCAGCACTCGCAGGTAAGGCGTTGGATGCACCGACAGCGGGTTGAATTGGACTGTATCAGCAGGCGATCGCCCCACCACATCCATCAATGACTCCACAGCAGCAGGACCACCTAGCACCAGCGCAAACATATCTGCCATGGTTTCTTTGTGCCATCGCGCCCACACCTGAGCAATCCCAGGAGAAAAGCGTCCCTCTGTCGTCAAGCGGTGATAGAGACGGGCAGGAACGACCTCCCACAAACCCAAATCTGCTTGGAGGTTGTGAGACACTTCATGCAGCACGCTAGAGAGTGCCCACACATTATCCAAACGATGCTGAGGCAGCATAATCAGCGGAAACAGATTTGAGTTGCGACGTAGTTTTGACAGCGGCACTCCCCGGCGGAAGGTGGCTGGACTGAAACCGCTGTCAGCATAACTAAATGGCAACAAGCTGGGGGTGGGCTGAGCCGTACCGAGACCACTGTAGACTCGTTCGTAGCAACCGATCGCAATGCGATCGATCGTTCGCAACCGTTCCCCAAATGACGAAAGCCGCTGCACAAATAAATCAAAGTAAAAATCCCAAATGCCTTCCAAATAAAGGACTTGGTTACTCACTGTTTGTTTACGCTCCAGCAGCACCCGCAACTGCTGGCTTGCAGGCTCACGGCGTGCTGCATTAGCAGCAGCTTCCACCCAACGTGCATTCTCGGTCAGTCGGCTGCGAAACTTTTCAATGAACCGATTTACGGCTTCAATGTGAGCCTCGCTAGGGGCTGCTGGTCCAGTCCCAAACTCATCTTTAGCAAACGGACGCAGCGATTTGGAATGCCGCATCAGGTTAATGGCTTGGACGTTTAGCCAATTATCCATCAGGCGCTGCTCACTGGGAGTGGCAGCTCCTTGGAGGTTATTACCAGAAACAACCTTCGGGGGTGGGGTAGGCTTTGCTGTAGTGGTTTTTAGAGTGGCGGGTGCAGATGCCACCTTAGATGAAGCAGGTGAGGATACCATATTCGATTAGTGGCTGGAAGTGGGGACGGTTTGATGCATTCTGTTACGAGCTACATTTCAAAACTTAGAACTCGTAACCTTGTTAGTTAGCGAACAGCCCTTTTGCTGGCGCAACTAGGACAGCGGGCAGCCTGGGCAGCAGCGCGGCGGGGATTTGGCGGAGCAACACGCTGACGCAAGACTGCATTCCGCGTGATAGAGCGCTGTACAGTCCGAGGATTGTTTAATACCTGTTGTGCTGAGGCTGCCATTGCTTTGACTGCCATTGCTCCAGTAATGGGCTTACCGGCACGGGAGGCCGCCTTTAGAGTGGCAACTGTTCGCCGTTGAATGGCAGGAACCGTCCGCAAGAGCTGTTTGCCGACCTTACCCTGCTGGCGTAGTGTCTTCACTAATCGACCATTGGCTTGAGCCAGAATAGGGGTAACGGGTCTGAGTGCCCGCTGTCCACCCATAATCGTAATTGTGATCGGCAACGCCGCAGCCGCAGCGGCTTCTGCCTCTGCCTCTGTTGCGGCTTCTGCCGCTTGTGCTGCTAAAACCTCAGTTAGAGCGGCTTCATGAGCAATTTCAGTGTTAGCAACTTCTGCTTCAAACTCATTTGTGCCAAATAGTTGAGCTTCTAGTTGAGCCGCCTCCATTTCACCCTCTTTTAATAAGGCGCTGGTGAGTTTTCCGGCTAGTGGTCCTGCAACCGCTCCTACACCCGGTATCATTCCCACTAATGCTCTTGCTGCCATTGGGGCAAGCCTTTTGGCGATCGGGGCTGCCACTTTGGCTAGTGATTTCAGCCCTCTGCCCAACTTCTTGAAGAAATACTCACCCTCATCCTCAAATTCAGGATTGTATAAAGCAGCTTCCTGCTCCCACTCACTTTCGTATTCGGGATTGTATAAGGAAGCTTCCTGCATTTCCCACTCATTCTCGTATTCAGGGTTGTACTGGGAAGCTTCCTGCTCCCACTCATTCTCGTACTCAGGGTTGTACTGAGAGGCTTCTTGCATTTCCCACTCATTCTCGTATTCGGGGTTGTACTGAGAGGCTTCTTGCATTTCCCACTCATTCTCGTATTCAGCAGTAGAGAAGGGATTGCTATACTGAGAAACTTCATGGGAAGCAGGTATTTCAAATACAGCCTCGTTTTGCATTACCATAATTCAACAGTCTCCTTTTGTTTGAATGAACTATGCGGAACGGGAAGTCGATCGACCCGGAGCAACGGTACGCTGACGAATAATGGCATTACGAATCATTGCCTTGGTCAAAGTTTTGGGGTTGCCAAATACTCGTGCAGCTTGAGCCGCCATTAATCGCTGAGCTAATGCCGCATTGATTGGCTGACCTGCACGTCGAGCCGCCCGTAAACTGGCGATCGTGCGACGCATGATGGTTGGCATCAGCCGCAAAAGCTGACGACCCGCCGGACCTTGACGATGTAAGAGCCGAACAAGTCGAGCGTTCGCTTGCACTAGAACTGGGATGATGTAACGTAAGGGTCGCTGTCCGTTCATACTCTTAACCGTGCTACTGACGGCAGCTCCCAGTAATGCCTCAGCTTCACTTTCACTTTGGCTGTGGCTTGCTTCGGCAGCTAGCACTTCAGTCAAGGCGGCTTCGTAGGCAGCTTCTGTATTGCTAACTTCTGCTTCTGCCTCGTTTGTCCCAAAGAATTCTGCTTCCATCTGGACTGCCTCCATTTCGCCTTCTCGCAGCAAGGCACCCACAAGTTTTCCGGCTAAGGGGCCGGCAGCAGCTCCGACACCGGGTATAGCTCCGATGAGTGTTTTGGCAGCAATGGGGGCCAGACGCTTTGCTAGGGGAGCGGCTACTTTGGCAATTTTTCCAATTCCTCGTAAAGCCTTTTTGAAGAAATACTCACCTTCTGTTTCCCACTCACTCTCCATTTCAGGATTAGACGAATGCAGAGCTTCCTGGACTTCCCACTCATCCTCAAACTCCGGATTGGAGTAAGGATTGGCGTAGGGAGTTGATTCTTGCACTTCCCATTCATTAGCAAACTCCGAGTTGGAGTAATTGGTGGATTCTTGCATCTCCCACTCATCTTCTAGTTCTAGGTTTGAGTAGGGTGGTGACTCAAATTCCATTTCAGCAGTACTTGCTCTGCCGTTGGCATACCCGTTTGTCATGTTTGATCTCCCAGTTTGATTAGGGGTGTAATTTCTTAAGTCTTTTCAGTACTAGGTACTGAAAATATCCCAAACTACGGATTTGATTAATGCAAGAAGGTACATCAATCAAACCAAAACGCCATATCAATTAGTTTCTGGAGCGCTGCGAGTTGAGCCAGAGCAGACGTTGTGGGACTTGCTCTGGATATGGCTGAATGCCATAAACACCAAGTTAGAGGATGTTTTTAGAGGTGTCAGTACCCTCGTGGGGTACTTGTCTCTTACAAAATGAGTAGCATCAACAAAAGCTAAACAGGGTTTAGCAACGTTTCCCTAAAAATTAGGCTACAGAGGGAAGAGCACTCCGCGACGCGGAGTGCCCTTCCAGTGTTGCTGATTTGATGTATGAATTTCGTCGGGTAACACATTGCCATCCCCCTACAAAGAGGATTGAGAGCCGTGAATCACACCCGTATATTTAGCAACGCCCAAAGTTTTTCCCTAAAGCAAACTAAAGGCTATGGTTTTAAGAGCGTATTGTCACGATTTAACAGTTTTTCAATGGATCTAAAAATTACCAATGCAATTCTGCCCGGACGGCAAGGACAGTGGGATGTGGGAATTGCGGGCGATCGCATCACCCACATTGCCCCAACTCTAGCCGCATCCGCAACTCAAACTCTAGATGCTCAAGGAAACCTGCTGATTCCAGGACTGGTGGATGGGCACATTCACCTCGACAAAGCCTTGATTCTCGATCGCTATCCAGCTTTAGATGGCACATTTGATGAAGCCCTACGCGAAACTTTGAAACTGAAGCAATCATTTACGATTGAGGATATCCAAAATCGGGCAAGAAGAGTGATTGAGCAGGCGATCGCCTTTGGCACAACTGCCATGCGAACTCATGTTGAAGTCGATCCAACGATGGGGCTTGATGCGATGGAGGCATTGCTGCCTTTGCGGAAAGCTTACTCCTGGGGCATTACCCTACAGCTTGCCGTTTTTGCCCAAGAGGGAATTACAAACCACGATGGATTAGTGGATCAACTCCGTCAGGCGTTAGCAATGGGAGGAGATGCGATTGGTTCTGCCCCTTACGTCGATCCAGATCCAAAGCAAAACATTGAAACTGTATTTGATCTGGCGCAGGAGTTTGACTGTGATGTTGACTTTCATCTTGACTTTTTAGATAACAATGAGCCGTTACTCTTACCGTTCGTGATAGAAGAAACGGTCAGACGAGGCTGGCAGGGGCGGGTTTGCCTGGGACACATGACCAAGCTAGCAGCCTTAACACCTTCAGAACTAGAGACGTTTGCTGCTGCAATGCAAGAGGCAGGAGTGTCTGTTTTGGCGTTACCTGCAACTGACTTATATATGATGGCTCGCAAAGATACTCACAATGTTCGTCGTGGCATTGCGCCCGTGCATCGTTTAGCAGAATTAGGAGTCACGGTTGGGCTAGCAACCAACAATGTATTCAATCTGTTTACTCCATTTGGAGACGGCGATGTGCTGAAGCTATGTACCTTACTAGCGCAAGTGCTGCACCTGGGAACCGTATTGAGCCACCAGCTTTGTCTGGAAATGGCAACCAGTCAGGCAGCAGCGGCGATCGGCATCCAGCATCACGAAATTGAAGTCGGCAATGTAGCTGATCTGGTATTGCTGAATGTGCGTTCAGTCAGTGAGGCGATCGGTGCTGCCCCAATGGGACGCACTGTTATTAAAAATGGAGTTGTTGTGGCACAAAGCAAAGTAGAACAACAGTGGTTTGTTCCCAAGCTAGTTTCTCTGTGATCGTGCTGTCCTAAACAGGAGCATGAATTCTAATACAAACAATGGCAGCAGCCCTAAAATGCTGGCAGGGTTGGGGAGAATAGTAGGGGAAAACAATCAACTTTGAGATGGACGAATTACAACAGTTGCTACAGGATTTAGACGAACGCATTGAATCGAGGGTTCAGGCTATTCGATCTGAGCGAGACTGGTGGCCCTGCCGACGGGGGTGCGACCATTGTTGCCTTCACCTTGCCCATCCTCCTGAACTCAGTACTGCGGAATGGAAACGGGTAGATGAGGCCGTCGCGCAACTCCCAAATTTAGAACAGGTTGTCGTCGAACAGAAGATCATTGCCCTTCTGCAACAGATTGCAGAAAACACCCTCGGCTTATCCGTTGTGTGTCCCTATCTGAATGAGGAGGGAGCTTGCCGAATTTATCATGCTCGCCCGATCGCCTGTCGAACCTATGGTTTCTTTGTTGCCCGTGATCAAGACCAGTACTGTCAGCAGGTTGAGACCGAGATTAATCAGCGTGGGGAGAATGCAATCGTGTGGGGCAACGCGGAGGCAGTTCGTCATGACCTTGAGCAGATGAGTGGCGCACCTATCGCATTTGAGAAACACTACGGCGATCGCCTTCACCTCAATCCGTCGAAATGAGTTCGATGCCCATTCTGAGAATTAGGGCTACAGTGGGTTGTCTCTCCCGCTGTAGCCCTTTTCTGTTGCAACATTGGACTCATAAAGATGTAGGATTTGTGAAACTCTAGACGAACAAATTTAAATGCGAATTTTACTTAAGTTTGCACGGGCGATCGATCGCCTGATCGAGGTCTTGGGACAAGGGGCAGATTGGCTCGTAATCCTAACTGTTGCCGTTGGTTTTTATAACGTGGCTGTCCGATATATCGGACGATTTATTGGATTGCAGCTTTCCTCCAATGTTCTCATTGAGCTGCAATGGTATTTGTTCTCAATCATCTTTTTGCTGGGCTTTGCTTACATCTTGAAGCACGACCAGAATGTCCGGGTCGATTTTTGGTATGCCCACTGGAGCGAACGACGAAAAACCTGGATTAATTTGATTGGAACGGTGTTATTTCTAATTCCGTTTTGCATTCTGGGTCTTTATGTTGCGCTCAATCCCGTGTTGGCATCTTGGGGACAGCTTCCAGATGGAACGTGGGGAAGTTGGGAGGTTTCTTCTGATGCCAATGGGTTGCCCCGTGCCCCAATCAAAACCATGCTACTGGTAGGATTAGCCCTGCTGTTGTTACAGGCGATCGCCCAAGCCATTAAGTATGCTGCCCTTCTATCAGGACGGCCAGTCCATGTGCAGCAAGATGCAGAACAACTTCCCTACGAATAAAGTTGGCTAAAACTGCCCTTAGAATGCACACTTTTACAGCTTAAAAGATAACTAATTAATCATCGGGAGCAAGACCAGTATGGGGTTTGAGTGGCTGGCGATCGCCATGTTTGTCGTCTTTTTTATCATTCTAATCAGCGGGTATCCCGTAGCGTTTTCTTTTGCGGGAACGTCTTTAATTTTTGGGGCGATCGGTTTGGCAGTGGGTGCTTTTAACCTCAACCGCTTGCTGCTGCTGCCGAATATCTGGTTTGGCACGATGTCAAACTTCACCCTGCTTGCTATTCCCTTCTTTGTATTTTTAGGAGCCATTTTAGAGAAATCTGGCATTGCTGAGGAATTGCTAGAAACAATCGGCATTTTGATGGGGCGATTGCGTGGCGGATTAGCCCTAGCAGTTGTAATTGTAGGAACCATGCTCGCCGCGACAACAGGTGTAGTTGCTGCAACCGTGATTGTGATGGGAATGATTTCACTGCCGATCATGCTGCGTTATGGCTATGACAAGCAGCTTGCCTCTGGTGTGATTGTCGCATCTGGAACTCTTGCTCAGTTGATTCCTCCCAGCCTGGTATTGGTCGTTCTGAGTGATCAGATTGGCGTGTCAGTAGGAGATTTGTTTTTAGGCGCATTAATTCCTGGACTCATGCTAGCGGGGTCTTATGCTCTATATGTTTTGGTAGTGGCGCTAATGCGACCTCAGACGGCTCCGGCACTCCCTCCAGAAGTGCGAATGATTGGCGGTATGGCTTTATTTCAAAAACTTTTAAAGGCGGTTCTACCACCCATCTTGTTAATTTTTGCAGTGCTGGGCAGCATCTTTTTTGGCATTGCAACTCCGACTGAGGCAGGAGCCGTTGGAGCTGTTGGAGCCTGCGTGTTAGCAGCCCTCAACCGACGCTGGAATCAAAAACTTATCCGTGATGCAGCCCATTCCACGGCATCGATTACGGCTCTCGTGTTGATTATTCTTTTTTGTTCTTCCTTGTTTAGCCTTGTCTTTGATGACTTGGGTGGCAAGCGACTGATTACCGAATTGCTGGTCAGCTTACCGGGTGGTTATCTTAGCTTTTTGATTGTCAGTAATATTGTGATTTTTTTGCTGGGTGTTTTTCTAGAGTTTATCGAGATTTGCTTTATCGCGATGCCGCTACTAGTGCCCGCAGCACAAGCTTTGGGAATCGATATGGTTTGGTTTGGGGTGATTATGGCAATTAATCTGCAAACCGCCTTTATCTCACCCCCAGTTGGGTTTTCCCTGTTCTACCTGCAAACGGTTGCGCCCAAGGAAGTTAGCACGATCGACATTCACCGAAGTGCCCTTCCTTTTATGGCATTACAAGTTGTGGTGTTGTTGATCGTGATTGCCTTTCCCCAAACGGTGAGTTGGCTTGTGAATGCGTCGTTTCAGTAAAGCTGGTGATGCTATCCGTTTAACTTGCTGTAGGTGAAACGGGTAAAGCTGGATTCATTCAGATTGTCCCAGGCATAAACGCGATCGCGAAATTCTCTCCATTCCGAGTACACAGACTGAAAATCAGCATCTTGGGCAGCAAATTCGTCATAGAGTTCCAGGGCAGCTTGTTGTGCAGCCTCCATAATTTCATCACTGTAAGACCGTAACTGAACGCCCTTATCTACTAGCCGCTGCAACGCTTCATTGTTACGGGTTTCATAGCGTGAGAGCATGGTTACATTCGCTTCATAAGCGGCTGTTTGCACGGCGGACTGATATTGGGGGGGAAGGTTGTTCCATTCGTTGAGGTTGATTTGTACCTCTAAAGTTGCGCTCGGTTCCCACCAGCCGGGATGATAGTAGTATTGAGCAACTTCATTCAATCCAAGTTTTTCATCATCATAAGGGCCCACCCATTCTGCGGCATCGATCGCCCCCGTTTGAAGTGCCTGGAAGATTTCCCCACCGGGTAAATTCTGCACGGTCACGCCTAGTTTTGCCATTACCTGCCCACCCAGTCCAGGAATACGCATTTTCAAGCCTCTCAGGTCATTCACGGACTTAATCTCTTTGCGAAACCATCCGCCCATTTGGGTGCCCGTATTACCAGCGGGAAACTGAATCACATTAAACTTGCTGGCATAGAGTTCTTGCAGTTTTTGCAGCCCTCCGCCTTCATAGAGCCACGCGTTTTGCTGTTGCGCCGTCAGCCCAAAGGGAACTGTTGTGCCAAAGGCGAGAGCCGGACTTTTGCCAAGGTAATAGTATGAAGCCGAGTGCCCACAGGGAACCGCACCTTGAGACACAACATTCAGCACTTCAAGTGGAGGAGCCAGTTCACCCGCAGCTCGGGGAGTGATCTTAAACCGATCGCCAGTCAGGCTAGCGAGGCGATCGCTAAACACTTGAGCGCCCCCAAAAATTGTATCCAGAGCAACGGGCCAGCTCGTCGCCATTTCCCACTCGATCGTCGGTAAATCGGTGGTACTGCTGGCATTGGATGTTCCAGTGGCAGAATTAGACTGCTGACAGGCGGCAAGTCCTGCTGCACTGATGGTTCCAAGGGCAATCTGGTTCAACGTGCGGCGTTTCATGGCGGGTTTCTCCAACGTGACGGGATTGATTTTGATCGGCTGAATCGACTGGTTAACCGAGTTGGGTGGCTCAACTATGACGAGAACCATTTCCTCGTCAATGAGGGCTGCCCGACTCCAGAAGTCTGAAGAGATGACTTCAAGCAGCATGGGTGCAAGCAGTGAAGCGATCGCGGGAATGGTGTTTTCCCTTCATCAACCTTTGTAAACGGCGATCGCCCAACTCGATTAGAGGCGGAGCCTAAATATTTTCTCAGATTATGCGCTTGTCCCCATACCAGAAAGAGTTCCGATTTTCCAGGTACAGATTATCGGGGTACAGGGTAGTACACAGGACTTCCTGCGTGAGTGGTACGTGGCGGAGCCGTGCTACCACTCACACAATTCCAAAAATTGGGGTTACAGATGGAAGGGCACCCCGCTCCGCGGGGTGCCCTTCCATCTGTAACCTCTTTTTAGAGAGACGGTATTACACCTCAAAAAGTGATCGATGTAGGAGGTTTACAGTATGAATGTTGCTTTAATGGACAGCTTGTGAATCCTGTAGACCTGACTCAGTACCCTTATCCCTCAACTCGTCGAGTTGTTTTATCTCAACACGGCGCGGTGGCGACTTCCCAACCGCTAGCGGCAATGGCTGGAATGGAGATGCTGGTTGCTGGGGGAAATGCTGTCGATGCTGCGATCGCCACTGCGATCGCCCTCACCGTTGTTGAACCAACCTCCAACGGCATTGGCTCTGATGCGTTTGCTTTAGTTTGGGACGGTAAGCTGCAAGGGTTGAATGCTTCTGGATACAGCCCCGCCGCCCTCAGCCTTAAAGAATTTGATGGGATGAGAAGTGTACCTGAGCTAGGTTGGCTACCCGTCACCGTGCCAGGGGCAGTCTCAGCCTGGAGAACCCTCTGGGAAAGATATGGCAAACTTCCCTTTGAACGTTTGTTTGAGCCTGCTATTCGATGTGCAGAAGGGTTTCCGGTTTCACCTGTGACCGCCCAAGCCTGGAAGCAAGCTGAGCAGGTTTATTTGCCTCAAACCGCTGCTGAATTTGAACCTTTTAAGGCTGTCTTTTTCCCGGAGGGGAGAGCACCTCGACCGGGTGAGATATGGCGCAGTCCCTTACATCGCAAAACTTTGGAGGCGATCGCCAGCAGCGGGGGGGAGAGCTTTTATCGAGGAGAGCTAGCAGAAAAAATGGCGGCTTTTGCAGCAGCGACCGGAGGGTTTCTAACGCAAGCTGATTTGGCTGCTCATCAACCAGACTGGGTAGACCCGATTTCTACAACCTATCGTGACTTAACCGTGTGGGAAATTCCACCGAATGGTCAAGGGTTAACCACACTTTTAGCACTCAACATTCTAGAGAATTTTGACCTTGCTAATCATCCACGTGACTCGGTTGAGAGCTATCATTTGGCGATCGAATCGATGAAACTGGCGGTTGCAGATGCCTATCGCTATATTGCTGACCCGCGACACATGGAGTTTCCCTACGAGTGGCTTTTGGATAAGTCCTATGCTCAAGAGCGCAGCAAGCTGATTGGAACGAATGCTTTGCCGCTTGCTCAGCCAGGTTTACCCAAAGGAGGAACCGTTTATCTGGCTGCGGCAGATGGGGAACTGATGGTGTCTTTCATTCAATCAAACTACGCAGGTTTTGGCAGCGGTATCTTAGTGCCCGATACGGGTATCGCACTGCAAAATCGGGGAACTGGATTTGTTTTGCGGCCTGATCATCCCAACTGCTTCCAACCTGGGAAACGCCCCTTTCACACTATCATTCCGGGTTTTCTCACAAGAAATGGAAAGCCTTTAGGCCCGTTTGGAGTGATGGGTGGGGCAATGCAGCCACAGGGACATCTTCAAGTGGTGGTCAACCTAGCTGATTATGTAATGAATCCGCAGGCTGCTCTGGATGCCCCTCGCTGGCGATTTATGGAAGACAACAAGGTGTTGTTAGAGCCACAAACGCCTGAAGATGTGGTGGCAGGACTGCAAAATAAGGGACACAAAATCGGTACCACTACAGAGTCCTCATACTTCGGCAGAGGACAAATGATCTTGCGTCATGATGATGTGTTGATGTCTGCCTCAGAACCTCGTGCAGATGGTCTTGCAATCGGTTGGTAATACCTTATCTCACGGAGGGAGTGCTCTGGGCGATCGCCCAGAGCACTCCCTCCGTGAGATACAAAGAAGTAACCAAATCAAGCAGGTTAACTGATGCTGCTATAGTAAATGACAGCAATAAATAAGATGGGAAGCAGAACCGCTAGCGTTACAGCAAAACGAAAGATTGGATTCGGCAATTTTTCAGGAGTAATCACATCACGCTTGGTTGGATCAGCGGATTCCTGCTTTTGTGACTTTGTAGCATTCATATCATTCATATCTGTAGGACTTATGCAGTTAGATGATTTTGCAGTGAGAGTTTGACATTTGCATGTTGTAAGCCAGGACGTTTCACTTCTGCCAACGTCTTATTGATTGCGTATTTTTGATTCACCACATCCATCAGTTTTGTCAGATCGTGCTTCTTCGCGACACCCCAAAGGTCAGCGATTATAGCAAGTGAACCATCTGAGTGACGCAACCAGCCTAGATCACAGTCCCCATCCAGCACGGCAACAATGTCAGCTTGAACGGTTTGATTGCATAGTCCTCGTACCTCAGTATTTGTTTTCACCTCCATCCCTAAATCCTGTAATGATGCTTTTAGGATTTCAGCATCCGTTAGTTTGCTCCGTAATGTACTAAAGTGAGACATATCAGATTTCCTTGATGATTAATCCAATTCTTTAAAGTGAGTGACACTACCTACAGGCGTGGGATAATTCCCAAACCTGGAAGGTATGTCTATCACCAAGATAAATAAGACATTGTTAAGTTTTATTGCTCTAAAGAGAGACATTGCTGGTAATCACAACCCTCCAAAGTACGGAGCAGTGTGCTCTGTTCAAGGTGTTTCTCGTACATCGCAATACTTGACTGCTTAATAAATACATCCCAGGCTGCTCAATCAGAATCAGGCTGCCTGCGTAGATAACACTCCTATTACACCTTCTCCTTAGGTGGGGTAGCAATACCACGCCTGACTAGATTGGCTTCCAGATTCCTGATGAATTCAAAATCTGTTTCGGGTAAGTGCTGATTTCTACTAATCAACAAATCTGCATTCGTAGAAGCCTCTTTCTCCAAGAAGCTAAAAGCCTGTCGAAACTGTTGTGGGCTGGCTTTAAAGGGTGCGTCAAAGTGACAGGAGATAATTTGGCGAAAATCCCATGCTGCAACCTGATCTGCCCACTCAAGAACTTGTTTGGGTGCCTGAATCAGAATGAGTGTTTGCAAAATAGGGGCAACAAAGGGTCTTCCATCACTCCGTAAAGCCCGAAATGACTGCTTCCAGGTATCTTTCCAGCGAAATGGGAATAGCCCAAAGTATGATTTTTTGGAGCGCTCAGGTGCTTTAAATGCATCGCTTAGTGTCTGCCCCAATCCAACGGTCTCTAGTGCACCTGGACGAAAGTAAAGAGCAAATAGTGCAATCCGTTGCCACCCTTTACGGCGGTTGGCTTCGGTGTTTTCTGGTTGTTCAAGGGCACTCTCTCTGGCGTGAAACAGCAAGGGGTATGGGTCGAGTTGGGCGATCGCAGGTGGTTCCTCTGGCACAGAAAGCACGGAATCCGTCACGAGCAGCGTGTGCGATCGCCGATGCAAGACTGCCACCTCTGCAAAGGAGCCTCGCCCCAAGTTAAAATCCAGCACTGCGTAGTCAAACTCATCGGCAAAAGGCGCTTTGCTGCTGTCCTCTGGCAGCACATGAGTTCGACCTTTGGGAAAGCCAAGCCAACTGAGCGGCAGGTTGAGCGGAAAACTCCATTGATTCGGTGCAACAAACACCTGCGCTTGCGGAAAGCGTCTGGCAAACGGACCTACAAAAACCTTGTGCTCCAACCCTGAAGAAGTCGGCAGAATGATGTACTGAACCTCTCCATGAACTGCCACTAGCTCTTTAACTAACTCAATACACTCATTGGTCGGTGCAACCGGGGCGTAGACGAGCAGTCCACCTGCTTCCAGCTTTACGACGGTCATCCGGATTGGCACAATCGTGTAAAGGATGCCCTGAAGCTGATCAAACGTCCAAATGGTGTCTGCTACCACTTCCCGTCGAAGGGTGCGTCGCTTGCTGTAGGGGTACAGGGGTACAGCGGGCCAAAAGTTCCATGACCAGTCTTTGGGATTAAGACTCAGATCAGGCGATCGCTCCTGCGGTTGTCTTTTTGACCCATGCTCTGCGCTCATAACTCTTGACTACATTCACGTCCTTCTCCAAGTTTGTAACACTATGAGCAGAATGTGTGTCTTCAGGGATTACTTGTTACTTGTTTCAACAAAATTCACGCCCCTCGGCGGAGGGTCCAAGGCGTATTATGAGGAACCGATGCTTGGCTACGATCGCTGAGCAAATTGTTTAGGACTAGTGCCCACTGAGCGTTTGAAATGAAAACACAAGTGACTTTGATTAGAAAAGCCAACTTCCAGCGCAATGTCAGCAATGCTGAGTTGGTTTTGCAATAATAGTTGTTTGGCGCGTTCTACCCGCTGTTGCAGCAAGTAGTGATAGGGCGATACCCCGATTGATTGCTTAAATAGACGACAAAAATGAAATTGACTCATATTAACGTGAGCAGCAATCGCCTCTAAAGAGAGCCCTTCATTCATATGCAGATGGATATACTCAAGGGCTGCTCTCAACTTGCGGGGTGATAGTCCTTTGGCTGAAAGGGAATTAATCGGTAGATCACCACTAGTGGGGAGGGGGCGGTCGATCAGGATAGGGGGCTGCTGTAAGTTGTTATTCATCGTCTTTTTACTGATGATTTGCACCATGAAGCTTCTCTATCGTTCTGGATGCCAATTTGATTTGAATAGGTTGCAGATGTAGGTAGGGGCGCACCGCAGTGCGCCCCTACAGAAATTGGTGTGTCGCGAAATCTTGTTTAAATCGGTATTACTAGCAAACAGCTTCAGCCTAAAGGCAATGCCCACTGCTGTCACCTAGAGCCAAGTTAGCCCATTCCCTATCTAAAGGAGCATCAAAATTCCTGTACTAGAGAAAAGCTTTATTCCTGATCAAACGATCAGGTCATTTGCCAAACGTCGTCAGGGGTTGAGTCGAGCCAGTCCCCGTTTAAGCGCAACAATGACGGCCTGGGTACGATCGCTCACATTCAACTTGTTCAAAATATTGTTGATGTGGAACTTGACGGTGCCTTCAGAAATGTTCAGGGCAGACATAATATCAGCATTGCCTTTGCCATTCACCAATAGCTGAATCACCTGCTGTTCTCGCTGGGTGAGCGCGGTTGCGCCGAGGCGATCGCTCAGTTTCAGGGCAATGTTAGACGGCACATATCGCTGTCCTTGATGCACCGTATGAATGGACTGCAACAGTTTCTCAGAAGTGGTGTCCTTGAGCAAATAGCCTCGCGCTCCAGCTTGCAGCCCCCGATAGATATCCTCATCGGTGTCGTAGGTGGTCAGCACAATGATTTTTGCCTGAGGGGCAGTCGCTCGAATTTGGCCGATCGCCTCCACACCATCTAGATTGGGCATTCGCAAATCCATCAGCGTCAGGTCAGGCTGATGCAGATCGTAGAGTTCTACCGCTTGCTGACCGTCTTCTGCCTCGGCAACAACCGTCATATCTGCTTCTCGATTGAGAATTGCTACTAAACCATCCCGAACTACAGCATGGTCTTCTGCCACGAGAATGCGAATGGGTGAAGAGGTCATGTTGCTTGCCCTCCCGACGGGGGTACGGTTACTGAAATTGTAGTGCCCGATCCAGGGTGGCTAATCAGGCTGAAACGACCGCCCAGTCGTTGCGATCGCTCTTGCATTCCAATCAGCCCAAACCCCTGATCTACTGTAATCTGCTCTGGGTCAAAGCCCTGTCCATCATCTACCACGTCTAACTGCACCGCTTCAGATCCGAAATGCAGCGTCAGGTAAACTGCTGTTGCCTGAGCGTGCCTTAAAACGTTGGTCAAAGCTTCTTGCCCGATGCGTAACAGGTTCATCTCAATCATGGGAGAGAGCGGGAAGGGAGTACCCGTCACCTCAACGGTTGCTTTTAACCGAGTACCTGTGGTCATGCGCTGTGCAAAATAATGGAGGACGGTCGGCAAATCTTGTGACTCTAACGCTTCTGGACGCAGTGCCCAAACCGAGCGACGGGCCTCTGCCAAGCCGTCACGGGCGAGGGCACGGGCTCGTGCCAGGTGTTCATGGGCAACTTCGGGTTGAGTGGCCACAATACCTTTAGTCGCTTCCAGTTGCAGGATGATTCCTGTTAAAGCCTGAGCAATTGTGTCATGAATGTCGCGGGCAAAACGGTTGCGTTCTTCTAACAAGGCTGTTTCTTTTGCGGCTTCCGCAAGAGTGGTAAGCTGCATCACCAGGGCAATTTGCTGCGCCAGTGCCAAAATCAGTTCTTCATCCACCAGGCGCAGGGCAACGGGATGGGAGAACGCCATCGCTAGGAAACCAAAGGGGCGATCGCCTACCAGCAATACGCAGCTACTCGTTCCTCGAAGTCTCTTGGCTTGAAACCATTCTGAAACACCAGTCCACAGTCTGCCTGAAAACTCACTGATGTTGAGGGTTGCAAGTTGAGGATGTTGACAAAGGTGAGTAAAGACGGGTGTGGTGGTGACAGAAATGGGCGATCGAAAAATGACAGGTTCATCGTCAGCAGGTGTCCAAAACACCTGTTCATCTCGCACCCGCAGTTTCAGAGTGAGTGCATCTTGAGTGGCATCATAGCTAAACACATGTGCTACCGATGCGCCTGCATAGCGAGTGACTTCGAGCAACAACTGCCCCAGCACGTCGTTTAAGTTAGGCTCGGTAGACAAACGACTCAAACTGTTTCGTAGCAAGGTATTTGCTCGACTTAACTCGGCTGCTTGCTGCTGAGCAGCTTTCTCCCGCTCACGGGCGATCGCAGTTTCCACAGCGCGATTGCGAGCCTGGGCAGAAAGTCGGCTGGCTTGCATCGCGAGTGCAAGCTGTTTCGCAAGTCCCTCAGCCAGCATGATTTCTGCATCTGAAAAGGGCTGATTGATTCCCCGATAGATTACCAGTGCCCCATCTGCTTTGCCGTCAACCAGGAGAGGTTGGTTGAGTTCCAGTCCCCAGCCCTGGGAAATGGCAAAGGCATGAAAATCTGGCACGCTTTTAGCACAAGTGTGGTCGATAATAACGGCGTGTGTGCGGTCTCGAACGGTTGTGCCATGCAGATGCTCTAGCGGCACGGTGAATCCAGTGGCAAGTTGATGGAGTACTTGATGATGCTCTGGGTCAAGCAGTTGCAGTTCCATAGGATTGAGGATTTTGCCACTGCTATACCAGTAGCGCAAGTATACCGTTTGATCCCATTTGTGTTCGTAGTAAGCGCAATCAGCAGCATTAAATGTTCGCGCTACAATCGTCAGCACCGCAGGGATAAAGTCATCAAAGTTATCTAAAGAACCGAGTGTATCGATGGTCTGCTGCAAGGCTTCATTCGATCTGGCTAGTTCTGTGACTCGCACCAGTTCTGCTTGTAGCAGAGCTTGCTGGGTTCGCTGCCGCTGAATGGCGCTACCCACACAGTTTGCCAAAACTCCTAACACGCTCAGTTCTGCTGAACTGCGGTGTCTCACTTTCTGACAGTCATCCAATCCAATCACTCCCCACCACTGTCCTTCAACTTGAATGGGTACGAGGTAAGTTGCTTTTACACCAACGGCAAGCTGACTGCTGCGGAAAGGTTCAGGGGAATCTTCGATCAGATAGGCAACGGTTTGCCCCTGTTGCAATCGCTCAAATATCTCTGGAATCTCTTCATAACTACCCTGAGCCGCAGTCGAATCAGAAAATTGACAAGGAGTTCCAGGTGAATCCCACTCGTACAACACGCGCCAGTGGGGAAATAGAAAGTTTGAATCCGGGGCAAAGTTTTCAACCACGTTAACGCGATCGCTTTCCAGAGTCTCACCGAGCAACTGTAAGGACTGTTGGATGGAGCTATCCAGGTTTGCTGCGGTCAGCAATAGGTGAGCTACGGTTGCAGTGGTTTCCAGGAGGCGATCGCGCCGTATTTCCGTTTGAGGATTGTGGCTTTGAGGATTGTGGCTAAGCGAGTTAGTCTTATGCTGCCCTGGTTGGGCAAAACCAAATTGAAGGTCATTGCATCTGTCATTTTCTGGAGTCAGGGGACTGTGCGGCGATTGGGCCATTGAATCATCCTGAAGGAATGGTTCCTGCATCGGTGCTGACTCCAGCTTGACCAATTTTTTAGAAGAAATGATTTGCCTTCAGATTCAATATAAAGTGCCTGAGGGCAGACTTCCAATCGTAAATAGGGATTTACAGCATATTTCCACTTGGATCAACCACAAATCCCCGCAGGGGCTCGGCAATGTCATGCCCCTACGAAAATCGTTCGTCAAAAGTGCAATACCCAAGTTATGTAGGAACTTCCAGCAAACGAAACGGGGGCTGGTCAGGAAAATGCTTCTTCAACAGCGGCATAGAACACGTTGTAAACCGGAATGTTGCTACTGGTTCGCCCCTCGACCTGTCCGTGGTAAGCATGACCGTGTAGGGCAAAACGCTACCGAAAAGCGATTTAAAGGTTCCTCCAGGCGGCTAGAGCCCAGAAACGGCAAAATATCACAAGGTTCTCCCTCCACCGTTTCCTGAATGGGGGAATAGTGTAGTACAGCGACCCGCTGCGAGGTGTCTAGCTTTGCCAGGGCTGATTCTAGCCTGAGGGCTTCTTCTACGGCTTCATGCACAAACTGTTTGATCGGTGCTTCTCCCCAGGCTTGCAGCATTCGGGAGCCAAACCCTCCGCCAAAGCCTTTTGGGTGCATTTTGATGATTCAGTAAAGATGGCTGAAGTTCGGTCTTTAGGTTGAGGAATCGTGTCAGGCGATCGCCCACTATAGATAATTCCTGGATGCTTCAACAAGTTATCACGGAAGCAGTTCTTCTAACTGATAAAAGAACTTATGCCATTTTCTCAAGCACAACTTGATCCTCAAACTCGCGAATTTTACTGCGAAGCATTGGGTATTTTGAATCGAGCACAATTGCCGTTTTTAGTGGGTGGTGCTTACGCCTTTGAGCGTTACACAGGAATTGCCCGCCACACTAAGGACTTGGACATTTTCGCCCGTTCTACCGATGTTCAACCGATTCTAGATGTCTTTGCTCAGGCAGGATATCAGACAGAAATTGCGGTGCCACACTGGTTAGCCAAGGCATACCACGGTGAAAATTATGTGGATATCATTTCTAACTCTGCTCACGGTTGCTTGCCCGTGACCGATGCCTGGTTTGAACACGCGATTTCAGATGAGGTGTTAGGGATGCCAGTGCAGGTGTGTGCGCCAGAGGAAATGATCTGGTCAAAGGCATATATCATGGCGCGCGATCGCTTTGATGGAGCAGATGTTGCTCACCTGATTTTGGCGTATAGCGATCGCATGGATTGGTCACGGCTCGTAGCTCGGTTTGGGGAGCACTGGCGGGTACTGTTCAGTCATCTGGTGTTGTTTGGTTTTATTTATCCAGGAGAGCGATCGCGCATTCCTGGCTGGGTAATGCAGCAATTGGGTCAGAAACTTGGACAGGAAAGCAGCCAACCTGACCTTACTGAAAAGCTGTGCCAGGGAACATTGCTAGCCCCCTTGCAATACAGACCCGACGTGGAGCAATGGCAGTATAAAGATGCAAGATTAAAGCCTAGAGGAAATTTGACCCAAGCAGATATCAATGAGTGGATCGATCACTTGCATCAGGAAACCGATACAAATGAACCTTGTGAAGTGTAAGAAGTGTAATCTGATGTAATATCGAATATGATATCAAATTCTGTAACCAGGTAGACTCAAATCTCCTCTAAGGCAAAAGATCTTGAAACTCCTGGTTCTAAGTTCATTGCTTCTCCTTGGTAGACAATGGTGACTGAGGATGGATTAGAGTCTGCGGCTGTGAGATGCAGATGATGATCCGTTTTCTCGATTTCCAGATCGTTGTAATGGTGTTGTAAGTTCAGTCGCAGATGGGTGAGTTGTTCTGGAAATGACGGGTTTAGGTAAATGCTGCCTTTATGGATCTCCAAACCGAGATAATGGTGCTGAAGGATATACAGTGTTCCTGCCATTGCTCCTAGATGAATACCATTCTTAACTTCACCACTGCTATCGCCTGCCAGGTCGGTATGGATAACTTTAGTAAAGAGATGCCAGGATCTTTTGCAGTCTAGTTTGGCGAATGCACCTGCATAAATCAAATGCGACAGGCTAGATTCATGAACTGTGTGCTCAAAGTAATACTCGATTGTGCGCTGCATTTGAGTGCGATCGCAGGCATATCCCAATTGTTCTAATAATGCCTGGATTTCCGGCACGGATAACAAAAAGAACAGCATCGCCACATCTGCCTGTTTCGCGACATGGTAACGGTTAATGTCGTCGCCTTTTTCCTCTAATACCCAGTTAACTCGCTCCTCGTCAAACTGCTGCCAATCTAATGGCTGTAGGCGATCGAACCCTTCATACTGGCTCAACCTGTCATCTTCAGCGACTACGTGCATCTTCTGGCTAATTGTATGCCACTGATCGATCTCATCCTGGTTTAGAGATAGAGCATGAAAGAGCTCTATGCGACGAGAGTTTGGCAACAGGTCCAAAACTTCTTGAGTTCGACATAGCGTCCACACTACCATCACATTTGTATAAGTGTTGTTGTCAATACCAGGCGTGTTTGCGTCAGGGTAAGCCGTGTGATATTCATCTGGACCCATCACTCCCCGGATTTCGTAGCGATCGCACTCCTCATTATAAGTTGCGAGACTTGCCCAAAATCGAGCAATCTCTATCAACAACTCAGCACCCTGATCGCATAGGAAAATAATATCATCGGTAATGGTGTAATACTTCCAGACAGTATGGGCAATGATCACACTAATGTGATGCTGCAACCAGGTATGGTCCGGCATCCAGTTCTCAGAAAACAAACTGAACTGGTAGCGGGGCGTTTCCTCGCCACCAGAACTGGCACTGCGCCAGGGAAACATTGCGCCCCGGTAGCCATGCTGACGAGCTAAATCTCGCGCTGCATTGAGACGACGATGGCGATAGAGCAACATCGAGCGGGCAATGCTAGGAAAACGATAGATCAGGAAGGGCAGTACAAAGGCTTCATCCCAAAAGATGTGTCCGCGATAGTCTTCTCCATGCCAACCCCGTGATGGCACTCCAACATCCAGGTCTGCGGTGTGCGGTGAAATGGTTTGAAGAATGTGAAACAGATGCAGCCGTGTTACGCGCAGGTAGTCTACTGGCTCAAATTCGATATCACAGCGCATCCAGAGACGTTCCCAGGCGTGTTGGTGATCCCCCAATAGATCGGTAAAACCAGGTGCATCCTGAACGGCTTTGTGCGACGCCTCTATGCAACTGGCGATCGCCGGATCACGTGATGTATACAATGCAGCAACTTTCTCGATCGCCACTACATCACCCTGAGCCACTGAAATCTGCGTCTGTTCTTGAATATAAGTATTTTCTTGATCAGGTATCCATTCTGACTCAACCCGGTTCTCATTCACAAAGACCTGAGTTCGTGCGGCTAACGAAACCTCAATTCTAGATTGGTTGGTTTGCATCACCAGCCGGAGGACTTCCGGTTTTAGAACATTTACCTCTAATAGCTCTAGATGCTGCTTGTTGTAGTGTTTGTAGCGTTCGATGTTGTTATTATTCACCCGTCCGTCGAGCGCTGAACGAATTGCCAAAGCACCCGACCAGTTTTCAGCAGTTAGCTCTAAGCGCAGTCCAGCCAGATGGGGCTGTGCCATACTGGAAAACCGCTGCTCACGTAGGGTTGTTTGTCTTCCCTGGCGATCGCGAAACTGGATATCACGCTGCAAAATTCCCGATCGCAAATACAGAATTTGACGATAGGCAAGAATCTCAACCTGATCAATGGAGAACCAGTCGCCATCACCAATCCGAAACGTGAGCGGCAACCAGTTCGGTAGGTTAACAATGGATTCGTCCTCTACGTCCTCGCCATTGACGTGACTCACCAAACGATTGTAAAGACCTGCCCGGTAACAGCCCGGATAGTGAATGTCATCTGCTGTTGCATCGGGTGCAGCAGCACGAGTCACAAAATAACCGTTTCCTGATGCACAAAGAGCTTCTCGATAGCCTTCTGCTTCAGGGTCATAACCTTCAAACAAAATACACCAGGAATCTTCGAGAATGGCTGCGTTATCAGGAAAAGACATGGGCATGGTGAGATAATTTTTCAAACAGAGAATTTAGTTGCGATCGCGTTGGATCAGCAGACTGGGAGCCTTTTACAGCAACATAAGCAGTACTCCTGCTCTAATGAACGCTGGGCAAAGCTGGCAATTGCCTGTCAGACAATTGACCTAATCTATCTGTTGGATTAAACACCCTTTTGCAGGTGTTTGACATCTAACCAGAGTTAACTTTTAGAGCAGTGCTAATCAACGCAACTACTCCTTTTCCACTAGCTGCCTGACCATTTGGTTAGGCATAAAACTATCTCTGAGAATGGCAATTAGGATGATCCTTTTTAGGGGAAGCGGGCTGACTCGACTCTAGGTGACAGCGGTAAGCATTGCCTTTAGGCTAAAGCTATCCACCCAAAGCAATATGTTTAATGTCTACCCATCCTTATGGTGAAACAAGTCAGGTGATTCCGCCCTTAAGCGATCGCGATCACGTTCGAGGGTCGCCTAACGCCAGGTTTGTTTTGATGAAATACGGCGACTATCAGTGTCCGCAGTCGGGGCGATCTCATCAACTGATCAAAACCATACAACAACAATTGGGAGAGCAGTTTTGCTTTGTCTTTCGCCATTTTCCACAACCTCACCGTCATCCACAATCCTATAGAGCCGCCGAGAGCGCAGAAGCATCAGCTAATCAGGGCAAGTTTTGGGAAATGCACGACCTGCTGTTTGAAAATCAGCAAGCACTTGATGACAGCGACATTGTCACCTATGCCGCTCAACTGCACCTTGATATTCCCCAATTTTTGAGGGAGTTATCAGAACATGTTCATGCCGAGCGGGTGGAAGCAGATATCGAAAGTGGGCAGCAAAATGGGGTTGCCGAAACTCCCACCTTTTTTGTTGGCATTCGGTGTGGTGACGTTGAGCGTCTGGAACAGGTGCTTTTGAAGGTCATCGCACTATCTCATGAGTCTGATGCCTAAAATTCCTGCTTACATCTTGAGGAAATCTACATGACCTATATAGAAGTTGAGTCAAACGTTTGACTTCTTATACGTGGCTGGGACACAGGTAAGCCAATTATTTTTATTCTTAGTCGAAGATAAACTTGAATTTGGCAGCAACCCATTTAGAATTGCTATACATCAGCTTTCAATCCTGTAACCTGCTCTACCTGCTCTTTTGCCGCCAATTCAAACTATTCTGATTTAGGGATCGCAAGTACGAATCAGGTTGAGAAATGATGCAATTAGCCAAGGCGATCGCCTCCTCTAGCTGCGCTTCAGACAATTGCTTATAAGCCGGTTCTCGCTTGTGTTCCAACACTTCATACCAGCAGCGACCAAATAAGTTATCTAGAATAATGCGCTGAAAACAATGATTTTCACGTACCGGAAAATGGCGAGAAGTTGCCAAGTTTGGCAAAACATGATTGGCTAATTCAAGATACTGACTGCGAAGTTGGATCAAGCGATCTGTATTTTGCATGTTTAAAACTCCGATCGCCTGATCATTCTGCACAATCATGAGTGAGAGAAAGTGCTGTCAGCACTGTTGACTAGCTCTCTAAATCCTCAGCTTCTGCGATCGCCGCATCAATTTCTTCTGGATTTTGAGCGTAGTAGGCAAAAGCAGCTTTCAAGTCATCGCGGGTTAGCTGGGGGTAGTCGCTGAGTAAGTTAGCGTCTGAACATCCCTGCGATCGCAAAGCAACCAACTCCCATACGGGAATTTGCGTTCGACCAATGCAAGCAGCTCCATTGCAGATTCCAGCAGTCTTTCTAATCTTTGTCGTTGCCATATCTCATTCTCAGGTTTTGTTATTCTCACCAGTGGCAAGAAGCTACTTCTCAACGGTAACATTAACCCCGCAACCGTTGCCTAGCACAGCTTCAACGCCAGCTAATGAGTAGGTTCTGTTTAGCAAGATGCTAGTGAGCCAGTGGTGACGGGTAATTGCCTGTTCGTCTGCTAGCACAACCATCGATCCTGCCGATCTAACCGTCGATGCGGGGTACGGCTCGATCAAACTCGCTCTGCGATGGGAAGCTTCTAGCTCTAGATCAGTAGATATAGGGAGAGGCGATCGGGGGAGCGTTGCCCGTCGCCACCAGAGCTTGATAAATTGAGACCGCAACTTCAGCGCGGGTCGAAGCGCGATTGGGACTGAGGAAATCAAGATCGGGATAGTTCACGGTCATGTCGCGGAAGGTCGCCGCCGCTACGCCATCTTTGGCATATTCCGGGATGGCACTATAGTCACGGAATCCACCAATGACACTCTCATTGGTTCCACTGGGTTCAAGTTGCAGACCGCTCGTCAGTGCCACTAAGACTTGAGCGCGGGGCATTGGCTGATTGGGCAGAAAGACATTGCCCGGATAGCCGCTGAGAAAGCTCTCAGTGTAAGCGCTTTGGATTGCGCCTGCTGCCCAGTAACGATCGCTCACATCGCGAAAGCGAATCGCGCTGCGGACAGTCGGGCGATCGAATGCTTGCTCGACCAGCACAGCAAATTGAGCGCGAGTGATCGGCTCATCAGGGCGAAAGCGACCATCTGTAAAGCCGCGAATCACCTGTCGATCGACGAGCGCTTGAATGAACGGTGCTGCCCAATAGTCCGAGGGCACATCTGAAAAAGCAGGTTGGGCTTGAGTTGGAATGTGCCATGCCAACGCGGCAAGTGTGGCAGTGGCGAAGCTCAGCGCCATCAAGCGGATAGAGCGAGTCAAAAATTGAGTGTGAATAGACACGAGCGATAAATAGTCAATGCTGGGGTGGAAATGAATTGATATAAAACTTCCCTCATTATCGCTGGTTGCCGCATAAAATCTTCTATACAGTGCCAAATTAAATGACATTGAGACAAATTCGTGTCGTCGAGCAACATTTCCTCTGTTGCAGGGTTACAGGGAGATGTTGCTCAGTGGATTAGCATCTGTCCATCAGCATTGCCAATCTGACTTGAGGCAAAAAAGCAGACTAACTTTAACTTTGCTTCTTCAACGACACTGATGTGTCTCTATGTCAAATAAAAAGTCACTGTACATCAATTGCCCCTAACGTTTTGAGGGTGGCTTTTTGAGCGACCGTTAACCCGGTTACGCCTTGAATATTCATGCCTTCATAAAGGCGATCAGCTCTTAGCGTTTTGAGACACTCACCTGTTGTCGGATTCCACAGCTTAATGGTTTCATCCTGGCTACCACTGACTAAAATCGGACCTGCACCTGATGGCAGGCTAACATCAACCGGACTAAACTGAACAGAACAGACTCGGCTGGTGTGCCCTTGCAGGACTTTCTGGCAGGTGCCGTCTTGGACATCCCATAGCCGGATAGTTCGATCATCACTACCACTGGCTAAAATGCGACCATTGGGGCTGAAGGCAACGGAGCGAATGCCATTGGTATGGTTGTGTAACGTTGCCAAGCACGTTCCGTCTTGCACATGCCAAAATCGAACTGAGCCGTCCTGGCTACTAGTCGCTAGAGTCTGACCATCGGGGCTGAAGGCAGCAGACAAAACCCAACCTGTATGCCCTTGTAAGGTTCTGAGACAGCTGCCAGATCGCACATCCCAGAGCCGCACAGTTTGATCGTTGCTGCCACTCGCAAGAGTTTGACCATCAGGGCTAAAGGCGACTGCCCAAACCCAACTCGTATGCCCTTGTAGGGTTTTGAGGCAGGTGCCAGAGCGCACATCCCAAAGCCGCACAGTTTGATCGTTGCTACCACTCGCAAGGGTGTGTCCATCAAGACTAAATGTAACGGATAAAACCCAACCTGTATGTCCTTGTAGGGTTCTGGAGGGGGCACTAGATCGCACATCCCAGAGCCGCACAGTTTGATCATTGCTGCCACTCGCAAGCATTTGACCGTTCGGACAAAATTCCACCGTCCAAATCCAATTGGTGTGTCCTGGCAGATTCTTGGAGCAAGTTTCTTGCTGCACATCCCATAGCCGCACGAGGGCATCATAACTGCCACTGGCTAGCATAGAGCCATCTGGACTAAAGCTGACTGAAGTGACTCCACTGGTTTGCCCCTGAAACGTCCTGAGGCAGGTGCCATCCTGGACATCCCACAATCGAGCTGAACGGTCTGCACTGCCACTCGCGAGGGTTTGACCATTTGGATTAAAGGCAACTTCCCAAACACAACTGCTGTGACCTTGTAGAAGTGTGAAGCACGTTCCGTCCTGCACACTCCACAACCGCACTGAGGCATCCTCACTACTACTAGCAAGCATTTGACCATTAGGACTAAAACTGAGTGAGGTGACCCAACCCGTATGCCCTTGCAGTGTTCGGCGACAGGTGCCCGTCTTTACCTCCCATAGCCGAACAGTGCGATCGTCACTACTGCTAGCGAGGGTTTGACCATCCGGGCTGAAGGCAACTGCCCTCACCCAATGGGCGTGTCCTTGCAAGGTTTTGAGGGTGGTTCCGTGATCAATACTCCACAATCGGATCGAGGAGTCTTCGCTGCCACTCGCCAGAATCTGTCCATTGGGACTAAAGCTGACTGAAGTGACCCCACCCGTGTGACCCTGCAAAACTGCTAGGCAGGTGCCGTCGCGTACATTCCAGAGCCGAATCTGGTCATCACTGCCACTCGCCAGCATTTGACCATCGGGGCTGAAGGCGATCGTCCAAACCCGACTGAGATGCCCCCGCAGTGTCTTGAGACAGGCTCCTGGGAGATGGTTGGAAGCACTCGCTTGGTCCAAGTTTGCAGGATTGTGTTGCTCAAAATCGATGTTTTGCACATCCCACAACCGAATCAACGAGTCATGACTGCAACTTGCTAGCGTTTTTCCGTCGGGACTGAAGGTGACTGCCCAGATCCAACCTGTATGTCCTTGCAATGTCAAAACCTGTTGACCATTGACCACACGCCACAGGCAAATCTTACCATCCAAATCGCCGGTTGCCAGCAAGCTGCCATCTGGATTAAAGCTGACTGACATGATGCTACATAAGGTCTCTGCAAACACAGATGTGGCTAAATCAGCGTTGCGAAAATTGCCCCCTGCCAGGTTGACCTGCCGCAAGTCAGCTTGCCATACGGCTAGCTCAGAAAAGTCACAGCCTTGTAAATTGCTTTGCAGATGCACCAGCAGGTTCAGAAGATTACCAGCCATATAATCTGGCTGAGGTGCTTGTTGTTGCTGCTCCAACAGAGTTTTTAACTGCTGCTCAAGGGCTTGTGAATTGGCAAACTGGAGCCACAATTGTTCAGCGATTGGTTCAATAATTAACCGCTTTTGCATCTCCCGCACATAGTCTTTTGCCTGGGCTTTGAGCAGCGCATGAGTTCTTAACCGCTCTGGCGTTTGGCTGGCAATTTCCCCAGAAATACACCGCACGAACTGATCGGTTGCATACTCCAGCACCACAGGCTGGAGAAAGAACTGTTCACCCTCCTTTTCAATCAACGAGCGTCGCAACAACGACTGCATCGCATCCGGCAATCTGCGTCTGGAAGCCTTGGTTGCAAGATCCTCATTCAACTCGAACAGCGAGACGGGTTCCCGATCAATGGCTAACCAGAAGAGCATTTCCTGCTCAACTTCTGATAGGCGATCAAACTGGTGCTGGAGCAAGTCTCGAATATCATCAAAGACCGCTAACCCCTGCTGCACATAGTTCAGTATCCCAGCAATGCTGCCACTAAAAAGGTCTTGGGTTGTGGCTGCTAGCAGCTTCAGTGCCAGGGGGTTGCCGCTGTAATGATTTACTAATTGCTCCCATTCTGAATCTGTTCCCGCAAATGCCCCTTTATAGAGAAATAGTTCTCGTCCTGCTTCTGGGTTCAGTCCTTTGAGCAGGAATGTTCTGACTGATTGCTGCATTCCTTCTAGTGGCACAATCTCTCTAGGCTTTTCGCGACTGGTGAGCAGCAAGCAACTCCGATGGGGGACTCCCCCAATCTCTTTGAATAGCTGACCATACCCCTCATAGCTTGGTCGATACTGTGTCGGTTGCCCAGCACTCAGGATTGTCTCAACATTGTCCAGGATCAGCAAACAGCGCTTTTGCCGCAACCCCTCCATCAGCTTTTGCAGTTTCCCATCCAAGGTACTTGGCACGGCGATGTCTTTTCCCTGTGCCTGCAATAGCATCGGCAACACTGTCTCTAACCACTCTTCAAACGGTGGAGCATTTTGCAGCGATCGCCACACCACCACCTCAAACTCGGTTTGAATTTGCTGCACCAGTCTGGCAGACAAAGTACTTTTGCCAATCCCACCAATGCCCAGCAGCAGCACGAGGCGGCATTGTTCTTCCAACACCCACTGCTTGAGGCGCATCAGTTCTTCACTGCGTCCGCAGAAGGTAGCCGTATCAATAGGACTCTCCCAATCTGGCGCGTGCGATCGGGCAGTCGATTGCTCAACGCCTAGAGCCTGGGTTTGGGTCGCACCAATCAGCGACTGACGCCACTGATGTTCTAACGCCCCGCGAAAGTTGGTTTTACTGACGTGCTCCCCGAAGGCTTGCTCTAGCAGGTTCCAGAGTTTGGGACCGACGTTGCGCTTGATATAGCTGAGCGAGTAGCCAGACACTTCAGCAATTTGCTCGTAGGTCTGCTCTTGCAAGGCTCCTAGTAGAATGGCGGCTTCTACTTCATTGAGCCGTCTACCCACTCTGGCAAAGACTACGGAATTAGCAACTTGCAGCGCTTGCTCTAAATCCATTGTCTTTTACTCCATTAACGGTAGTGACCTGATTTTACCTGAGTCAAAGTGAACTTTTTGTTTCCAGCACGACAAGGCTAGAACTGATGCAGGAAAAGGAATTTAGCCAATTCAAACCAAAATTAATGGCAAAAAAGTTCACCTCTCTTCTAGGGTTTAGATTCATCATGTTGACCTCAAAGTAGTGAACTGGTAGGTAACGACAAACCTAAAAAACTTCCCTAATGTAGTGACATCAGGTTCAAAGGCGCAAGGGAAAGGAATGAGCAACGCATTAGCTCCTAACCGCTGAACAACCTGCACAATTCCCCGAATTCTAGTAGTAATTCAGTCTTACGACCCCAACCCGGTTGACAGGCTAAGTTTCTGCTGCAACGGATTCACTCAAAACAACAAACAAAAGAGGTTCGATATGAAGATTGTAGTTATTGGTGGCAGCGGGCTAATCGGAACCAAGCTTGTGAACAACCTTCGTCAGCTTGGTCATGAGGTTGTGGCGGCATCACCCAGATCAGGGGTCAACACCATCACAGGTGAGGGATTGGCTGAAGTGCTTGTGGACGCTCAGGTTGTTGTTGATGTGGCGAACTCGCCTTCGTTCGAGGACAAGCCAGTTTTGGAGTTCTTCGAGACATCAGGACGTAACCTGCTTGCCGCAGAAGCGACGGCTGGTGTGGGACATCACGTAGCGCTGTCGGTTGTCAATGCCGATGGCTTGCCCGACAGCGGCTACATGCGGGCAAAGGTTGCCCAGGAGAAGCTGATTAAGGATTCCAAGATTCCTTATACGATCCTGCGTGCAACGCAGTTCTTCGAGTTTCTGAGTGGCATCGCCGAATCAAGCACCGACGGGCAAACAGTTCGCTTGTCACCTGCGCTAGTGCAGCCGATCGCATCAGATGATGTGGTTACCCTACTGACTGATCTCACAGTCGGGGCACCCCTGAACGGCACGATCGAGGTGGCTGGTCCCGAAAAGTTCCGTCTCGATGAACTCGTCCAACGATTCTTGATCGCAAACAACGACACACGCAAGGTAATCACAGACATCCACGCCCGCTACTTTGGCATAGAGTTGAACGATCACTCCCTCACCCCTAGCGACAAGCCACGTGTTGGGGCGACGAACTTCGATCTGTGGCTCGACCGTCAAGCTAAAGCGGCCTAGCCAACACTACGTTTCCTTCAACAGTTGCTTTTAAATATTTGCTCTGCCTCAATTCGGTCGCTTTTCCAATCACCTCATCTTGTTTGAGAGTATCCATTGCCACTGGGTAAGCGCCATTCTTGTCCACGATAATTACCCGTGGAGTTTGAGTGTGCTGAGCTTTGAGGACTTTGCGAAGGAATCGTGCTGCTGCCTTGCTATTCCGCTTTGCACTGGGCATGAAGTCCAGCGTATTGCCTTCTAAATTGACCGCTCGGTACAGGTACTTCCACACGCCCTTGATTTTGATGTAAGTTTCGTCCACGCGCCACGCGTCGTCTAATACGAGTAGAGTCAAGGCATTGCAAGTTATGGCTCATTAGTTTGTATCTCAATCTATACTTCAAGGTTTAGAACACATTACCTGGGCTGAGATTCAAATGTTTTGAGGATGTCCGCTCGATCGCCCAATGGCACTTCAGGAGAGAGGATTTTCCATTTGTATTGCACATCCCGCTGTCCATTGGCGATCGCCTGCCGTTGCAACGCTTCTGCCCAGCCTGGATGCATGAGGTGTAAACAGAGGGCATGTAGTCGCCCAGAGTCTCGCTTTTGGGCATATTCTACGTTTACCTGAGCAAGTGAGCGCTCGATAGCAGGCATGAGAGTGTGTTGTATCCAGCGATCGCTCCGTTCTTCCAGCAATTCGAGATACAGGTGATAGCGCATCTCATCCAAATTAGGCACCAAACAGTATTGTTTAACCGCCAGATCAAATTCCTGCTCCATTTGCTTCATGGTCATGAGGATGTGGTTGACATGTAGCTTTTCTCCCGTCAGGTTACTCATGTCTTTTCCTTTGCGAACAAACGCCAGAATAGGAGCCTGATAGTAAAATCCGGTGACTTCTACAATGTCATTGATATGGTAGCGGTAGAGTCCAGCGGAAGTGGTTAGCAAAATGCTGTACTGTTTACCCAGCTCTAGTTCATGACTTAGGTAAATAGGTGGATTGGGTTCATTAATCTTGTCTTCTGGAATAAATTCATAGTAGTTGAGTGTTAGGTCGAGAATGCCATTGGGGGTATGGTCTTGATGCGGTAATGTAACCCGAGCTTCGCTTGCCATATAACCCAGATCGCGAACTGGCACATTGCCGTATTCAGTTGCCAACCGTTGTGCTTGGATTCCTACACTGCCGCCCGTCCAACAGCCCAATAGTTTTAAATCAGTCCAACAGTCTTTGGGATGCAGGGCATCGGTGGCTTCTACAATTTGTTCTAGTTGCCGCGATCGCTGCGGTTGGGGCTTCAACCGGGCTTGTAGCCGCCGTTGTAAGGGTGGTTCTGCCGCAAATCCTAATGTGCCATCGTGAATGGCGCGAATCAACCCTTCGCGATGAGTCATCATCACCTGCGCCAATCGCATCAGCGTGCTGGGATTGGGTGTTGTCAAGAAGGAAAGCTGCCGCGCCAGGGCAAAACGGGCGATCGCCAGATATCGAGTATCGTAATCCTTTAGTTCAAATACGGGGTAGGGAATGGCATAGGAGCGTTGAACGATCCAGGGAATCTGTTGATAAATCCGCCCAGAGACGCTGCCGTAGGGAATTCCGCAGGCGGTGTAGCCTTCGACTGCGGCACTAACAATCCCTGCGCTGGCACGATTGAGAAACTGAGGATGGTCGCTCAAGGTACGGTAGAGCCATTGCCGCATCAGGTTGGAGCCACCCCGCTCAGACGAAGGGGTAACGGGAATGTATTTGGGTTGCCCGGTTGTGCCGCTGGTGAGGGTAAACATCCGCACGGGTTCATTCACCAAAAGGTTGAGTTCTCCTCGCATCATGCGGTTGATGTAGGGACGAAATCCTTCATAGTCCTGTATGGGCACCGCATGGCGATAGTCCTCTGGTGTATGGATTTGAGCGAAATGATGTGCCTGCCCAAATACAGTGGTGTGATGACGAGTCAGCAATTGTTGAAGCAGCGATCGCTGAACCGCTTCTGGTGCCTGTGCCGCTGCATCAAATCGTTGCCCTAGAAATTGACCGTTCCACTGAACAGCAGCCCTGAGTAGGATAGACATGGGAATAAATGCTCTAAGGATTCGTAGGATGGATTAGCAGCAGCGCCACCGATGCAGGTGTTGTGTTTACCCTCATCAGCCCAATCCGGGCACCGATGCGGTGGCTAGATTGATCGTTTGGTGAGCATATTTTTCTAAAACGGCATCTTTAACATCAACTCCTAATCCTGGTCGAGTCAACACTTTTGCCTGTCCACGATGCCCAAAGTGAATGCTGGTGCGGCTGACATCTTCACTTAACAACAATGTGCCATAGGAGCCTTCCGCAAACACCACCTCTGGTAGCCATGCCGCCAAGTGTCGTCCTGCTGCTGAAAGAATTGCCGTTTCACCCACCTGACAGCCGACCTGAAGCCGAATTCCAGACGCTTGAGCCAGTTGAGCGATCGCAATGGTATGTGCCAATCCTCCACATTTGGAAATCCGCAGGTTGAAGAACTGACACGCTTTTGCTGCGATCAGTGCTTGAGCATCCTCCAGGGTAATCAAAGATTCATCTGCCATTTGAGGAATGGGAGAGGCTGAGCGCACGGCTGCTAGATCTGCCGGATTGCCGCGCGATATCATCTGTTCAGCGCTGTCAATTTTGAATTCTGCCAACGTTTGACAGGCAGCAATGGCAGACTGAACTGAATAAACCCCATTGCCGTCAATCCGCAGAGATAGGTCATCTCCCACTACCTCACGAATGGCTGCAATGCGATCGCGATCGTTTTCTCCTGTCACTTTCACTTTGAGCTGCGAAATTCCCAGTTGCTTAAATCGCCTGGCGTTCTTTGCGGCTGACTCAACCGTGCTAGATGTGATCACGCCGCTGTAGGTGATAAGAGAACGCTGAGGAGGAAGCAATTCTCCTAGCGAGCGTTGCTGAGACTTGAGCAAACAATCGACCAATGCCAGTTCAAATCCGGTACGGGCGGCATTCCAGGCAACAACAGTATCAGAAGTCCCGGCAGGAAGGGTGGCGGCGATCGCCTTTAACCAATCCAATGACGACTCCAGATCGAGAGGAGCAGTAGAGTAATCTGCCTGCCGCACGGCTGCCCATAGCGTATCTGCCATAAACTCAAGGCAAGACTCTACCGTTTCCCCAGTCACATAAGGACGAGCCACGGCTTCTCCGTAGCCAACGGTGCCGTCTGATGCCTTGAGGCGCACGACGATCGAATCGGAATAGGTGCGAGATTTAATGCTGTGGGCAAAGGCTTCTATAAACGGAATCCGTAGTGCAAACAGCGTTGCTTCAATGATTCTCATGCCATTGGCTCCATCATTTGAGTTTCTGTTGCTAGGGCGATCGCACCAAAATAGCGTTTGATGAAGATGTTTTCGCGGAAGGTGATGTCGAGAATAGCCTCTAGTTCTGATGGGTCAATCTCGTAGTAGTCCACATAGTGCGCGACTGACAGTAAGCCCTCTTCAGCATGGCGAATATCCACTTCAGAGTGGTGATAAAACCATTCCAGATGATTTGGGGATAGCTGCCGATGGGTTTCTAACGCTTTACCGATGCGGCTTGAGAGCCGAGATAACATCCACTCAAAACAGGTTACTTCTAACAGGATGGATAACCCCAACTCCTTTATCGTGCCAAACATCAGGGGATCGGTACACATCACCCGGAGCTGTTCTTGGGCGGCACGAGTCAGCTCAGCCTGCGCTGTTTCATCAAACCCTGCTGCTGCTGCTAACTGGTACAGCAACCCTGGATGGGAGATTCCTGCTTCATCTAGTCCCAGCTCTTCCAGCATGTTGTGCCTGATTTGCGGTGCCGCTTCCGGGGGAGAAACTGCATAGAGAAATGCCAAAATCTGCGGGCTCTTTAAATGGGTTTGACACAAGTTAGCAATGAATTGGTCGTAGAACTCGACAGGAGCTTTGCCAGATTCTAACTGCTGAAAGCTAGATGAATGTTCAAAGAATTTAGCCTGTGCTGCGTACTGAGATTCGATTAGGGAGTGAATAGTCATAATGTTGAAGCGTAGTGTTTGGGAATGCGCTGGTTGATGTATTCTCTGGTTGTGTTGCGCCTTACATTATTGAAAAATTCACCGTGGACGAGCGCAGCCAGTGTTGAGCTTTTCAAGTTGTCCCAAATTTTCGTTCTTCTTCTGGATGGATAAAAGTTACTGAAACTCCAGCTTATATCCATCTGCTGTCCATTAAAGAGCTATTTGTCAGTTTTAAAGCGCCTTTCAACCCACCCGACTGCTTTCAACCCGCCCAATTCTTCACTAAATCAGGTCTCCTTTCTACTAGGAACGTCAATGGTAAAAACAGTACTTGAGCAACTGCCATTTTTGATGAGCTTATCGCTCGGGGTTAATACGGAATCTAGTCATGATGCGCTGTAGACACAGAAGGGCAGGGCAATCGCTGCTGCCTAGAGCGTCTGCCGTACTCAAGCGCCGAATAAAGGCGATCGCAGTGCAGCCAGACGCAACTTAAAACTTGCATCAGTGAGGAAGTCAGGATGCCACGGATTGCTTTTACCTTTGATGATGATCCTAAAACAGAGCCGATTGCAGGAACCCCTGAACTGTTGCGGGTAATTCGCGAACTCAATCAGCAGCAGTACAACATAAAAGTGTCTTTTTTTGTGGTCGGTGTGAATGCTAAAAAGCACCTTGATCTGCTCAAAGCAATGGCTGAGCAAGGTCATGAAATTGGCAATCACTCCTTTAGCCATCGCAACCTGGCAAAGCTATCTGTGGATGAGGCTATTGATGATGTGCGTAGAAATCATGATCTCATCACCCAAACGATTCAACGTTCTCCCACTTATTTCCGTGCGCCCTATGGAGCATTAACGAAGAAGCTGCATGATGAGATTGTTAGACAGTTTCCGAGCTATCGCTGCGTCGGTTGGCACACTCCCCACGATGAAAAAGATAGTGCCGATACTGCTTTTATGCAACGCATGATGGTGAGTAGAGCATTTGATGGTCGGGTCGTGCTTGCTCACACTTGGAAGCAGCCTACTCTTTATGCGATGCGTAATATCTTTACGGCTTTACGCGATCGCAGCTATCAGTTTGTCACTGTTCGTGACCTGAATGCTTTGCCTTCACATCCATTAGTGAATTAGGTTAAGAAGTTAGGTTTTCTTGTCAACATAAAACTGGGGGCGATCGCACTGATAATCTTTCAGCGATCGATGTGTCTTGGGGTTATTGTACGCCTTCAAGTGGTTCAATCAACTTTGATTTAATTCAATGTTGATTGAAGTAATTTCAGGCACTTTACCCTTGGCAAAGTGGTAAATGTCACAAGATGCAACTGTAGACAATTCATTGCCAGTCGATCCGTATTCGGCGAGGCTATCTATTACTACACAGTTCTCACTGAGAATAGTTCTGAATTTGCTAAATTTTGTTTTAACCGTTGCTAAATGCGTTGCCGACTTTTCACAGGACTGAATTACATTGTCTCTGCCGTCAAACTGTTGACCACCTACATTATTCCGTCGAATATGATCTGACCAGTATGGATAAGTGAGTTCAAATTTGTGACTAGAAAATGCTTCTGCTATTTGCTTAGATGTAAGTTCCACTTATCCCCTCCTGTCTTCACCCTTATCTTTTACTCTCTATTTTACTTAGAACCCAGTTATTTGACTTTAATAATCAGCTGTTTCGCGTTCCTATTTCCTCGCCAGATGTTATTCAAATTAGTACCGAACTAAGCCTTGAAGCTCAAGCAGTGACTACATATAACTACATACAAAAAGGTGCATCATGACGCATCCCACAGGATGGCGATCGCACTGGAGTATATGCAGGCAGCAGCACCAACAATGTAAACAAACCAAGTTAGGAAAAATCCGACTGCGCGACTAGGTGAGGGACCATAGGTGGTAATTAAGCCCCATGCGTGGGCTACCCGTCCTATTGTTAGCGCACTCCCTATCAGCCAAAGTATCCAAGGCGACGAATGCATCAACTCTAAGGTTATGATAAACAACAGCCCTAATGGTACGTATTCCGTAAAATTTCCATAGGCACGTACCTTGCGCTGAAGAATGCCATCGTCAGCTTTGGTGAGCAGGGATTTTTGAGTACAGTTTTCCACAAAAGCTGCCCATTTGTTGGGACGTTCAAGGTAATTAGGCTGGTTTATAAGTGCTGCTTCAGTTTCTCCATGCCAGATGCGAGTTCGAGTACGTTCCATAACGACAATGTAAGACAAAGCAAACGCAATAAAACCATTAAGCCCAACGAAAAAGGTTGAAATGGGGATAGACATAGAACATCTAAATTGCAGACCAGTTCTACAAAATAAAGTCTTACAACCCTTTAACCAAGTCCCCAACTGGGTATAAATCTATGAAATTTGCCCCTTTGATCGAAAAAATCACTACGGTCTCAAATGAAGCACAATTACGCTCTTGCTTCATGAGCTACGCGGGTGAGCTGGTAGGAGCTACGGCTTGGGGCTTGGATTTGCTCGATAGCCGTTTTCGAGTATTTGAGTCAGATCTTTGGGGACTGCCAGATACGTTTCGAGATCACTATCAAGATATTGGGCAAAGTGCAGATTTAGTGAGCCAACAAATGATACGGCAGCAAATTCCGGTTCACCATCTATCAGTTCAGTCTTTAGAGGATTGGCACCAAAGCGACCTTTATCAGAATGTATTCCGTATTTATGGGGTCGAACATGGCATGGTTGCACCACTAATCGGGGTAGGTCGGCTGATTGGTGGAATCTATTTTATGCGTGGGAAAGAGCTTCCTGCCTTTGGTGACCCTGATCTAATTCAAGTCAGTTCTCTATGTCAACATTTATCCGTGCGTTTAGCAACTTTGCGTCTTGCGATCGCTCCATCTATAGTCAACGGTTTAACACCACGAGAAATTGACATTGCGGAATTAGTTGCCCAAGGCTTCAGCAATCGAGAAATCGCCTTAAAGTTGAATATCAGTCGTGATGCTGTAAAACAGGTACTCAAGCGAATATTTCGGAAGCTAGACGTTTCTGCCCGTGCTGAAATGGTTGCGAAGTTAAAGGTTTGATTTCACGGGTCTAACTCTAAACACGACAAATGAGCTTTCGGCAGCTACTCTAACCAAGCCCTAGCTTCATTGGTTGCCGCCATAGGGGTAGAACACACCAGCGGAAAACGACCCTGATGGGCAGGGTGGTTCGGCAACAGTAGCATCAGCAGGTTCAGTTGGGGCAGATTGAGAAGGGGTGTTAGTAACACAAATAGAGCCACTAATTGGGCTGTTGCTATAGGCTTGAGCCCGACTAGCTTCAGGAATAACAAAAATCTGAGCAGATAAACTACGGAGGTTAGATTGATTAGCTATAGCCGTCATGTAAACCTTCGTTGGTGTTACTTGAGCGATTTGGTAGCTGTAGTTATCGTCTGAGGGGGGAAGTCCTTCCCTAAATTCTCCGCCCGTGGCAGAGAATTTTACTTGGGTGCCATAAATTGAGAATTGTTCGTTAATCATCATCGATAAGTTTGCTAGGGCGGCAGACTCCAATGCTGATAAATCTGACAATTGCCCAGGCTCTGCTGCTGATTCTGATGCCGATTGACTTGTACAGGCTGAGATAGTGATTACCGTGCTGATTAAACTGAGTAGCAGAAGATAAGCTTTCATCATTTCTTTGATTTTAATATTTGAATAGTTTCTGAATCTCAAAGTAGACACAGTTGTTCCTATACAGATGCTCTATTACATAAGCTTGCGTGCAGAAAAGATAAGAAAAAGTGGAATTCACTTACGTCGTTCATACGTTTGCCTGTCGTAAAAGTGGTTGCGTTGTGGCTTTGCTTCATGCAGTTCTTCAACCCGAAGCCCTGCAGTCTGAAGCAGATGAAAATAGTCTTCGATGGTGCGATGATATTTTTGTATAGTATTCCCCAACCAATCGGCAACCCTTACTCCGGTTGAAAAGTAGTTGTCAACCACCCAATCTTGACGGGCGTTCCATCAACCCAACCCCGATCGCATGATGTGATCACGGGATGTTCAACCGAAAAGACAAACTGTGCTCCAGCAGCGAGTGTACGGAAGATATTGGTGAAAACTGGTGCAAGGTCAGCAACATAGTGGAGTGCAAGTCTTGCCAGTACTAGATCAAATGCTGCAGGTGGATAAATCTAGTCTTCGATTGTCTGTAGAATGACCTGACCTGACGTGCCAGTAAGCGTTTGGGTGGCAATTTCAACCATCTTGTGTGAACCTTCGACACCCATATAACTTGCTGCTCCGTAGTGGAGGAATTCTCTCCCAATTGCAGCATCACCACAGCCAAGATCGAGAATGCGTTTGTTCGTAATAGGGGCAACAAGCTCTAGAATGACTGGCTTTTCCAGCGTTTCGTTGGGCGCGTCTAAACGATGGCGATGTCGCATATAGGTTGCAAACACCATCTCGTCATCATAGAAGCTTGGACATGCCTTGCCCATTGTAGTGTTTCTCCGTTGTCTTTCTGTTGCTTGCCTATACGCAGTATAGGAACAATACCGTAAGGTGTAACGGAGAGCAGCCCAACAACTCAGTAAAGATTAGCGCTAGTGGATGACTTGGATGATAAAGTGATATCTCTACAATCTCAGCCTAATCAAATGGTACGTTTGCTTATCAGCAATGTACTCTACAAAACGGCATCGCACTGGTTTATCCCCCTCTAAGATCAGTTCTACATCAACTGCCTGGTATCCCAATGGAATAATGACCATGTGTTGAGAGTTACATATCTCGGGCAGCCCTATTAACGGTTGGCAAAAATGGGCAAGATGAATGCTACTCATGATATTTCTTCTACAAGCAACCGAAGTATATTACTATACATAGTGTTCTGCTATTGGCGATCGCACTTTGTTAAAGGCTGATTCGCATTATGGAAGCATTAACCCTTCGAGATACACAGAAATTCCTTGAGACTATCTACGCCCTCCATAGCCTCAAGAATTCACAAACGTTTGCGCGAGACGTACTTGTGGTGTTGGAGCAGTCAAGGTAGGGTGCACTGCTGCTAAGCAAACGCACTCGCTCATAAGGCTTGAACGTTCAACAGTGATTCTGACTGTAGCTACACAAAGTTAAAAGCGCGTTATTGCGCACCCTGTGAGATGGCGATCGCACTGGAAAGTTACAGTTATGCCAATTGTCCTGATCTACGAGTGCAAAAGCTTTGTGCGGAGCCTGTAAATGTAGGTATCCACAGTGGTTCCGTCTTTGAGCTTCGCTGTCGTTAGGACGCGCTCATAGCCTTCACCCTCAAACTGATCCAAGCGAGTCCAGTGCTCAGTCAACCTCTCGGAGCTAAAGAGAAAACCTTCAATTTCGTCGCCATCCTTATCCAAGACAATGCCTGGGTAGCCAACCGCTGCACCCCAGCCTTCTGGAAGCAACATGCCAGTGACAGTTGCTGGCTCCCACTCTCCCGGAACATCCGCTAGAACGTGTTCATTGGGTCGACCTGGGGCGAGCGTTCCGTAAACGAAAAGTCGGTGGTGCATTGAAATTATTACCTGTTGTCAACTACTCTCAAACTGCTGAAGAACGAAGGGAATTTCATTGAGTTCAGTGATAGTTGCATCTGCTCCTTTTACCTCCTCCCAGTTCAAACTCCGTTTCCAAATCGCTCTCATTCCAGCATTCTTTGCACCCATAATATCTGCTTCAGGATGATCGCCAACAAACACACTTCTAATAGAAGTTACTCCCAATTGCTTCATAGCTCTGTGGAAAATTTCTGCTTGTGGTTTTCTCACTTGCTCAATTTCAGAAATTAAGATCACCTCAAAATAATCTTGAATTTTTAATCCTTCAATCGCACGAGTTTGAAACGTTCCCAAACCATTACTCACGATGCCCAACAAGTAGCCTTGCTGCTTCAGTTCACTTAATACCTCAGCGAGAAAAGGAGATGGAACACAATGAGCCTGAAACTGTGTCTCGTAATCCTGAAGTAACGCCTGCCAACCTAAACCTCTTACCCCAAACTCCGCAACCAGTTCTTGACAAACTTTATCTTTCCAAACATGACCATGACAGTCTAGTTCAATGAATCTGCTAACGTAATCGGCTTTAGGAATGTGGCTTAAGTAGTTGCCGAGTCTGCCATATTGGGCTGCAATAAATCGCTTAATTGAGGCATCCCGATCGAGCAACGTTCCATCGAGATCGAAAAGAACTGCTTCAATCATCCATCGAACTCCCAACACTGTTTCTAACTATGCTCCCACGACCGAAACGAAACAGCTAACGACCGTGTTCAGAAGCTGCTACGTTTGCAGGACGATTGTTAGCTGCTATGTAACATCGCGTTAGGGAAAGCGCTATGGCGCTTTCCCTAAGGATTCCTTACGGTTATGCGAATTAGCTAGAATCAATAGCGCTGGAGGAATGATGAGCCAAAATCCTGAAATTGGTTCAAGAGTAATTCCAACAACAGCCGTTAGAAGGAGAATCCAGCCAGGAAAATTTGGCAAGGGAACGTTGTTTGTATGCGCCCAACAGCACAATTGCCCAATTAAGAGAAGAAATGGTGTGATCATCATGCACCAAAATGCATCTTCTCGGTCATAAAAAGGAGTCGATGGATGTGGTGCAACTGCGTTGAACCAACCCGCCTGCACAATATCCATTAAAGGGTCAGCAAATTGCCATCCAGTGATTAAAGCATGTAAAACACCTGTACAAATTAACCAATATCCACTCACTTGAAGCATCTTCATCTCAATCCTTTCTTACATACGCTACCGTATGTTTGTAGGTTAGAATTCACATAACGTAGATGTCAATACGCTACCGTATGGTCAAGAAAAAAGAGAGTTCTAAGCTTGGACAGCAAGACTGGATTGATTTGGGTCTAAAGGTTTTAGCAGAAAAAGGAGTGGAGTCGGTGCGAGTTGAGCCAATGGCTCAACTATTGAATGTGACGAAAGGTAGTTTCTATTGGCATTTCAAGAATCGAGAAGAGCTTTTGGAGGCGATCTTACAAGATTGGGTCAGTCGTGAAACAGATAGCATTATTGAGCAAGTTGAAGTGGCGGGCGGTGATGCTTCAACGAAACTGCTCTACTTGTTTGAACTGGCGATTCAAGATGATGGTCAAGTCGAACACGCGATTCGATCTTGGGCAGCGAACGATTCTAAAGTTGCGTTGCTACTTGAGCAAGTTGACCAGCGGCGTTTGAGCTACACGAAAACTTTGTTTTTAGAACTAGGCTTTACACCCTTTGAAGCAATGGTACGCGCCCGGATGGTTTATTACGCGTTGATTGGAGAGTTTACAGTCGGTACCCGAACTAACCCATCTGAACGGTTAGCTGAGGTACGGCTCCAGCATCTTATCCTCACTCGGCGAGATTGATAGGTACAGTCGCTACTGATCACCGAGAGTCACTCAATCTCAAATCACCAGACTTGAAACTATAAATTACTTGCGCTCAAATGATGCAATCAAAGGATTGTTAGATACTAATAATTGATTGAGAGCTTCAAGAGCTGTTGCCTCGTCACGAACATGAGCATCGATGAACATGGCGATCGCCTCCGCCATTAAATCCCGCAGTTGTTCTTCTGATTGGGTAGCTGGAAAGTCTAGAAATGGTCTGCCTGTTGTGAAATCGAATGGATCAGCAATCGAAAAATGGTTGGCTCCTTCTAGAAGCAGCAAATAACTATCACTTCTGCCACCTACGATCGCCTCTTGAAAGGTCAGCTTAACTGGTGTTGTAGCTTCTTCCCAACCCACTCCATAGCGATGGCTACTATTAGCAATAACTCCATCACGAGTTCCCCCGATTAGTAGAAGGGGTAAGGAATCTGGTAGAGATAGGATCGTGCCTGCTGCATAACCTAACTGGGTAATCGCTGCAGTATGAGCGCCATAGGCGAAAGCAGCGACAACAGATGGGAAAAAGCGTGAATCTGCGCTTTCAATTGCAACCCTACCTCCAGCAGAATGTCCTCCCAGAATGACACCATTTAAGTCGAGCAGACCCGCCAGCACCCCTTCACCCTGGAGCCTCTCTAGCTCCCTCAGCAAAGTTGGTAAAGCAGAAGCCGTCGGAGCTTTACCATACATAGCTGGAGTCAGCATATTAATGTCAACCCCAGGAGTAAGCGCCACCATTCCAGGTAGATTTTCGGCAATCCAGGAAAATGTAATGACCACTAATCCACGCTTTGCCAACTTAACAGCCAGCCATTGATACACTTCAGGACCGCAATTGATACCGTTGAAAAGAATAACGACCTTGAAGGGGGAGTGTTGAGCATCAGCAGGAACAATGCCCATGTCCTGCTCCTGGTCGCTACCTGTCAACTGGGCGGGGTAGAAAACCTTCAGTTGAATGTTGTTGTAAGGAGGGGCAGCATCTTCAACTGTAGCGGCTCGGAAAAATGCTCGTACATTCATAATATTGATCTTGCTACTCAAACCAACGTGGCTTTAATGCTCCTCTAAAGCATCCCCCTTTAGAGGGGCTTTACGATCAGTTTGAGCAATTATTTTGTTTCCAGGTCGCTGCTTACCTCCAACAAACGATATGACTTTGTGACCGCTAACGGTTCGGGTCAGCAGTTCCAGGGTCTTTGAACCGAACCTAAGCGGCTTCGGTTAATCCGTTGCATCCGAACTATTAGCTAGTCGTAGGATATTGATGATGGTGAAAAGCATATACTCCAGCACCAGAAATTAAACCAGCAAGCCCACCAAACTCATAGAACTGGCTATTTTGTAGGTTGTGCAGTAGTATTTCAAATTTAGACCTGAAAGACATTTGCTTCCTCATATGAGTCACAAATAATGTATTGCCACAGACCACCACTTAGATATGCAGAAACAATGCTTTCTCCTTTCTCGGGTTCTGGCAAAGCTATTCGTATTCGTTGAGAACCACTTGAACGTTTAGAAACTGAGATTTGATAACCCATTTCAATTGCGAGATGTTTCCGCAAACTTGAAGCTTCAACATTACCCTTCAAATGGTTGTTTCTAATCCTTTTAATTACATCTCGACCGTCACCAACATATATCAACATGAACTTGGAAGCCTTTCATTAAGTGCTTAAGCAACATTAATTTCAGCATTCCCACTTCAGGAAAGTATTCATTCAAATCCTACCTCATTGGATTTGGAAGTAATGTGGCTTGGTTAAGATGTAACAAGTTAAGGTTATCTAACAACTTATTGTACGGAGCTTTGCTGTAGATCTGCCCAAATTTGGATAGAGCAACGACTACTTTGCTGTAGATTTGCTAACAAGGGGTCGATCTACAGCAGCCTTGCTACGGATCTCCCTGATCTGAGGAGGATTTACAGCAAGATTCCGCGATCTGCTCAAGCTCAATTGGAGTGGACGTGGAGCAAGAAGTTCGTTGGATGGATAAAGGAGAGAGGGCGATCGCCCCCTCTCCTCCCTCTTTTCTTACCTTCTTCGATCGCGTGTCAAAATACTCATTACCTCACCAGAACTAGGAGCAGGTAACAACGGACTCCACATTCCCACTTGGGCAAAGCCACGTCGATGCAGGTCGTGAATGGTTTCTATTACGCCATCACGAGAACCGATGATCAGAACTCGCAGGCGATGCGAAGCAGTTCCCCCTATGGGGTAATCGCGCTCACTATTCTGAAGGGCAGAAACTTCTCTCTCAACAGTCGGGGCGTTGGGAGATTCCAAAAAACATTGAGACATGAGTTGTACTCCTTAAGGTTTTTGAGGAAACCCCAAAAACCTAGCCACCCCGCTTTTTTGACACGACAAGTCGGGGTGGCTAAGGGAGTGTTAAAATTCACCGTTAGCCGCCAGACTGCTCGGTACAGTTTGGGGGTTAGCTGCTCAGGGCTGTTGCCGCAGCCTTGGGTAGCGCTAGATCTTTGGGTAGTGTAGGGCTGTCTGTGCGTAAAATTGACAACCTTAACGTGAGAGCATATCTGAGCAAACGGTATTTAGTCAAGATGACAGACTACGGATTTTTTTGAGAGAGAAGGGAAGCGGTCGCATTCGGTTGCAGCACCGTCGCGTACAGGTCAATCAGCTTTGCCTGTAGTGCCTGCTGTGCCGGAGTCAATAGTTACTGCGGATCAAACTCATAGCCCAGACCCCAAAACAGTTCTGTTTCCCAGGTTTTAGTTGCTGTCATAGGTCAAATTTGCAGTGAATTAGGAGCGAGAAAAACTTTGGTTGGTCTGTCCTACAGAGCCATTTTTCAAGGAAATCCTGTGTAGGGAAGCTTTCCTGCACAGCTGCTCGATTCAGGCACGCAGTGCCATAAAATGGATGTTTAATTTACAGACGGGACTATACTGGCGAGACTGTAAGGACTTTTATTAGCGATTGCAGTCAACCTGAATACGGTTGTCATCACAACCTGGCTTTACAGGGGTGTTTGCTCTGAACCTATGACTTTTCTCTCAATCCTTTACGGCATTTTTCTGTTGAGCGTTCTGGGCATCTACTGGTCACTAGAGGCGCGATCGCTCAAGTTACTGATTCTGCTGGTTGCCAGCCTGGTCTTCTACAGTTCGCTGCAGCTTCAGTATGTGCCGCTGCTGCTATTAATGACGCTGCTCAACTTTTGGCTGGGACGGGCGATCGCTGCCCCATGCGACTGGCGCGCCCCCGCAGGCGAGGACTGGCAGCTTGCCCAGCAAGACTGGAACAATCGCCGCTTAAAGCTTCTGTGTATAGGCGTTTTTCTGAACGTCTTGCTGCTAGTGAGCTTTAAGTATGTGCCGTTCCTGGTGTCTTCGGTAGGCGCAGTGTTGAATCTACCCGTAGCCCAGGAGAATGCCGCCTGGATTGGCGATCGCCTCATCGCCCCACTAGGAATCAGCTTCTTCACCTTTGAATGCATCGCGTATCTCGTAGACATCTATCGCGGTGCGCCACCAACCCGTAGTTTTCTGCTGTTTTCCAGCTACAAGCTATTCTTTCCCAAGTTGATTTCCGGTCCGATCACCCGATTCCATCCCCTAGCAGACCAGATCAAGACGCTGAAATTTCCGCCGCCCAACCAAATTGTCGAAGGACTCTGGCTAATTGCTTGCGGTGCGGTGAAAAAACTGCTGCTAGCCGACCACATCGGCACTCTGGTTGACCTCAGCTTCAACAACCTCCAGCGGGCAGGCAGCGGCGACCTGTGGCTAGCGACCTTTGCCTATGGCTTACAGCTTTATCTCGACTTTAGCGGCTATGTGGATGTGGCGCGGGGCAGCGCTATTCTGCTGGGATTTGAGCTACCGCAAAACTTTAACTTCCCCTACTTCTCCACCAGTATTGCTGACTTTTGGCGACGCTGGCATATTACCCTGGGCGACTGGCTCCGCAACTATCTTTACTTTCCACTGGGCGGTTCGCGCAAGAACCTAATCCGGACTTGTGTAAATCTGGCGATCGTCATGTTGATTGCCGGAATCTGGCACGGAGCCGCCTGGGGTTTTGTGGTGTGGGGATTGCTGCACGGTCTAGCGCTCGTTGTGCATCGGCTAACCGAGGCGCAGTCTCAACGATTCCCAGCGCTCAAGAACTGGTGGCAAAGCCTCCCCGGAACAGTAACGGCCTGGGCACTCACACAATTTATGGTGTTCACCTCGTGGATTTTCTTCCGTTTGCCTGACCTGCGTGAGTCGAGTCTGGTCGTACAGCGGCTCTGGGGACATCCAGCAGACGCTCAATTTGCTCAAAAGATTTACGCAGAAGCATTAGGGAGCGATCGCCTCCAAATCACTTTTCTACTCTTACTGATCGTGGTGGGAATGGCGATCGCCTATCTGATTCAGCGAGGGCTAAAAGTGCAGTTAAACTGGTCAGTCAAAATTCTGCTGGTGCCAATTTGTCTATTTGCTGCATGGCTACTGGCTCCAAATGAAGCTGCGCCTTACATCTATTTTGATTTCTAATACGGAATCCGTTCTGTAAGGAAGCACTATTTGGTGTAAGGGCGAAGCACTCGGCAAAAGAATTGTGCTTCAGTGGCAGGGATTGCGACCAAGTGCTTCGCCCCAACAGATGCCGCTATTCTACAGACGAGTTTGGTATAAGTAGTAGCTGTCAAGCTTAAGGTCTTAGGTTGAAGTGTGAGACCTGACATCCCAATATTTAACTTTGAGGCGACAATTCGCGCTCTGGAGCAGTCTCTAATGGTGGACGCAGCACGAGATAGGCGATCGCCCCCAGCAATGGCACCAGTGCCACTGCCCAAAAAATTCGCTTATCCTGCAAACCCCGTCGTGCCATATCGTCACCAATCAGTGCTGGAAATAGCAGACAGAGCATACAAAAATCTAGGCTCATGACGTGGATAAAGCGATCGGTTTGCCACTGTTGAATGAAATTGCTCCAGTCTCCGGCAGTTAGACCGTAAGTGAGGAGGGCGATCGCTCCTAACGCCAGCGCCAACGCTGTCCAGCGAGAATCGAGCGGTTTGAGTAAAGCATTCTTCTCACCGACGAAAGTTGGATTGGGTTTCCGTAAAGCCAGATAAGGCAACAGAGCAAACGCGCCTACACCAAACGAAGCCGACGCAAACAGCCAAGCTGGAACCTTTTGCCCTCTGCCGTCAATAAACACTAGACAAGCGTAGAGCATTGGCAAAACGCCCATGATGTTAAACAAAGCAATCACCAGTGGATTAATGCCATCCCACTGTCCAGTAGAGAGATCTTTGATTAACGCAAACGTATCTGGCTGATTGGGCGGAGCCAGCAAAAAAGCATAGGCAGAAAAACCCGCCCACAGCAACCAAAACGCAATCCTTCTAACCATAGCCCTCGCTTTTATCTCCAATGATCGTTACACACTCTCATCTATAGCAAGATTCAGCGGGGGTGAGAAGGCGTAGTAGTAGGATATTCTTGACTGCACTTCAGAGCAACTTCAGGTAGTAGAAGCAACCCTTAGCTGCAATTCAGGCAGCTAAGGGTTGGCGTATCTCTAAAGTATGCGTGTAGCGCTGCTATGTAATCAGAATTGCAGTCATCATGTCAAAGTAGTGACTTGATTTATTACATGAACAACTTGCTCATAGCTCTGCCTGTCTCCTCGTTGCTGAAATAACTCTGCCGCTCGTTGAATGTAAGGCAGCCCATCCTGCTTCCTGCCCTGATTAACATAAACACTGCCAAGGTTGAAGTGTGCCTCAGCTAGGTAGGGGTCAAGCTTGATCACCTGGTCGAAGTCAGCAATGCAGGCGTCATTTTTTATATCAAAGTACATTCCGCCCCGGTTGTAGTAATAGTCAGCAACTCTAGGATTGAGTTGAATTGCCTGAGATAAATCTGCCAGCGCATATTGCCTCTGCCCCAATCCTTGATAGGCTGCGCTGCGATAGTAATATAAATCAGCCAGTTCTGGTTCTAACTGAATTGCCTCAGTGAGGTAACTGAGCGCTTGCTGGAAGTTTTCTGCATTCTGCGCCTCGGCTGCTTGTTGAATCAACGGCTCAACTGGTGAGTGCCTGGAGGCGATTCCTGAGCGGTAGTGATTTTGAATTCGAGGTAGCGCATCGTCGGCTAGATAACAAGTTTCAGTTGAAAGATACAGATCGATCGCACTCTCAAAATCTGCTAAAGCTTGGGGAATATGATCGAGTTCCAGGTTGATTTGCCCTCGTGTGTAGTAAGAGTTAGCTAACGAGGGATCAATTTGAATGCTGTAAGTTAACTCCTCTAATGCTCGTTGTCGATCGCCCAAAAGATAATACGCCAGTCCACGGCTACCATAAGCTTCAACCAGATTAGGAGCAAGCTGAATAGCCTGAGCAAAGCAGGCGATCGCACTCTGGTAGTCCTGCATCGCGATACAAACATTGCCCCAAGCAGAGTACGCTAATGCAAAATTAGGATCTAATCCGATCGCTTGTCGGAGATCAGCGATCGCTCCTCGATAATCCTCACGCTTAAACTTCTCAACGCCTTGATTCAGGAGATCGTTCGGAGTTTCTGGAGGAACTTTTGACGGAAGATAGGATCTTCCATCCAGGTCAGTTGAGTCAGAGAAATCAGGTTTACTACACAAGGGGTTGGACTGTTGGTCAATTTTGACCGTCACCTCATGGTTACCGCGTTGCCCAGGATTACCTAGTGTGGGAACCCCCCGGTTCTGTAAGGTGAAGACCGTGTTGGGCTGGGTTTGTGGAGGAATGGTCAACGTTGTCGCTCCATCAATGGTGTTGACCTGTATGTCGCATCCAGAGAGCGCTTGTTGAGCGCTAATCGTCACTTCTGATGATAAGTGGGTTCCCTCCCGCTGAAATTCAGGATGTGGACTCACAAACAGGTAAACATACAAATCACCAGCTTCACCACCATTTTCTCCAACATCTCCTTCTCGTGAAACTCTGAGACGAGTCTCCTGATCAACCCCTGCTGGAATAGTAATCGTCAAGTTTTTGGCGATCGCAGTTCGACCACTTTCCCCACAGGTATTACAGATACCTGGCTGCATTCCTAGCCAACTGCCAATGCTTCGTCGTTGCCCAGAACCCTCACAAGCATGGCACCTTTCTAAATGGCGAATCCGAATTATTTCTTCTCCACCAAAAACTGCCTTACGAAAATCCAATGTCAAATCAAACCGTAGATCTTCGCCGCGCCGCGCTACCATGTTTCAGCCCTTGGTTATCTAATGTGTATATACATCTGGGATAAAGTACAGTTAGTTACCTAAACCCCAAAGCATTTGGACATATACAGTAGATTCAATTGCAGAAACAGGATTTACGTATTGAGTGCAGTGTCCTAATTGCTGGGAGCAGCACTTTTGGGTGGACGAAGGGGCAGGCGCACCTGAAAGCGTGTATCCCCAGGTTTTGACTCAAAGTGAACATCACCCTTGTGCTGACCGACGACAACGCGGCGAACGATGTCTAGTCCTAACCCTGTGCCTTTGCCAACTTCTTTTGTGGTGAAAAACTGTTCAAAAATGCGGGGTTGGATATCAGCAGGAATGCCCCCTCCGTCATCAGCAATCTCAATCAGGACGCGATCGCCCTCTAGCGCAGTGCGAATCCACAGATGTCCTTTTCCCTGAGTTGCATCGACAGCATTGTCAATCAAATTTGTCCACACCTGGTTTAGCTGAGGGCCATAAGCACAAATTTTAGGTAAGTCACCGTACTCACGTTTGACCGTCATTCCATATTTCAACTTATGTTTCAGGATAGTGAGTGTATTGTTGATGCCCTCATGTATATCCAACTCTTGAAGCTGTGCCTGATCCATGTAGGAGTAGCTTTTCATCGCTGTCACCAGTTCAGACATGCGGGTTGAACCGAGCTTAATGTCTTCTACAAGCTTGATTCCAGTCAGCGTTGCTTCTAGCCAGGTCAAAACGCTGCCCAGACAGTCTGGATCGATGTGCGTCATGATTTCATCTAGCCGCTCTGGGTATAGATTAGCCATGACCAGCATTGGGGCAAGTTTCCAGCCATTCTCGACATCATGAGCTTCTAGCCAATCGGCGATCGCATCTTCTGCTTCACTCTGGGCGATCGGGTCAAACAGACAGCCCTGCTTAGCGGACTCTGTCGCCTGAAGATATAGGTCGCTCAAAAACTTAATCCGGTCTGCTGTCATCGGCTGCTCGTGTAGCTTGAGCGCCAGGTTGGGGAGTTTTTGCAACACCTCTTCCAGGTAAAATACATTCCGTTTAACCGCTGCTGCCGGGTTGTTTAGCTCATGGGCTAGCCCCGCAGAGAGGGTGCCAAGGGAAATCAGCTTAGCCTGCTGCTGAGTAACCGACTCGTGAATTTGCGATCGCTGCGCCGAAATTTTTAAAATGCTGCGGAAGATCGACGGACAGATTCTCAGCATTTCCCAGAAGCCCTCCGGGGTCAACTTATAGAGATGCACACGGGTTACGGTTCGCCCTGTTGTGGGATAGGCTTCATCTAACAGCAAAATCAGTTCTGCAAAAACGTCTCCCTTGCCTAACGTCACCGCATGAGCCGATTCCCCCTGCACTTCTTTTGTCCAGGTGGTTTCTCCCTGCAAAATCACATAAAAGCCATCCGCCGGGCTTCCCTGAGCGGCAATCAATTCTCCTGGCTCTAGCCAAACTTCAGTACCCTGCTCAGCGAGCCACTGCAACTGTTGATCGGGCAAATGGGCAAACAGTGACACCTGGCGCAACATCTCTTTGATGTCAGTCATCACAGCACCTCAGATTGAGCTAAGCCCAGCTTACTTCATGAAACCGCGAGAAATCCTGTGCCAAGACAGACAAAAACGTCATGCAGAAGTTTAACCCGCTGGTTGGAGTTTTATGATGATGCTAATTGTGAGTTTGTATACCATCGCTGCTGCGACCTCATTTTTCTTTGTGCTCCTCCTGGTTAAAGAAACCAAGGGCAAAGAGCTAGAACAAATGTAGCGAAGGAAATTTCCGTGAAGGGCTTCCTCTCGTAGGGGCGGTTCGCGAACCGCCCCTATGCGAAACGTATCTTAACGACGGATATTTGTTCCTCCCGTAGAGGTATTTTGCGAAACACCTTAAAAACTCCAAGCATCGAATTTGCGGTGTTCTCAACGCGATTAAAAATTGTATCTATAGCTACAGAATATTGCCTAAACGATAAACAAGCCTTACAATCCGTATAAGATAATACTATTTATAACGGTTATGAATTCTGGGGCAGATTTAGATTGGGAAGAAGCATTTGAATATAGACCGGGGCAAATCGTTGAATTAAAAGCCCAACCTGGCACCTTTGATACGATCGCCGATTACGAGGCAATGATGGTGCCGCCCATCTGGTTGGTGAATGATTCACATCCCCGCTATCCCCATGAGCTGCGCGTGATTGCTCAGCCACCGATGGAAGACAATCCTTTAAGACCTCAGTGTCCGTTAAACCTGGAAAAGGTTTATGCCTAACAACCGATGAATTTTTATCCATGCTCGTGCGAAATAGGGTAGTAAAGCTGCCCTCACTAAATACCACGAGCAGGAAAAATTCTTATGGTAAAGATTGGCTACCATGCTTCCCATGAACAGTTCAAGCCGAGTGAACTGCTGAAGTACGTGCAACTGGCAGAGCAAGTAGGCTTTACCCATGCTCTTTCCTCTGATCACTTTCATCCCTGGACTGAGCAGCAAGGACAAAGTGGTTTTGCCTGGTCGTGGCTAGGGGCAGCTATGCAGGCAACAAACCTTTCCTATCGAGTAGTTTGTGCGCCTGGGCAGCGATATCATCCTGCAATTATTGCTCAGGCCTCAGCAACTCTAGCTGAGATGTTTCCCGATCGCTTCTGGATCACGGTTGGTAGCGGACAGGCGCTCAATGAAACAATCACAGGCGATAAGTGGCCAATCAAAAGCGATCGCAACACTCGGCTCAAAGAATGTGTGGATATCATGCGATCGCTCTGGGCGGGCGAAACCGTAACTCATCGCGGACTAGTCTGTGTTGAAGAGGCAAAACTTTATTCCCGTCCTGAGACTCCACCACTAATCATTGGTGCAGCCGTGACCGCTAAAACCGCAGAATGGCTGGGCAGTTGGGCTGATGGACTGATCACGATTTCGCGCCCACCCGACCAACTTAAGGAAGTGGTAGACGCTTTCCGTCGAGGTGGTGGAGTCGGAAAACCAATGTTGCTGAAAGTCCAACTTTCCTATGACCGAGATGAAACAGCCGCCCGCCAAAAAGCCCACGAACAGTGGCGCAGTAACATCTTTGAAAATGTATTGATGACAGAACTGCAATCCCCTCGTCAGTTTGAGGTTGCGGGTCAATTTGTGCAACCCCATGAGTTAGATGGATCCGTTCGCATTTCTGCCGACCCTCAGCAACATATTGATTGGCTGAGACAGGATATTGAGCTGGGATTCAGCGAACTGTTACTACATAACGTCAACCGTGAACAACAACAGTTTATTGAAGTCTTTGGTGAGAAAGTGCTTCCGGCACTTCAGCCTGTATCGGTTGGCTAGGTATTGGCTAGATACATTCCACAAACAACATCCCCTCTATGAGAGTGTTCAATTTTTTGTGTAAGTGTGAGCATTTTGTCCGCACTTACACAAAAATCAAATCAGTCCCCCCCTCTGTAGAGTAGCGGTATCGGTAGGGGCGAAGCATTCGGTTATAATCCTTGCCACTGAAGCACAATTCTCTTGCCGAATGCTTCGCCCGTACACCCAATCGTGCTTCTCTACAGAATGGATTCCGTATCACTTCAGTTAGGTAAAGCAACTTAGTTCAAATGTACTAACCAATGTGATATTCTACTTCTAGCAACTCATGCTAGCCAGCAGCCCACCCCAGTAGCGGCTGCTTTTTATTGGCTGTGCGTCTGCGTGGTCTGTGCCCTATAATCCTTGCAAGCGTTAAATAGTAACCTATATGAACAAAGGTGAATTAGTGGATGCGATCGCCGATAAGGCAGGAGTAACCAAGAAAGAAGCGGATGCAGTGCTAACCGCAGTGCTGGAGTCCATCCAGGAATCTGTCGCCGCAGGCAACAAGGTAACTCTCGTCGGTTTTGGCACATTTGAAGCAAGAGAACGCCAATCCCGTGAAGGGCGCAACCCCAAGACAGGTGAAGTGATGACGATTCCGGCTACGACTGTCCCTGTGTTTTCGGCTGGAAAGCTATTTAAGGAGAAGGTTTCAGAGTCTTGACGGTAGGGTGGCACCGTGAAATTTTTAAGGGGGGTTAGCCCCCAACCCCCCTGTAGGAAGCATTACGCTTCCTCAGTGTTTGACCCCAAACTGACGCAGAAGTTCCAGGCGTAGAATCTTTTTAGTCGGTTTTTCCAATCAATTTGTACAAAGGCGCAAGATTTCTCGCACACTAATGTGGCAGAGGTCTAAATCTGTGAGCAATTGATTCAAACGGGGAGGCAACTTTGATGACAGCACCATATGTATTTCTAGCCGGGGCCAGTCGCGGGGTAGGACGCGAGATTGCTAGTGGTTTAGTTGGGCGATCGCTTCCAGTCAAAGCGTTTTTACGCAGCGAGGCGGCACGGGCAGAGCTAGAGGCAATGGGAATTGCGATCGCTCTTGGAGATGCGCTGAACGTGGCTGAAGTCGAGCAAGCAATGCAGGGAGAACCGATTGGGGCAGTGATTAGCACGATCGGTGGTTTGCCTAAAGATGGTGAGCGAGCAGACTACCTGGGCAACAAGAATTTGATCGATGCTGCGGTCAAAGCAGGGGCACAAAAATTCATTTTGGTATCGTCGATTGGCAGCGGTGACAGTGTGGTAGCGCTGCCTCCTCAAGCCCTGCAAGCATTAGGTGAAGTTCTAGTCGAAAAAGAAAAGGCTGAACAGCATTTAATTGCTAGTGGATTGACGTACACCATCATCCGTCCAGGCGGGCTAAAATCGGAACCCGCAACGGGCAATGCAGTGTTAACTCCAGACCCAACCATTGCCGGGTCGATTCATCGGGCGGATGTAGCAGAGCTAGTTTGCCGCTGTTTGCAATCTGACCTAGCAAATAATCGCGTGCTTTCAGCAGTTGACCAGCAAATGCTTTATGGACAAAAGGAGTTTGAGAAACTAGAGGTGTAGAAGTGAAGGGAGGTGTAAAGGTGAAAGATGAAGGAAATTCCTCTTATGCTGCATTGGGTATGTCAAATAGATTGTGTCAAGGATAAAAATCAGGTAGGAAAGCGATCGCCAAACTGGATAGCGAAACGGTTTAGAGCAGGTTTCCAGTTAGGAATTGGCATGGTCCAC